>NZ_JBSFRK010000022.1:58154-133822 GCF_053589195.1 Streptomyces sp. NPDC003379 | reverse complement strand
GGGGCGCTGTCGGGCAGCGCCCCGCGCGGCGGTGTCGTGCTGCGGGTGGTGGGTCAGCCGGTGTAGGTGCCGGACTTGACGGGCTTCCAGCCCTTGGTCGGGTCGGTGGTGTCCTTGACCTGGTAGACCGTGAGCTGCTTGTTGGTGGCGTCGCCGTATTCGTCGAAGGAGACCTTGCCGGTCACGCCGTCGAAGGAGACGTCCTGCATGGCGTCGACGATCTTGGCGCGGGCGTCGGAGGGCAGTTCGCCGTCGTTGTCGTCGACGACCTTCTTGACGGCTTCGATGATGGCCCAGGCGGAGTCGTAGGAGTAGCCGCCGTAGGCCTCGTAGGCGTCCTTGTAGCCGGCTTTCTCGTAGTTGGCGATGAACTCCTTGGCGGAGGGCAGCTTTTCTACGGGCTGGCCGACGGAGGTGGCGTAGTCGCCCTTGCCGTCCTTGCCGGCGAGTTTGATGTAGTCGGCGCTGTAGATGCCGTCGCCGCCGACGAGGGGGATCTTGGCTCCGGCTTTCTTCATCTGCTTGCTGAGGGGGCCGGCGGCGGGGTATTCGCCGCCGTAGTAGACGACGTCGGCGTCGGAGTTGCGGATCTTGGTGGCGACGGCGCCGAAGTCCTTGGTGTCGGGGTTGACGTGTTCGGTGCCCGCGACTTTGCCGCCGAGCTTGGTGAACTCGTCCTTGAAGGTGGCGGCGAGGCCGGCGCCGTAGGTCTTCTTGTCGTCGACGACGAAGACCTTTTTCTTCTTGGCCGTGTTGTACAGGTACTGCGCGGCGAAGGGGCCCTGGATGGCGTCCGTGGTGGCGGTACGGAAGTAGGCCTTGTAGGGGCGGACCTTCTTGCCGCCGTTCCAGTCCGGGCCCTGGGTCATGGCCGGGTTGGTGTTGGCGGGGGAGACCTGGACGAGTTTGGCGTCGTCGAAGACTTTCTGCATGGATTCGCCGACGGAGGAGTTCAGGGGGCCGACGGCGCCGAGGAGCTCCTTGTTGGCGACGAACTTGGTGGCGTTCGTCTGGCCGGAGGAGGGCTGGCCCTGGTCGTCGGCCGACTGCATCTTGAAGGTGATGCCGTCGACGTACTCCTTGGCGTTGGCCTGTTTGACGGCGAGCTCGACGGAGTTGCGGATGCCGAGGCCGAGCGCGGAGAGGTCACCGGTCAGTGGCGCGTCGACGCCGATGACCACGGTGGTGCCGCCGCCGGGGTCTTCCTTCTTGTTGTCGTCGCGTGAGCCACAGGCGGTGAGGGTGAGAGCCCCGGCGGTGAGTGCGGCGGTGATGGCTATGAGCGAACGTTGACGCACGATCAGTCCTTTCCCCTGGCACGGCTGTCCCTTGTTGGGATGCCGAGTCGAGCGCGGAACCGAACTGAGGGGAATCCGGTGGGCGCGGTGACTGGCCGTGACTCTAAGGGCGCCTTTGTGCCTGGTGGAGTGGTCGGACCAAGGCTGTGACGCTCTTGTTATGCCACGGAGTATTCCGGGCTGGAACGCAGGGGGCGGTTGAGGCCGAATCTGACCTTGTTCGGTGGATCTCGGCGTATCCGCATGCTGAGAATCTCCAGGACAAGTGGCAGGAGTGTCATGGTGTTTGGCTCATGACACGCGTGTTCGTGGGCATGCGGCGGTCAGCGCTCCGGAAAGATCATTCGCGTATTCCGGACCGAGGATGTAACTCTGTCTCGCCTTTGCACGCGCATTACGCAGTGTTACTTCGAGGAAAGGGAGTCCGGCATTCCGTGGCACTTCTCCACATTCGCGAATGTGCATCGTGATGATCAACTTCCGGGGTTTTCCCGTTTTCACCGTGAATGGGGTGCCAGGGGATGTGCCCAGCGAAAGCGCCGCCGAGGGCTGGGCGACCCGGCGGACGGTCACCGGGGGCCCCGACTCCTGGGTGAACCTGACAGCGAAAGTGAACGTCCGCTCCCCGGCCCGCGGGCGGGACATCTCGCCCGTGTACGTCACCGACACGCTCTGCGACGGCCAGGGCGGGGGCGGCTCGGGCGGCGGCTCC
Organism: Streptomyces sp. NPDC003379; assembly: GCF_053589195.1. Taxonomy (NCBI): domain Bacteria; kingdom Bacillati; phylum Actinomycetota; class Actinomycetes; order Kitasatosporales; family Streptomycetaceae; genus Streptomyces; species Streptomyces sp. NPDC003379. The sequence goes on along the minus strand of NZ_JBSFRK010000022.1, from coordinate 131,812 downwards.
GGGCGGGTCAGGTAGAGGGTCACTCCGGCCGTGCCCAGCACCGCCGCCGTGGCGGCGGCGATCGCCGTACGACGGTGGCGGAGCCGGCGCGGGGTGGGCGGCCGTACCGGCTCGCGGGTGGCGCTCTCGTGGTCGTAGGTGTCCTCGCCCGGCTCGACCGGGCCGATGGCGTTCACACCCACGGCCCGTCGCTCGGCCCGCCGCCGCGGTAGCGCTCGGCGCACCGCTCGCGCGCCTGCCGCGTGATCAACTCGCGCCCGGCGGTGGCCGTTTCGCGTCTGCGCTCGGCGCGTGCGGCGTCCAGGATGTCGCGCAGGATCAGGTACTGCCCGTTCGACAGACCCATCGACTGGTAGTCGCCGTAGGCCGAGCCGCCTGAGCCGTCTGAGCCGCCTGAGTCTCCCGACTCGTAGATCTGCCGCGCCCACTTGGTGATGATCGCGGTGCAGAGGTCGGCGGGAGAGGTGGCGCTGGCGGTGGCGCTCTTGGGGTCGGGGGCGGGGTCGCCGCAGCCCGTGCCGAGGGCCGGCGGAAGGGTGAGGGTGAGGGCGAGCGCACAGAGCCGTATCCGGTGCCTCATGTGCCGACGCTAGACCGGAGCCGCACGCCCCGACAATGTGTGTGCGCCCGCCCTCCGTGGGGGGATCAGCCGGTCGCGCCGTCCCTGGGGGCGTCCCGCAGCATGCACGTCAGGCGCGCACTGCACACCCGCTTGCCCTGCTCGTCGCTGATCACGATCTCGTACGTCGCCGTGGAGCGGCCCCGGTGCACGGGCGTCGCCACGCCGGTGACCAGGCCGGAGCGGGCGCCGCGGTGGTGCGTGCAGTTCAGGTCGACGCCGACGGCCAGCTTGTCGATGCCGCCGTGCAGCATCGCGCCGACGGAGCCGAGGGTCTCGGCGAGCACCGCGGAGGCGCCGCCGTGCAGCAGGCCGTACGGCTGGGTGTTGCCCTCGACCGGCATGGTGCCGACGACGCGCTCCGCCGAGGCCTCCACGATCTGTACGCCCATGCGGGTGCCGAGGTGGCCCGCCGAGAACAGGGAGGGCAGATCGACACCGAGCGAGGCGTACTCGTCGATGACCTCTTGCGGGAACTTCACGCTGTGCTGCTCGCCCATGGGGTCCGGCTCCGTTCGTTCGACGTCGACACCTGTCGCTGCCTGTGGCGGCTACCTGTCACTGCCTTCGCTGAGCAAACGCTCAGTCGGTCGCTGATTGTTCCAGGCGTACGACGACGGACTTGCTGGCAGGGGTGTTGCTGGTGTCCGCGGTGGCGTCCAGGGGCACCAGGACGTTGGTCTCGGGGTAGTACGCGGCCGCGCAGCCCCGGGCCGTCGGGTAGTGCACGACGCGGAAGCCGGGCGCGCGGCGCTCCACGCCGTCCCGCCACTCGCTGACCAGGTCGGCGTACGTCCCGTCGGCCAGGCCCAGTTCCCGGGCGTCGTCCGGGTTGACCAGGACGACGCGGCGGCCGTTCCTGATGCCGCGGTAGCGGTCGTCGAGGCCGTAGATGGTGGTGTTGTACTGGTCGTGGGAGCGCAGGGTCTGCAGCAGCAGCCGTCCCTTCGGGACGGCCGGGTACTCGACGGGGGCGGTCGTGAAGTTGGCCTTGCCGGTGGCGGTGGGGAAGCGGCGCTCGTCGCGCGGGGCGTGCGGCAGGGTGAAGCCGCCGGGGTGCGCCACGCGCGCGTTGAAGTCCTCGAAGCCGGGCACGACGCGCGCGATGCGGTCGCGCACGGTGGCGTAGTCCTTCTCGAACTCCTCCCAGGGGGTGCGGGAGGCGCCGCCGAGGACGCGGCGCGCGAGGCGGCACACGATGGCGGGCTCGGAGAGCAGCTGGTCGCTCGCGGGCTCCAGGCGTCCGCGGGAGGCGTGCACCATGCCCATGGAGTCCTCGACGGTCACGAACTGCTCACTGCCGCCCTGGAGGTCGCGTTCGGTGCGGCCGAGGGTGGGCAGGATCAGGGCGCGCGCGCCCGTGACGGTGTGCGAGCGGTTCAGCTTCGTGGAGACGTGCACGGTCAGGCGCGCCTTGCGCATCGCCGCCTCGGTCACCTCGGTGTCGGGGGAGGCCGCCACGAAGTTGCCGCCCATGGCGAAGAACACCTTCGCCTCGCCGTCGCGCAGGGCGCGGATGGCGCGCACGACGTCCAGGCCGTGGTGGCGGGGCGGCGCGAAGCCGAACTCCTTCTCCAGGGCGTCGAGGAAGGCGGGCGCGGGCCGCTCGAAGATGCCCATCGTGCGGTCACCCTGCACGTTCGAGTGGCCGCGCACGGGGCAGACGCCCGCGCCGGGGCGGCCGATGTTGCCGCGCAGCAGCAGGAAGTTGACGACCTCGCGGATGGTCGGCACCGAGTGCTTGTGCTGGGTGAGGCCCATCGCCCAGCACACGACGGTGCGCTTGGAGGCGAGCACCATGCGCAGTGCCTCCTCGATGCGGGTGCGGTCGAGGCCCGTGGCCTTCAGGGTCTCGTCCCAGTCGGCGTCCCGCGCGGCGGTGACGAACTCCTCGTATCCGTGGGTGTGTTCGCGTACGAACGTCTCGTCGACCGCGCCGTCCGTCTGGAGGATGAGCTTGTTGAGGAGGCGGAAGAGGGCCTGGTCGCCGCCGAGGCGGATCTGGAGGAAGAGGTCGGTGAGGGCGGTGCCCTTGAGCATGCCCTGGGGGGTCTGCGGGTTCTTGAAGCGCTCCATGCCCGCTTCGGGCAGCGGATTGACCGTGATGATCTTCGCGCCGTTGTTCTTGGCCTTCTCCAGGGCGGAGAGCATGCGCGGGTGGTTGGTGCCGGGGTTCTGTCCGGCGACGATGATCAGGTCGGACTGGTAGAGGTCTTCGAGCAGGACGCTGCCCTTGCCGATGCCGATCGTCTCGGTCAGCGCGGAGCCGGACGACTCATGGCACATGTTCGAGCAGTCGGGGAGGTTGTTCGTGCCCAGCTCGCGGGCGAACAGCTGGTAGAGGAACGCCGCTTCGTTGCTGGTGCGTCCCGAGGTGTAGAAGACGGACTCGTCCGGGGAGTCCAGGGCGGCGAGCTCCTCGGCGACGATGTCGAAGGCCCGCTCCCAGGAGACGCGTTCGTAGCGCTCGGCGCCCTCCGCCAGGTACATGGGGTGGGTGAGGCGGCCCTGCTGGCCCAGCCAGTACCCGCTGCGGGTGGCGAGGTCGGCGACGGGGTGGGCGGCGAAGAAGTCGGGGGTGACGCGGCGGAGCGTGGCTTCCTCGGCGACCGCCTTCGCGCCGTTCTCGCAGAACTCCGCCTTGTGGCGGTGGTCCGGCTCGGGCCAGGCGCAGCCGGGGCAGTCGAAGCCGTCCTTCTGATTGACGCGCAGCAGGGTCAGCGCGGTGCGGCGCACGCCCATCTGCCGCTGTGCGATCTTCAGGGTGTGGCCGATGGCGGGCAGCCCCGCCGCCGCGTGCTGCACCTGGTCGACCTGCGGCGCGTCCTGGACCGGATCGCCCTTGGGCGGCTTGCTTGCCATGGTCGGCTCCCCTTCGAGCACGTGCGTGAGCTACGTCTCCGATCCTCCCACGCGCCGGTGACAATGCCGGGCGCAGGGGCGGGACGGGACGGGACTGTCAGTGGGGCGTGGCAGGATCGGGGACGTGGCAGAAACAGCAGCGAAGAAGAAGTCCGAGACCGCGGCGACCAAGGCCGGCGGGGCGGGTGGCGAGCAGCGCCCGCGCCTGCTCCTCATGGACGGGCACTCCCTGGCGTACCGGGCGTTCTTCGCGCTGCCCGCGGAGAATTTCACGACCGCGACGGGGCAGCCGACGAACGCGATCTACGGCTTCGCGTCGATGCTGGCGAACACCCTGCGTGACGAGGCGCCCACGCACTTCGCGGTGGCGTTCGACGTGTCGCGCAAGACGTGGCGCTCCCAGGAGTTCGCGGACTACAAGGCGAATCGCTCCAAGACCCCGGACGAGTTCAAGGGTCAGGTGGAGCTGATCGGCGAGATGCTCGACGCGATGCACGCGGTGCGTTTCGCCGTCGACGGCTTCGAGGCGGACGACGTCATCGCGACGCTGGCCACGCAGGCGGAGGCAGCCGGTTTTGACGTGCTGATCGTTACGGGGGACCGCGACTCCTTCCAGCTGATCACCGACCATGTGACGGTGCTCTATCCGACGAAGGGCGTCTCGGAGCTGACGCGCTTCACGCCGGAGAAGGTCGTGGAGAAGTACGGCCTGACGCCCAGCCAGTACCCCGACTTCGCGGCGCTGCGCGGCGACCCGTCGGACAACCTCCCCGGCATTCCCGGTGTCGGCGAGAAGACCGCCGCGAAGTGGATCAACCAGTTCGGTTCGTTCGCCGACCTCGTCGAGCGTGCCGAGGAGGTCAAGGGCAAGGCCGGGCAGAATTTCCGCGACCACCTGGACGCGGTCAAGCTCAACCGCCGCCTCACCGAGATGGTGCGTGACGTGGAGCTGCCCAGGACGGTCGCCGACCTGGAGCGCGCTCCGTACGACCGCACGGCGCTCGCCATGGTCCTGGACACCCTGGAGATCCGTAATCCCTCGCTGCGCGAGCGTCTTCTGGCCGTCGACCCGGGCGCCGAGGAGGCCGAGCAGACCCCGGCCGCGCCGGGCGTCGAGCTGGACGGCGCGGTCCTGGGCGCGGGTGAGCTCGCCCCGTGGCTGGCCGAGCACGGCAAGGCGATCCTCGGTGTCGCCACGGTCGACACCTGGCAGCTCGGCTCGGGCACCGTCACGGAGGTCGCGCTCGCCGCGGCCGGGGGAGCGGCCGCCTGGTTCGACCCGGCCGCGGTCGACGAGGCCGACGAGAACGCGTTCGCGGCGTGGATCGCCGACCCGAAGAAGCCGAAGGTGATGCATAACGCCAAGGCCGTGATGCGGGTCTTCCCCGAGCACGGCTGGGCCGTGGACGGCGTCACCATGGACACCGCCCTGGCCGCCTACCTGGTCAAGCCTGGCCGCCGCTCCTTCGCCCTGGACGCCCTGTCCCTGGAGTATCTGGGCCGTGAGCTGGCGCCCGCCTCCGCCGCCGACGGACAGCTCGCCTTCGGTACGGAGGAGGACGACCGGGCCGAGGCCGACCATTTGATGTCGCAGGCCCGCACCGTCCTGGACCTGGGGACGGCCTTCGGTGAGAAGCTGCGCGAGGTCCGCGCGAGCGACCTGCTGCAGGATGTCGAACTGCCGACGTCCACGCTCCTCGCGCGCCTGGAGCGGCACGGCATCGCGGCCGACCGCGCCCATCTGGAGGCGATGGAGCAGCAGTTCGCGGGCGCCGTGCAGCAGGCCGTGAAGGAGGCGCACGCCGCGGCGGGGCACGAGTTCAACCTCGGTTCGCCCAAGCAGCTCCAGGAAGTCCTCTTCGGTGAGCTGAACCTCCCCAAGACGAAGAAGACGAAGACCGGTTACACCACGGACGCCGACGCGCTGGCCTGGCTCGCCGCCCAGACGGAGAACGAGCTGCCGGTCGTCATGCTCCGCCACCGCGAGCAGGCGAAGCTCCGCGTCACGGTCGAGGGCCTGATCAAGTCGATCGCCGCGGACGGCCGCATCCACACGACGTTCAACCAGACGGTGGCCGCCACGGGCCGTCTCTCCTCGACCGACCCGAACCTCCAGAACATCCCGGTCCGCACGGACGAGGGCAGGGCGATCCGCCGCGGCTTCGTCGTCGGCGAAGGCTTCGAATCGCTGATGACCGCGGACTACAGCCAGATCGAGCTGCGTGTGATGGCGCACCTCTCCGAGGACGAGGGCCTCCTGGAGGCGTTCACGTCCGGCGAGGACCTGCACACCACCGTCGCCTCGCAGGTGTTCTCCGTGGAGCGCTCGCACGTCGACGCGGAGATGCGGCGCAAGATCAAGGCCATGTCGTACGGCTTGGCGTACGGCCTGTCGGCGTTCGGCCTCTCCCAGCAGCTGAACATCGAGGCGGGCGAGGCGCGCGCCCTGATGGACACCTACTTCGAGCGGTTCGGCGGCGTGCGCGACTATCTGCGCCGCGCGGTCGACGAGGCCCGCGCCACGGGCTACACGGAGACGATGCTGGGCCGCCGCCGCTATCTTCCCGACCTCAACAGCGACAACCGCCAGCGCCGCGAGATGGCCGAGCGGATGGCGCTGAACGCCCCGATCCAGGGCACGGCCGCGGACATCGTGAAGATCGCCATGCTGAATGTTCACCGGGCGCTCACCGAGGCGAGGCTCGACTCCCGCATGCTGCTCCAGGTCCACGACGAAATCGTCCTGGAGATCGCTCCGGGCGAGCGGGCGAAGGTGGAGGAGCTGGTCCGCAGGGAGATGGCGGGTGCGGTGTCCCTGCGCGCGCCGCTGGATGTGTCGGTGGGGGTGGGGGCGGACTGGGAATCCGCGGCGCACTAGCCCTCCCAGGCCGGGTGGCGGTGGGGTGTGCGCGGTTCCCCGCGCCTCTTCGGGGCGCGGGACGACCCCTCGGCGTAACAGGTCTGTCGCGGGTCCAGGCCAACCGGTAAGAACCGGGCACGAACGGGTGCCTGGGCGCGGCAAGTTGTCGTAGTGTCGCCAGAGCCGTCCCCCCGGAGAGCACGCACGTACGAAGACAAGCGTGTACGGAGGCGGGGCCGGCGCACAACAGTCTTCAAAAGGGGAGGGGTGGCTCGGTCATGGCGCCGGTATTCGGCAGGCGGCTGCGCAGGGGAGCGGTGACCAGCGCGGTGGCCGCGGCGGCGGTGGCGGCGCTCGCCGCTTCGCAGGCCCCGGGCGTGACGGACGTCCCACGCGACGAGTGGACGGCGGGAGCGGCGGACACCCCGTCGGCGGGTGACTCCGCGACCGGCGACTCGCCCTACTACACCGACCTGCCGCCCCTCCACAGCCCTGTCCCGCCGACCGCGCCCAACGGCGGTGACAAGGACGCCGAGGCGGGCGTGCCGGCCACCGTCCTGGACGCGTACAAGAAGGCCGAGACCGCCCTCGCCGACGCCAAGCCCGGCTGCAACCTCCCCTGGCAGCTGCTCGCCGCCATCGGCAAGGTCGAGTCGGGCCACGCCAGCGGCGGCCGCGTCGACGCGAACGGCACGACGACGCCCAAGCAGATCCTCGGCCCGCCGCTGAACGGCGACGGCTTCGCGAAGATCACCGATACCGACAAGGGCGCGTACGACGGCGACACGACGCATGACCGCGCGGTCGGGCCCATGCAGTTCATTCCGTCGACGTGGGCGGGCTCGGGCCAGGACGGCAACAACGACGGCCGCAAGGACCCGAACAACATCTACGACGCGGCGCTCGCCGCGGGCCACTACCTCTGCGCCAACGACCGTGACCTGTCGGTCGAGGCCGACCTGCACAAGGCGATTCTCAGCTACAACCGCTCGACGGAGTACCTGAACACGGTCCTGTCGTGGCTGGAGTACTACCGCAAGGGCACCCACGAGGTCCCGGACGGCAAGGGCGTCCTGCCGGGCGACCGCAGCGACAACCGCTACCGGAGCCCCAGCCTGACGCCGGGCGGCTCCGGTTCGCCCTCGAAGAAGCCCGGCAACATCGACATGACCGGCACCCACACGCCCCCCGCAGACAACGGCAATCCCGGCAACGGCGGCGGCACCGGCCCCAGCAGGCCGCCGGGCAACGGCGACGAGACGCCCGACCCCACGCCCCCCACGCCCGCCGAGCGGGTCGCCCGCCTGGCGGACGCCGGCACCGGCCCGCTGGCCGCGACGGCCGGGGACGCCTTCGCCGGGCGCGTTCAGGTGCGTACGGAGTCCAAGTCGGGCGCGGCCGTCGCCAAGGTCAAGGTGAAGTTCAGGGTCGTCGGTGACACGGACGCCCGCTTCGACGGCGGCGCGAGGAGCGCTGTCGTCACCACGAACGCCTTGGGCAGGGCCACCGCTCCGGTGCTCAAGGCGGGCGAGACGACGGGCTCGTTCACCGTGCGCGCCACGGTCGTGGGCCGCAAGCTGACGGGCCTCGACTACACCGCCAAGGTCGCCGAGCGCCAGGCGGACGCCCTCGCCCGGACCAGCGACAAGCCGCTGACCTGCGAGGCGGGCAAGGAGTTCACCGACCGGGTCGAGGTCAGGGCGACATACAAGGGCGAGGCGGCCGACGGCGTCGCGGCCACCGCCACCCTGGTCAAGTCGGCGGCGGACAGCACGGCCAACGACAAGGGCCCCTACTTCAAGGACGCGAACGGCAAGGCGGTCCGCGTCCTCAAGGGCCTGAAGACCGACGCGAACGGCCTGTTGAAGCTGCCGCGGCTGTACGCGGACGACGCGGCGGGCACGTATCTGCTGCGCGTCGTCACGACCGGCGGCGCCACCGTCACCGTCGAGCTGAAGGTGACCGCCCCGGCCAACCCGGGCACCACCGCCCCGGCCAACCCGGGCACCACCACCCCGGCCACCCCGACGGCCCCCACCACCTCGGCGGCCTGACCACCCGCCCGCCCCGCCCTCCAGAGCTCACAGGACCGCCCCCGCGCCACCCACGGCGCGGGGGCGGTCCTGTGTTGTGCGACGTGTTCTCATCTCGCCCCCGCGTTGCTACGGTGCCCGCCCTGACGCCCTATCAGTTGCGGCCGCAAGCCGACCCGAAAGGCCCCGCATGCGTGCCCTCATCGCCGCCGCCGCCGGTCTCACCGTCGCGCTCGCCCTGGTTTTGACGGTCACGGCGATCGGCGCCCCACCCGGCGAGACGTCTCCCAAGCCGCTGCTCACCACTGTCCCCAAGCACCCGTAGACGTAGGGAGGGTCGCCGCGATGCGCCGCAAGGCAAGCCTCGTCCTGCTCGCCTTCGCCGTGTTCTTCACGGCCATGTCCCCGCTCATGCGCTGGTACGCCTTCCCGCGCCTCGCGAAGATCCCGCCGAGCCAGTACCAGGAAGCGGTCCTGGAGGCGAAGAACCCCACCCTCATCGACTACGGCTCGATGAAGGCCGAGAAAGTCGACAAGGTCACCATCGTGCAGACCCTCAAGGGCAACGTGGAGGCCTCGGAGAAGATCGAGAAGAGCGCCGACCGTGACGTCGTCGTCTGGGACGCGCTCTCCTACGTCCAGGACTCCGAGGGCAAGATGGTCTCCAAGGTTCCCGAGCGCTACATCTTCGACGCGCACAGCCAGGAACCGGTGCACGCCACCGGCGAGTCGGTCGACGGGGACCCGGTCAAGCGCGAGGGCATCGAGTTCAAGTGGCCCTTCCTCACGGAGAAGCGGGACTACGAGTACTTCGACGCGCAGGCCCGCGTCGCCAAACCCATCCACTACAAGGGCACACGGACGTTCCGCGGCGTGCGGGTCTACTACTTCGAGCAGACCATCCCCTGGACGAAGGTGCCCTTCCCCAAGACGATGCCGGTCAAGGGCATCACGCCCAAGTCCCTCGCCGAGACCGGCACCACCCGCTGGTACACCACGGTCCGCAAGTTCTGGGTCGAGCCGACCACCGGGGCCCCCGTCTACGGCGAGGAGATCCAGAAGAACGAACTGCGCGGCGGCACGCTCCTCGGCGGACGCGACAAGGTCACGGTCTTCGCCGGGCACGTGAAGATGCGCGAGGACTACATCGAGAGCACCGTCGACCTGGTCACGTCCCAGCGGCTCCTGGTGCTCCTGCTGACCTCCTACCTCCCCTGGGGCTTCCTCGTCCTCGGCCTGCTCCTGCTCGCGCTCTCCCTGTGGCTGGAGGCGCGCGGACGCAGGCCCGGGGACCGCGAGCCGAAGGCCACGAACGACCCCGAACCGGCACCGGTCGACGCCTAGCCCGTGGTCCGGGTGCCCGCGTCCCGTCGCGCCTGGCGGGCCTTGGTGTACCGGGTCGGTTCGGCCGTCGCGGGGTCCTCCGGCCACGGATGCCTCGGGTAGCGGCCGCGCAGTTCCGCCCGCACCGCGCGGTACCCCTCGCGCCAGAAGGACGCGAGGTCGGCGGTGACGGCGGCGGGGCGTCCCGCCGGGGACAGCAGATGCACGAGTACGGGCACGCCGCCGGCCGCGATCCGCGGTGTCTCGGCGAGGCCGAACATCTCCTGGAGCTTCACCGCGAGGACGGGCTGCTCGGGGTCGGAGTAGTCGACCCGCACCTTGGACCCGCTCGGCACCTCCAGCCGTTCCGGGGCCAGCCCGTCGAGGCGCGCGGCCTCGCCGGTGGCCCACGGCAGGAGCCGCGCGAGCGCCTGCCCCGCGTCGACGCGGCCCAGGTCGGACCGGCGCCGCGCCCTGGACAGCTCCGGCTCCAGCCATTCGTCCACGCGCGCGTGGAGGGCGTCCTCCGACACGTCCGGCCAGGGCGCCCCCAGGTGCCGGTGCACAAACGCCAGCCGCTCGCGCAGCTCCCGCGCCCCCCGGGACCACTTCAGCAACCCGGTACCTTCCTCACGCAACCCCGTGAGCAACCCTTCTCGTACGAGGACGGGGTCGGCGTCCTTCAAGGGGCGCACCGCCAACTCCACGGCCCCGAGGCTCTCGACGTGCCTCGCCACCAGATCGCCACCGGACCACGCCACTTCGTCGCGCTCCGCGTGCAGCGGCGCGGCGGCGCTCCGCGCGATGTCCTCGTCGATCTGCGCGCCCAGCAGTACGCGCGCGTGCCCGGCGCCCACGGGACGGTCCGCCACGGCCACGGCGATCCACTCGGCCCCCGTCAACGCGGAGCCCGGCCGAAGCTCGGCGCGCGTCCCGTTGGCCATGAGATACGTCCCTCCGCCAACCGCCCGAGCCACCCGCTCGGGAAACGCGAGGGCGGCGACGACTCCGGCCCCCCGCTCCTGCACGTCATCCGGCGCCGAAGGCGCGGGCGCGGAGCCCGGGGCACCCCTCCCCGCGGGGGCGTCCGCCGCCGAAGCCAAGCGCCGTGTCTCCGTGCGCCACCGCGCCGCATACGCGTCCCCGCCCCGCCGAGCGGCCCGCCACGCCGCGGCGAGGTCGTCCCCGTACTCCCGCGGCGGCTCCTCGCTCAGGAGGGCGACCACCTCCGCCGCCCGCCGCGCGCCCACGCGAGGCACCGCGTCCAGCAGGGCGCGCGCCAGGCGAGGATGCAGACCCACCCGCGACATCCGCGTTCCCCGCCGCGTCACCCGCCCCGTGGCGGCCTCCACCGCCCCGACCGCCGTCAGGACATCCCGCGCCGCCGCCATCGCGCCGCCCGGCGGCGGATCGAGGAGGGCGAGCCCGGAGGCGTCAGGATCGCCCCAGCACGCCGCCTGCAAGGCGAACGCGGCGAGGTCCGCCACCTTGATCTCCGGAGCGGGAAAACGCGGCAGCCGCCCGTCCTCCGCCTCCGCCCAGCACCGGTACACGGCCCCCGGCGCCTCACGCCCGGCCCGCCCCGCCCGCTGCCGCCCCGCCGCCTGCGAGGCCCGCACCGTCGCCAGCGCGCTCAGGCCCCGCGCATGGTCGACCCGCGGCTCGCGCGCGAGGCCCGAGTCCACGACCACCCGCACGCCGGGCACCGTCAACGACGACTCGGCCACCGACGTGGCGAGCACGACGCGCCGCCCCGGCGACCCGGTGAGGACCGCGTCCTGCACGGCGGCCGGCGCCCGCCCGTGCACCTGAAGCACCTCAAGGTCCCCGAGGCCCCCCAGCTGTCCGGCCACCCGAGCGATCTCGCCGACCCCCGGCAGGAAGCACAGGACGTCACCGTCCCGCTCGGCCAGCGCCCGCCGCACCACCGACGCCACATGTGTCAGGAGCACCGGATCGACCCGCATGCCGTGCGGCGGCCGCACCTCACGCGCGGGGGGCGCCCACACCACCTGAACGGGGTGCGCGGTTCCCCGCGCCTCGACCACGGGCGCGCCCCCGAGGACGCGCGCCCACCCCTCGGCGTCGGTCGTCGCGGACGCGGCCACGAGCCGCAGATCGGGCCGCAGCGCCGCCCGTACGTCCACCAGGAAGGCCGCCACCGTGTCCGCGTCCAGATGCCGTTCATGGCACTCGTCGATGATGACGACGTCCACGCCGGTCAGCTCCTGGTCCCGTTGCAGCCGCTGGAGCAGGACGCCCGTCGTGACGACCTCCACGCGCGCGTGGGGACCCACCACCCGCTCCCCGCGCACGGTGTAGCCGACGCTCCCGCCCACCTTCTCGCCGAGCAGCCACGCCATCCGCCGCGCGGCGGCCCGAGCGGCGATGCGCCGCGGCTCGGCGACGACGACACGACGTACGCCCTGAAAGGCGCCAGGCGCCTCGATCAGGCCAGCGAGGGCCAGCGGCACCAGCGTCGTCTTGCCCGTGCCGGGCGGCGCACACAGCACCGCGCTGCCCGGCCCCTCCAGAGCGGAACGGAGGGCGGGCAGCGCGTCGCGTACGGGCAGGTCCAGGAAGGCGGGGTCACGGATCACCCGCTCAGTCTCGTACGCATACGTAGATGGCGGTCCCCGGGATCAGGTTTCCGCGCAGCGGGGACCAGCCGCCCCACTCCTGGGTGTTCCAGGCGGGCCACTCCGGCTCCACGATGTCGACGAGGCGGAAACCGCCCGCCACGATGTCCCGCACCCGGTCGCCGATCGTCCTGTGGTGCTCCACATAGACGGCGTTGCCCTCCTCGTCCTGCTCCACATAAGGAGTGCGGTCGAAATAGGAGGCCGCTACGGAGAGCCCCTCCGGGCCCGGCTCGTCGGGGAAGGCCCAGCGGATCGGATGCGTCGCGGAGAAGACGAAACGGCCGCCGGGCCGCAGCACGCGACGCACCTCCTTGAGGACCAGCACGGGGTCGGCGACGAAGGGCAGCGCCCCGTAGGCGGAACAGGCGAGGTCGAAGGCGCCGTCCTTGAAGGGCAGCACCCCCGCGTCGGCCTGCACCAGGGGCACCGTGCCGCCGATCCGCAGCGCGTGCTGGAGCTGGCGGTGCGAGAGGTCCAGGGCGACGGGCCGCGCGCCCTGCGACAGAAGCCAGCGCGAGCACTGGGCGGCGCCGGCGCCGATCTCCAGGACGTCCTTGCCCTTGAGCTCCTCGGGCGGACCGAGCAGTTCGGCCTCCACCTCGTCGAGCCCCTCGGGGCCCCACACGAAGCGGTCGTCCCCGAGGAACGTGCCGTGCTCGATCTGGTAGTCGTCCGCGTTCCGGTCCCACCAGCCGCGGTTCGCGCGACTGCTCTCCGTGATGTTCGCGTCACGGCGGGTGGCCTCGGGCTCGGGCAGTTCGGACTCTTGGATGATCGGCTCCATCGTCGTAATCTTTCGTGTCTTCCGCCGGACCTCGTCGCGAGGGGGCGCGGTGCGGCCCGTGTGGCCTCAGACGACAGGTTTTGTGCCGGGTATGAGGCGATCCGCCCCGGGTGTGCGCCTTCGCGCATTGACCCTTTCCGGCTGCCCCCGTATGCTACAAGTTGCGCTGCGAGCCTGCCGTCCTCAGACATAGCAGGATGCGCTCGCATCTGTTGCATGTCCCCTCGGTTGTCGAGGCGCCTTCCGTTTCTTCGGAAACTCAGGAATCGGCGCTTCCCAGGCTGTCCGGCTTCTTCAGAGCGAAATCGGCTCCGGCGCTAGCAGTACCTACGACTCACTGTCCGTACCGGAGCCCTTACCCACATGACGAGCAGCACCGAGACCACCGCTTCCACCACCCCGCAGGTAGCGGTCAACGACATCGGTAACGAGGAAGCCTTCCTCGCCGCGATCGACGAGACGATCAAGTACTTCAACGACGGCGACATCGTCGACGGCGTCATCGTGAAGGTCGACCGGGACGAGGTCCTGCTCGATATCGGTTACAAGACCGAAGGCGTCATCCCGAGCCGCGAGCTCTCGATCAAGCACGACGTCGACCCGAACGAGGTCGTCAAGGTCGGCGACGAGATCGAGGCCCTGGTTCTCCAGAAGGAGGACAAGGAAGGCCGTCTGATCCTGTCCAAGAAGCGCGCTCAGTACGAGCGAGCCTGGGGCACGATCGAGAAGATCAAGGAAGAAGACGGCATCGTCACCGGTACGGTCATCGAGGTTGTCAAGGGTGGTCTCATCCTCGACATCGGCCTCCGTGGCTTCCTGCCGGCTTCCCTCGTCGAGATGCGCCGCGTCCGCGACCTCCAGCCCTACGTGGGCAAGGAGCTCGAGGCCAAGATCATCGAGCTGGACAAGAACCGCAACAACGTGGTCCTGTCCCGCCGTGCCTGGCTCGAGCAGACCCAGAGCGAGGTCCGTCAGACCTTCCTCACGACCCTGCAGAAGGGTCAGGTCCGCTCCGGCGTCGTTTCCTCGATCGTCAACTTCGGTGCGTTCGTGGACCTCGGCGGCGTCGACGGTCTCGTGCACGTCTCCGAGCTCTCCTGGAAGCACATCGACCACCCCTCCGAGGTTGTCGAGGTCGGCCAGGAAGTCACCGTCGAGGTTCTCGACGTGGACATGGACCGCGAGCGTGTCTCCCTGTCGCTCAAGGCGACGCAGGAAGACCCGTGGCAGCAGTTCGCCCGCACGCACCAGATCGGGCAGGTTGTTCCCGGTAAGGTCACCAAGCTCGTTCCGTTCGGTGCGTTCGTGCGCGTCGACGAGGGCATCGAGGGCCTGGTCCACATCTCCGAGCTGGCCGAGCGCCACGTGGAGATCCCGGAGCAGGTCGTCCAGGTCAACGACGAGATCTTCGTCAAGGTCATCGACATCGACCTTGAGCGTCGCCGGATCTCGCTGTCGCTGAAGCAGGCCAACGAGTCCTTCGGCGCCGACCCGTCGGCCGTCGAGTTCGACCCGACCCTGTACGGCATGGCCGCGTCCTACGACGACCAGGGCAACTACATCTACCCCGAGGGCTTCGACCCCGAGACCAACGACTGGCTCGAGGGCTACGAGACCCAGCGCGAGGCCTGGGAGACCCAGTACGCCGAGGCGCAGTCGCGCTTCGAGCAGCACCAGGCTCAGGTCATCAAGTCCCGCGAGGCCGACGCTCAGGCCGAGGCCGAGGGTGTCGCGGCTCCCAGTGGCGCGGCTCCGGCCGCGGGCACCGGTGGCGGCGGTGGCGGCGGTTCGTACTCCTCGGAGTCGGACGACAACTCCGGCGCCCTGGCTTCGGACGAGGCGCTTGCCGCGCTTCGCGAGAAGCTGGCCGGTGGCCAGAGCTGAAGTTCGCCTCCAGGCGGTTGTAGCTGAACAACACTGCGGGCCCGTACCTCCCTTTCGGAGGTGCGGGCCCGCAGTGCGTTCCGGTTCGGCCGCGGAGGGCGCGTGGACGGGAATGCCCGTGTCCTCGCGTGCGTTCTCCGTTACGAACACGAGGAGGAGCGGTCACAGTGCTTGATCCGCAGGGTTTGTACGCATGGGAGCCGAAGGGCCTCGCCGTCGTCGACATGGCGCTCGCCCAGGAGTCGGCGGGACTGGTCATGCTCTACCACTTCGACGGATACATCGACGCGGGGGAGACCGGCGACCAGATCGTCGAACGCCTCACCGACAGCCTTCCGGGGCAGGTGGTGGCGAGATTCGACCACGACCGCCTCGTCGACTACCGCGCCCGCCGTCCGCTGCTCACCTTCCGGCGCGACCGCTGGTCCGACTACGAGGTGCCGACGCTCGACGTCCGCCTCCTCCAGGACGCCACGGGGGCACCCTTCCTGCTGCTCTCCGGTCCCGAGCCGGACATCGAGTGGGAGCGCTTCGCGGCCGCCGTCCAGCAGATCGTGGAGCGCCTCGGCGTGCGCCTGTCCGTGAACTTCCACGGCATCCCCATGGGAGTGCCGCACACCCGCCCCGTGGGCCTCACCCCGCACGGCAACCGCACCGACCTGGTGCCGGGCCACCGCAGCCCCTTCGACGAGGCACAGGTGCCCGGCAGCGCGGCCTCCCTCGTCGAGTACCGCCTCCTGGAGGCCGGTCACGACGTGCTGGGCGTCGCCGCGCACGTCCCGCACTACATCGCACGCTCCACGTACCCGGACGCGGCCCTCACGGTCCTGGAGGCGATCACCGCCGCCACCGGCCTGGTGCTGCCCACGGTCGCCCACGGACTGCGCACCGAGGCGCACCGCACGCAGACCGAGATCGACCGGCAGATCCAGGAGGGCGACGAGGAGCTCGTCGCGCTGGTCCAGGGCCTTGAGCACCAGTACGACGCCGCGGCGGGCGCGCAGGAGCGGGGCAACATGCTCGCCGAGCCGGCCGACATCCCGTCCGCCGACGAGATCGGCCGTGAATTCGAACGCTTCCTCGCCGAGCGGGAGGGCGACGCGTAGCGCCACCGCCTAAGCTGCCGGTCATGCTGAAAGTGGGCCTGACCGGCGGCATCGGCGCCGGCAAGAGTGAAGTCTCGCGGCTGCTCGTCGCGTCCGGTGCCGTGCTGATCGACGCCGACAAGATCGCGCGTGAGGTGGTGGAGCCGGGAACCCCCGGCCTGGCGGCCGTCGTTGACGCCTTCGGGCGGGAAATCCTGGCTCCGGACGGGTCCTTGGACCGGCCGCGGCTCGGCGCGATCGTCTTCGCCGACGCCGGGAAGCTGGCCGTCCTGAACTCGATCGTGCACCCGCTGGTCGGCGCCCGCTCCGCCGAGCTCGAACGGTCGGCGTCGGACGACGCGGTGGTCGTCCACGACGTGCCGCTGCTCGCCGAGAACGGCCTGGCGCCGCTGTACGACGTCGTGGTCGTCGTCGACGCGAGTCCCGAGACGCAGCTCGACCGCCTGGTGCGGCTGCGCGGCATGAGCGAGCAGGACGCCCGCGCGCGGATGGCCGCGCAGGCCACCCGCGAGGAGCGCCTGGAGGCCGCGGACATCGTGATCGACAACGACGGCCCCCTCGAAGGGCTCCGGGAGCGGGTCGGCGAGGTGTGGGCGGACCTCGTACGGCGCGGGCGCGGAATAGGGACGGCCGCGGCGGGCGTTGACGCTGGGGAGTGAGGGAAGGAGTCCAGCGTGCCCGAAATCACCCCGGAGACTCACGTCATCGACTTCCGCGCGGCGGAGCAGCTCCTTGCCGCACGGGACCCACGCGGCGCGGTGAAGCTGCTCGACACGGTCATCGCCGCCCACCCCGAGAACACCGCGGCCCGGCTGCTGCGGGCGCGCGCCTTCTTCGCCGCCGCGCAGCTGCGCGCCGCCGAGCTGGAGTTCAGCATCGTCCTGGAGCGCGAGCCGGACAACGCGTTCGCGCACTTCGCGCTCGCCCGCACCTACGAGCGCGGCTCGCGGCCCGACCAGGCGCGACGCCACTTCCGCCTCGCGGCCGCGCTCGACCCCCAGCCCGAGTACGTGGCGGCGGCCCGCTTCGACAAGGAAGACTGACCGCGCCGGGCGGAGCTAGGGGGAGCCCGGCGGATCGTACGGCGGGACGTCGGGACCCGGCTGGTAGTGCGGGCCCTGACGCATGCGGTGCACCACCCACGCCAGGTCGGCGGCGACCACCAGCAGCAGCACCCCGCACGCCACCGCCCATGCCGTCCGCCCGGTGAGCGCGAAGGCGGCCGTTCCGAAGGCCGCCCAGACGAGCCCCCATACGCTGAACCAGAAGCGCATCCGCAGGGGGCTGCGCGCGGTCGCCGGTTCACTGCCTGTACGCATCATCAGAAGTCATCTCCTCCTTTCAGGATAGAGAGGGCGGGCGGCGAGGGCTTGTGGGTGCTGGGGAACGAGCCGGTGGCGTCCTTCGTTGGAGGGGCATGAGTGTGGAGATGCGTGAGGGATACGAGGGAACGGGACCCGGCGCGATCACCCCGGACGGCTGCGCGGTCGACCTGTACACGCGCCTGTCCGTCGGCGACGAGCCCGATGTCATCGCGGGGGCGGTGCCACCCGGTTCGCACATCCTCGAACTGGGCAGCGGTGCGGGCCGGGTGACCCGGCCACTCCTGGAGCGGGGCTTTCGCGTGACGGCCGTGGACGAGTCCGCCGAGATGCTGGAGAAGGTCGCCACGCTCGACGGCGGGGTGCGCACGGTGCGGAGCCCGATCGAGCGGCTCGACCTGGACGAGAAGTTCGCCGTGGTGATGCTCGCGTCGTTCCTCGTGCACACGGGAGACGTGGCCGTGCGGCGCGGGATGCTGCGGGCCTGCCGAAGCCATGTCACGGACGGCGGCTGCGTGCTGATCCAGCGGGAGGGCGAGGATTACCACACGAATCTGCCGAGGGAGCGCGTCGACCCGGGCGGCTACACGATCCGCATCGTCTCGGCGGAGCCCGTCGGAGACGGTGTGAACGAGGTGCGGGCGGAGTACGTTTTTCCGGACGCCGTATGGACGCAGACGTTCCGCGCCCGGCCGCTCACCCGCGCCCAGTTCGAGGCGGCGCTAGCGGAGGAGGGCCTGAAGGTCGACAAGTACCTGACCGAGGACGGCACTTGGGTGCGGGCGGTGCCGGTGGCCGTGGCGGCTGGCTGAGACGACCAGGATTTTCGGGCGGGAGCGATGAGTTTCGTGGCGCGGTCCTGTCTATACCGGTGACAGCACAACAGCGCGGCAGGCCGACAGCCCGGAGGCGAGGCCCGCCCGATCCGCTCACCGAGGAGACAGCATGTCCGCCACCGCCACCGCCACGGCCAACGCCACCGCAGTCACCACCGCCCGTACCGGCCCCCGTGGCCGTGGCGCCCGCATCACGCTGCGTACCTTGCAGGTGCTGTTCGCCGTGTTCTTCGGTGTCGCGAGCGGCGTGCCCAAGCTGATCGCGCACCCGACCGCCGTCGAGTCCTTCGACAAGCTCGGCTGGGGCGCGCCCGGCATGTACACCATCGGCGCGCTGGAGCTGCTCGGCGGCATCGCGCTGCTGATCCCGCTGCTCTCCTCGCTGGCCGCGACGGCGTTCATCGGCCTGATGGCCGGCGCGTTCATCGTGACCGTCACGGCGCTCGGCGGGGAGAACGCGGCCACGCCGCTGATCCTGATCCCGCCGCTGGCGTGGATCGCGTGGGCGCGGCGCGACGAGACGACGAAGCTGATCGCCCGCGTCCGGGCGTGAGACGAGACCGACCGCAGCGACAAGGCGCGCATCGCGTCACATCGCCTCACCTCGCCTCGCTTCACCCAGCACCGCACCGCACCGCATCGCATCGCAGAGAAGTCCCGGCAACACGCCGTACATGACGGCGTGTTGCCGGGACTTTTCCGCGACCAGCAGCCTCGGGGC
The DNA here is from genome assembly GCF_053589195.1 of Streptomyces sp. NPDC003379. NCBI lineage: Bacteria > Bacillati > Actinomycetota > Actinomycetes > Kitasatosporales > Streptomycetaceae > Streptomyces > Streptomyces sp. NPDC003379. The sequence continues at coordinate 112,820 of NZ_JBSFRK010000022.1, read as the reverse complement.
CCGAAGGCCGCCAGGCCGCTAGGCCGCTAGGCCGCAAGGCCTGGCGGTCTAGCCCTCCGCGCCCCTCAGGCGTTCCATCTCGCGGCGGTCCCGCTTCGTGGGGCGGCCCGCGCCCCGGTCGCGGATGCCCGCGGGGGCCACGGCCTCGCGCGGCGGGGGCGGCGGGCTGTTGTCGACGTACGCCTCGGCGGCGACCGGCGCGCCGACGCGCTTGCGGATGACGCGCTTGACGATGACGACCCGCTCCCGGCCGCCCGCCTGCCGCAGCCGCACCTCGTCGCCCACGCGCACGCCGTACGCGGGCTTGACGCGCTCGCCGTTGACCCGCACATGGCCGCCCTTGCAGGCGGCGGCGCCCATCGGGCGTGTCTTGACGAGGCGGACCGACCAGATCCAGCTGTCGACGCGCACCGAGCCCTCGCCCGCCGGCGCGCCGCCGCCCGGGGCGCGGCCCTTGCCGCCTCCTGAAGTCTCCGAAGCCATGTACCGACCTTAGTCCGGCTCCGGCGCGGCATGCCCGGCTCCCGGCGAGCCGTCCGGAATCCGCTGAGCGCGGCCGTCGATAATTCGGGCCAATCACAATAAAACGGTCCAGATGCGACCTACGACTCACGACTCGCAAGGGTGCTGCCCATGACGTCTTTCGAAGCGACCGTCGACGGTCTGATGGGCGGACTGCGGGCCGACCTCGAACGGCTCGCCGCGATTCCCTCGATCGCCTTTCCCGGGTTTCCGGCCGAGCCGGTCGAGGAGGCGCACGATCTGCGCTCGTTCAAGCCCATCGGCGTCCCGCTCACCGACCATGCCGCGCGGTGCGCCTTCGTACGGGAGTACGCGGCCGTAGGGGAGGCCGTAAGGGAGTACGCGGCCGACGTTCAGCCGGGAGGCGGGGCCGCGTGAGTGCCACCGGGACGCCGGTCGGCGGGGACCCGGCCGAAGGGCCCTCCGGAGACGAAGGGCCCTCCGGAGAGCGGGGGAAGCGGAAGTACACCTTCCCCAGCGCTCTGACCGTCCTCGCCGTCGTCACCGTCGCCGTCTGGCTGCTCGCCTTCCTCATCCCCTCCGGGCAGTACGACCGGAACGACTCCGGCGCCCCCCTCCAGGGCACCTACCACCGCGTCGACTCCGGACAGTCCTTCGTCGACCGCCTCAACGATCTGTTCCTGTCCCCCGTCAACGGCCTCTACGGCATCCAGGACGAGGCAACCTCGCTCGTCGCGCCCGACAACGCCGGCTCGCTGTACGGCAGCGCGGGCGTGTTCCTTTTCGTGCTCGCCATCGGCGCCTTCATCACCGTCGTCTTCGCGACCGGGGCGCTCGACCGGGGCATCGGGCGGCTCGCGCACCGGCTGCGCGAGCGCGGGGCGCTGCTCATCGCCGGTGTCATGGTCGTCTTCTCCGTCCTCGGCACCGTCGAGGGCTTCGCCGAGGAGACGCTCGGCTTCTACGGGCTGATCGTGCCGCTGATGCTCGCCCTCGGCTACGACCGTATGACCGCCGTCGGCGCCATCATCCTCGGCGCGGGCGTCGGTGTGCTGTGTTCGACCGTGAACCCCTTCGCGACGGGCGTCGCCTCCTCCGCCGCCGACATCTCGCTCGGCGACGGCATCGTGCTCCGCTTCGCCATGTGGATCGTCCTGACCGGGGTCACGGTCGCGTACGTCGTCCGCTACGCCCAGCGCGTGCGGCGCGACCCGGAGCGCTCCCTGTCCGGCTTCCTGCCCGGCGACCGCGACCGCGAGCGGGCCGCCGCCGGCGCGAGCGAGGTGCCGGAGCTGACCCGTCTGCACAAGGCCGTACTCGTCGCGACGGCGCTCGTCTTCGCGTTCATGATCTTCTCGGTCGTCCCCTGGTCGAGCGCGCTCACCGGCGACGCCGACGCCACTCCGTACGGTTTCGAACTCGGCTGGTCCTTCCCGCAGCTGGCGGCCCTGTTCCTGTGCGCGGCCGTCCTCGTCGGGCTCGTCGCGCGGATGGGCGAGCAGAGACTCAGCTCCACGATCATCCAGGGCGCCGCCGACTTCGTCTCGCCCGCGCTGGTCATCCTGCTGGCCCGCGGCGTCACGACGATCATGAACAACTCGAAGATCACGGACACGGTGCTCCACTCCATCGAGGGGGTGGTGAAGGGCACGTCGTCCGGGCTCTTCGCGGTCATCGTCTTCATCGTGAACCTGCCGCTCGCCTTCCTGATCCCCTCCACCTCCGGCCACGCCACGCTCGCCATGCCGATCCTCGCCCCGCTCGCCGACTTCGCCGGGGTCTCCCGCGCCGTCGTCGTCACGGCCTGGCAGGCGGCCAGCGGCTGGATGAACCTGTGGGTGCCGACGACGGCGGTGACCATCGGCGGCGTGGCGCTCGCGAAGGTCGGCTACGACAGATATATGCGGTTCGTGTGGCCGCTGCTTGCCGTGCTGTTCCTGCTGATCTGCGGGTTCGTGGCGCTGGGGGCGGCGATGACCTGAGGGTACGTTAGGTACTTTACGTATGTACGTACGTCAAGTACCTAACGTACGCACATACCTGCGTACGTTCGTACGTTACGTACGGTCGTTACGTACGGTGGAGGGCATGGACGGCCTGAGCGAACTGGACGAGCGGATCACCGGCTGCCGCGCCTGCCCACGCCTCGTCGACTGGCGCGAGGAGGTCGCGCGCACCAAACGCGCGGCCTTCGCCGACTGGACGTACTGGGGGCGCCCAGTGCCCGGATTCGGACCGCACGACGCCTCGCTGCTGATCATCGGTCTCGCGCCCGCCGCGCACGGCGCCAACCGCACCGGGCGGATGTTCACCGGCGACCGCTCGGGGGAGTTCCTCTACCCGGCGCTGTACGACGTCGGCCTGGCCTCGCGCCCCACGGCCGAGAGCGTCGACGACGGCCTGACCCTCTACGGCACGCGCATCACCTCGCCGGTGCACTGCGCCCCGCCCGAGAACAAGCCCACCACCGGAGAGCGCGACACCTGCCGCTCCTGGCTGGTGAGCGAGCTCAAGCTGCTCGCCCCGACGCTCAAGTCGGTGATCGTGCTCGGCGGCTTCGGCTGGCAGGCCGCGCTGCCCGCCTTCGCGGCGGCGGGCTGGCAGGTGCCGAGGCCCCGGCCGGCGTTCGGACATGGGGCGCACGTGGTTCTGGAGGGCGGCCCCGAGGGGGAGGGGCTCGACCTCTTCGGCTGCTTCCACGTCAGCCAGCGCAACACGTTCACCGGACGGCTCACGCCCGCGATGCTGCGGGACGTGCTGCGTACGGCGGCCATCGAAGCGGGGCTGCACCCGGACGGCCCAGCAGAGTGAGCCGCGGCGCACGGTGATTCCTAGCGTGAGGGCGTGGACGAGACTCTCGCGGCCAGACCCTCCGCCGCCGCCTACCGCAACCTGGCCGTGGCGACCGTCGGCTTCACGTTGACCTTCTGGGCCTGGGACCTGGTGGCGCCGCTCGGCAGCGACTTCAAGGACCGCCTCGGACTCAGCTCCTTCGAGCAGTCGCTCCTCGTCGCCGTGCCGGTGATCGTCGGCTCGCTGGGCCGCGTGCCGGTCGGTGCGCTCACCGACCGCTACGGCGCCCGGCTGATGTTCCCGCTGGTCTCGGCGCTGACCATCGTGCCGGTGCTGCTGATCATCCCGGCCAGGAACAGTTACGTCGCGATGCTCGGCGTCGGCTTCCTGCTGGGCCTCGGCGGAACGACGTTCGCCATCGGCATCCCCCTCGTCAACTCCTGGTTCCCGCCCGCCCGCAGAGGCTTCGCGCTCGGCGTCTTCGGCATGGGGATGGGCGGAGTGGCGCTCTCCGGCTACTTCACGCCGCGCATCGCCGAACACGGCGCCAATCTGCCCTTCGTCATCGTGGCCATCGCCCTCGCCGCGTTCGCGCTGCTCGCGGCGGTGCTCATCACCGACCGCCCGGACCGGCCCGCGCCCACCACCGCGCTCACCACCCGGCTCGGGCAGGCCGGCCGGCTGCGGGCCACCTGGGAACTGTCGGCGCTGTACGCCATCGGCTTCGGCGGGATCGTCGCCTTCGGGGTGTACCTGCCCACGTATCTGAAGACCTGGTACGACCTCTCGCCCACCGACGCCGGCACCAAGGCGGCCGGATTCGCGCTCGTCACCGTCGTCTTCCGGCCCATCGGCGGCTGGCTCTCCGACCGGTTCCACCCGGCCACCGTCACCTCCGTCGCCCTCGCGGTGGTCGCGTTCTTCGCCGTCGTACAGGCCTTCGACCCGACGCTGGACCCGATCGGTACCATCTGCTTCCTCGTCATGGCGGCGGGCCTCGGCACCGCGAGCGGCAGCGTCTTCGCCCTAGTCTCGCAGGTCACCCCGCAACCGCAGGTCGGCTCCGTCACCGGCATCGTGGGCGCGGTGGGCGGCCTGGGCGGGTTCCTGCCGCCGCTGCTCATGGGCGCCATTCACAGCGCCAAGGACTCGTACTCGATCGGCTTCATGCTGCTCTCCGACCTGGCGCTCGCGGGCTGCGTCTACGCCTACGGGCGGATGCGGAATCCGAAGGCGGTCTGACGCGGGCCCCGGTTAGGGTGCCGCGATGGGCCTCTATCCGGACATCGAACCCTACGACCACGGCATGCTCGACGTCGGCGACGGCAACCGCGTGTACTGGGAGGCCTGCGGCAATCCGCGCGGCAAGCCGGCCGTGGTGCTGCACGGCGGGCCCGGATCCGGCTGTACGCCCTTCTTCCGCAGGTACTTCGACCCCGACGCGTACCGGGTCGTCCTGCTCGACCAGCGGGGCAGCGGCCGCTCCACGCCGCACGCGAGCGACCCGGCGACCGACATGAGCGTCAACACGACCCCGCATCTGCTCGCCGACCTCGAACTGCTGCGGCGGCACCTGGGCATCGAGCGGTGGCTGGTGTGGGGCGCGTCGTTCGGTTCGGTGCTCGGGCTGCGGTACGCGCAGACGCATCCCGAGCGGGTCTCGGAGCTGGTCCTCACGGGGCTGGCCACGGGCAGCCGCGCGGAGGTCGGTCTCCTGACCCGGGGGCTGGGGAAGATCTTCCCCGAGGCGTGGCGGGCCTTCCGGGACGGTGTGCCGAAGGAGGACCGGGACGGGGATCTCGCCGCCGCCTACAACCGGCTCCTGGAGTCACCGGACCCTGCGGTACGGAGCGCCGCCGCGCGGGCCTGGACGGACTGGGAGACGGCGTTCGAACCGGCACCGCCGCGGTCCGTCCCCCGCTACGAGGACGCGGCCTTCCGCGCCGGTTTCGCCCGCACCGTCACGCACTACTTCGCCAACGACCACTGGCTGGGCGGCGACGAGGTAGTCCTGCGCGCCGCGGGGTCCCTCCGGGGGATTCCGGGTGTGATGGTGCAGGGCAGTCTGGACTTCGGCAACCTTGTCGGCATCCCGTGGCGGCTTCAGCGGGCGTGGCCCGGGAGCGAGTTGATCCTTGTGAATGACGTGGGGCACAACGCGGGCGCTCGCGGGGTCGCGGACGAGCTGGCTGCGGTGACGGATCGGTTCCGGGGGTGATGGTTGTGTGTGGCGGTGTGATGCGGTGTGGTGCGGTGCGGTGCGGCTGAGTCTGGTCGGGTTCGGTCGGGTTCGGCTGGGTCCGGTCGGGCTGCGTTCAGCTGGGTCCAGTCGGGTTCGGCTGGGTCCGGTTGGGTTCAGCTGGGTCCAGTCAGGTTCGGCTAGGTCCGGTCGGGTTCAGGCGGGTTCGGCTGGGTCCTGTCGGGTCCTGTCGGACGGGCTTGGTCCACCGCTAACCGTGGTCCAAGCGCGGGATGCCCGTCGTCAACGGGGCCGCTCGGGACACGCTGCCGTCAGGGTGATCTTCCCCCGTTCGGGCGGAGTTCGGGTCGCCGCCGGGTCGCGACCGCCGCAGACTCCGGAGAACGCGTCGGGCAGGACCGGCGCCGAGCACGTGGAGCCGTCCGGTGTCCCAGCCACCTTCTCGCCGCCTCCGCCCGCGGCGCCGATTCCCGCTTCTTCGGGTGGTTCTCACGGTCGTACTCCTTTCGGGCGTGGGAGCCGTTTGGGGCACGGTGGCGGCCGGGGTCTTGCCTGCGGCTGGTGTCGTGCCCGGGGCCACCGTCTCACTTGGGGCTGCTGCCTCGCCTGAGGCTGTGGCCCCGCCCGGGGTCACTGCCTCGCCCGAGCCCACTGCCTCGCCCGAGCCCACTGCCTCGCCCGAGCCCACCGCCTCGCCCGGGGCAACTGCCCCGACGGACGTCGCTGCCTCGCCCGGGACCACTGCTCCGACGGAAGGCACCGCCTCGCCCGAGCCCACAGCCCAGCCCGAGCCCACAGTCCCGCCCGAGGCGACCACCTCCCCCGAGCCCACCACCACACCTGCGCCCATCACCTCCCCCGAGCCCACCACCACACCTGCGCCCATCACCTCCCCCGAGCCCACCACCACACCGGCACCCACCACCTCCCCCGAGCCCACCATCACACCCAAGCCCACCGCCCCACCCAAAGACGCATCTCTCTTCTGGGTCGACCCGGATAGTGCCGCCGTGAGGCAGGTCGCCGAGTGGCGTGCGCGAGGGCGGGTTGATGATGCTCTGCTCATTGAGCGCATCGCCGGGCGGCCGCAGGCCGTGTGGCTGAATGAGGGCGGGCCCGGTGCCGTCGTACGGACCCATGTCGAGGCGGCGGCCAAGGCGGGGCGCATCCCGGTTCTCGTCGCCTATTTCATCCCGCACCGGGACTGCGGCGCCTACTCGTCCGGCGGTGCCCGCGACGCCGCCCACTACCGTCGGTGGATCGACGAGTTCGCCAAGGGCCTCGGCGCCACGGGCACGTACGTGATCGTGGAACCGGACGCCGTCGCGCACATGGTGGCCGGCTGCCGCGGAGCGGACGCCCGAGAGCGGTACCGGCTGCTCGCCTACGCGGTCCAGCGCCTCAAGAGCCACCCGAACACCAAGGTGTATCTCGACGCGGGCAACGCCGGCTGGATCCCCGATGTGCGACGCCTGGTCGCCCCACTGCGCAGCGCCGGGATGGACCGAGCCGACGGCTTCGCGCTGAACGTATCCAACTTCCAGACCAACGAAGCGAGTTCACGGTACGGCCATCGGCTCGCCGCCGCACTCGGCGGCGGCAAGCACTTCGTCATCGACAGCAGCCGCAACGGCAACGGCCCCTACCAAGGCGACGCCGCCTGGTGCAATCCGCCCGGCCGCGCGCTCGGCACCCCGCCCACCACCGCCACCGGCGACGCCGCACTCGACGCCTACCTGTGGATCAAACGGCCCGGCGAGTCCGACGGAACCTGCCGGGGCGGGCCGCGGGCCGGCAGGTGGTGGCCGCAGTACGCACTGGGCCTCGCCCGACGGGCCGTCGGCTAGCGCGGACGCCAGACGCAGCGGATGTCCGGCTCCCGCTCCTCGTTGTCCGAACCGTCCGTCCGCTCCGCCTCGACGAACCCATGGCGTGCGTAGAACCGCCGCGCCGGCGCGTTGACCTGGAACGTCCACAGCGCGAGCCCCTCGGGGCTGCGCTCCTTGGCCAGCGCCACGAAACGGTCACCGACGCCGTGCCCCCGCCACTGGGGGGCGAGGTAGAGCTGGCTCAGCTCGTCCCCGTCGAGCACCATCATGCCGACGGCCTCGCCCGCCGCCTCCGCGATCCACGTTCCGCCGCGCGGCACGACGACGTACTGGAAGAACTCCCGCACCTCGTCGTCGGTATGCGCCCGCCGCACCGTCGGCAACGCGGCGTCGTAGGAGCGCAGATAGACGTCGGCGACAGCGGCACCGTCGGGCTCGGTGGCCTGGCGCAGGCCGATCGGAACGGAAGTCAAGGGCTCTCCAAGGGACGAATGACGGATGACGGACGCTGATCATGCGTGATCGCCTTCGCGCGCGCATCCGGATTAGGACGCCCCCGGTGAGGCGCCGCGCCGTCTACCTCTCAGCGCACCGCCGCCGGTGAACTTCCGCCCCGTACCAACAGAACCGGCTTCCCCGAACCGTCCGCGGGCGTCGACCAGATGTCCGACTTCCGTCCGTCCTCGCCCGGCAGGGCATACGCGAGTGTGCCGTCGTCCAGCCAGGCGGCCTGGTCGTCGACGCTCCGCCGCTCGGCGAGCGGCTGCTCACGCATCGTACGAAGGTCGAGGACGTACAGCCGCCACGGATCGCGCGTCCCCTCCCGTACGCGCTTCTTGAAGGCGAGGCGCGTGTTGTCGGGGGAGAGGGAGGGGCATTCGACGTTCTCGCGCACGGAGGTCGCCGCCCACTTCTTCATGTCGCCGCGTACGAGGTACGTCTTGCCCTTGGTCGAGACGGTCGCGTAGAAGCGGTTGTCGTCCCTGGTGAAGGTAACGCCCCAGTAGTTGACGTCGGGGGAGTGGTAGCGGCGGCCGTCGAGGGTGAGGGGGATCTCCTCCATGTTCTTGATGAGGTAGCCGGTACGGGTGTCCAGGATCGAGGTGCGGGTGGAGAAGGAGGAGCCCGCGTAGGAGTCGCCGGTGGCGAACATCGTCCAGGACAGCATCCGGCCCGACGCGGAGACGCGGGCCCGGTTGGGGATGCCGGTCAGCGCGATGCGGCGCTTCTCGCGGAGGCGGTCGTCGAGGATCACTGCGTACGACTTGGGCGGGATCCCGGAGCGGCGCTGCAGGCACAGGCCGGTGCGGGCGGCGGCGTAGAAACGCTCGCAGGACGGGCCGCCGGTGGTCCGGGCGGTCCGGCCCGCCCGGCCTGTCTGGCCCGCCTGGCCCGCCTGGCCCGTCCGGGCCGAGGCTTCGCCGGGTGCCGGGAGGCGGGCGACACGGCCCGCGCCCGCCTCCGTGCTGCGGAAGTACAGCTGCCCCCGGTCAAGGCCGAACTCCGAGACGGCGTCGGCGGATTGCGCGCGCTGCGCCGCGTGCAGGGTGTACGCGACGGCGACGCCCGCGAGGACGGCGGCGGCCACGGCGACCGCGACGATCCGCGAGCGCAGCGACCGCGGCGCGGTGGATGCGGACGAAGTCATGGGGACCTTTCGGTACGGGGATGCGGCGCGGTAGGGGGATGCGGCGCGGTAGGGGGATGCGGCGCGGTAGGGGGATGCGGCGCGGTAGGGGGATGCGGCGCGGTACGGGGTAGCGGTTCGGTAGGGGGATGCGGCGCGGTACGGGGATGCGGCTCAGCGCGGGGGTGCGGCTCGGTACGGGGAAGCAGCGCGGCCGCCCCCGCGAGCGCCCCGGCCAATGCGATGACCGCGCAGGTCAGCGCCGTGCCGACGCCCCACAGCGTCCAGGCGGCGCCGAACCCGGCGGCGGCGAGCAGCCGGGCGAGGGCCTGTCCGGTCTGCAGCACGGCCATGCCGCCGGCCCGCCGCTCACCGGGCACCACGGGCGTGGCCAGGGCCATCAGGACGCCGTCGGTGGAGGCGTAGAACACGCCGAGGAGGAGCAGTACGCCGATCAGGAGCGGCCAGCCGTCGGTGGGCGCCAGCAGCAGGACGTAACCGCCGAGGAGTGCCACGTGCCCGGCGAGGAAGGGCACGCGGCGCCCGACGCGGTCGGCGAGCCGCCCGGCGGGAACGGCGAGCAGCAGATAGACCGCGGCGGCGCCCAGCGGCAGCAGCGGGAACCACGACACGGCGAAGTCGAGCCGCCGCTGGAGGAGGAGGTAGAGGAACGCGTCGCCGATGGTGGCCGCGCCGAGCAGCGAGGCGGCGACGAGGACGCGCCGGAAGGCGGGGACGCGGAGCAGGCCGAGCGCCTTGGGGCGCGGCGCGGCCGGGCCCGGCGGCTTCGTTCGGCGGGCCGTCTGCTCGCGGTGGCCGGGCACGAACGCGATCAGCGTCAGCACCCCGAGGACCCCGAAGCAGAAGCTCACCACGAACACGGCGTCGTAGGCGTCCGCGGTCGCCCACAGCAGCGCGAACGCGGCGAGCGGCCCGAGGAGCGCGCCCGTGGTGTCCATGGCCCGGTGCACGCCGAACGCGCGGCCGAGCGCGTCGGGCGGGCTGCTCAGCGAGATGAGCGCGTCGCGCGGCGCGGTCCGTACGCCCTTGCCGATGCGGTCGGCGGCGAGTGCCGCGCCGATACCGGCGGTGGCGCCGCCCGCGAGGAGGAGCCCGAGGCGGGAGAGCGCGGAGAGGGCGTAACCGCCGCCGGCGACGAGTTTGTGCCGTCCGCCGCGGTCGGCGGCGTACCCGCCGGCCAGCCGCACCAGGGCGGTGACGCCGTTGTAGAGCCCGTCGAGGAATCCGAACTGGAGCGGGGTCAGGCCGAGCTGGAGGACGAAGTAGAGCGGCAGGACGGCGGTGACCATCTCGGAGGAGATGTCCGTGACCAGGCTGACCGCACCGAGCGCGAGGACGGGTGCGGCGACGCGGCCGCGCCGGGTCTCGGATTTCTTCGAGGCCTTGGCGACCGCGTCGGTGGTGGCGGTGGTGGCGGTGGTGGCCAGATACATGGCGTTCGTTCGTCTCAGCGGCAGGTGTACGACGGGCTGGTGTCCTTCATGGAGCCGTCCGTGGCGACGAGGTTCCAGGAGAACCCGGTGTCGGTGAAGTTCAGCTTGATGACGCCGAAGGTCTTGGTGATCCGCTTCTGGCTGTTGGGCTGCACCTCCTCGATGTCGTACGGGTTGGCGCCGCCCATGCCGCCGAGGAGCTCGACGATGCCGTTCGAGTCCGCCTTGCCGTCCGGGTCCTGCGGGGCGAACCGCTCGTAGTGGTGGTCGTGGCCGTTGAGGACCAGCTCCGCCTTGTTGTCGTGGAGGAGCTTCCAGACGGGTCGGCTGACGGGGTCGTTGCCGTGCCCGCCGGACGAGAAGAGCGGGTGGTGCCAGTACGCGGCGACGCACTTCTTGGAGTTGGCGGCGAGGTCGGCCTTCAGCCAGTCGATCTGCCCGTCGTCGTCGAGGCTGTTGGAGTCGAGGGCGATGAAGTGCCAGTTGCCCTGGTCGAAGCTGTAGTAGCTCTTGCCGTCGGGGTAGGCGATGGACCCGAAGTAGGACTTGTAGCCCTTGAGCGGACCGGCCGGGTCGTAGGTCTCGTGGTTGCCGGGGACGGGGCGGGTCTTGCTCTTGAAGGCGCCCCAGGTCTTGTCGTAGTAGTTCTTGAAGTCCTTCAGGCGGGCGTCGTCGTACTGGTTGTCGCCCATGGTCATCACGAAGGACGGGTTGATCTGCTTGACCAGGGCTGCGGTCTTGGGGTGCTTGCAGCTGCTGCTGCTCGCGGTGCACTGCTCGGCGATGTCACCGGCGGCGACCGCGGTGAAGCCGGCGCTGGACTCGGCGTTGGACTCGGCGATGGACTCGGCGTTGGGGGAGGCGTCGGCCTTCTCGGCCGGGGACCAGAGCAGGACGCCGCCGATCAGGGCGAGCGAGGCGCCTGCGGCGATGGGGATGCCCCAGCGGACCTTGCGCGCGGGGGATTTGGGCGTACGGGAGTTCATGGCGCGGGGGGTGGGCGACATGTCCGTCTCCTCGGTTGGCGTGGGGGTGCCGGGCCGTCTCGGGGAATCCTGGCGACACGGCATGTGCGCGTCAAGAACGTGGGCTGAATTATTGTTAGGAAACTTTCCTTCCAGTGTTCACGCGGGTTATGGCGGGGCACGGTTGTCGGGAGCCGCAGCTGAGGGGACGGCCCGGGCGAGAGGTCGTCGGGCTGCCCGGCCGGGGGTTGTCAGTGGTCTCGCCTAGGGTGGCGAACGTGGGGGACAGGTGGCGTGAGCAGGGGCTGAGCGAGGTGGCGGCGATGACGTCGGAGGCGGCGGAGGAGGAGGCGGTGAAGTCGGCTGACCATGCCCTTCTCGTACGTTCCTGCGCGGCCGTCTTCCTGCCGGCGGAGGTGCCGAGGGAGGGCCGGATCGCATTCTGGCGGCCGGACGGGGGAGAGCTGCCGGGGGTGGCGGCGCTTGAGGACGCGGGGAGCGAGGGCCTTGCTGCCGCTGGGGGAGCAGCGGGTGAGGGCGCCGGGCGGGGTGGGCCGGGTCCGGTACCGGAGTCCGGTAGGGGTGACCGGCGGGGCGAGCGGGCTCTGGTCCGGGAGTCCGGCGAGGGCGGCGGGCAGGACGGCGAGCACGGCTGGGGCGAGGAGTCAGGTACCGGTGGTGTGCGGGGCGGACCGGACCTGGTCCGGGAGTCCGGCGCGGGCGGGCCGGGCTCGGCCCGCGAGGCCGGTACGGGTGCCATGCGGGGTGACCTCGTTGTCGCCCGTAAGCACGGCAAGGGCGCCCGCCCTCGTACCGTGCCCGCGCTGTTCCTACCGGTGGTCGACGCCGTGCCGCTCCTGTTGCGCACCGCGCACGGGCACCCGCACCCGGCCGCCGCCTGTTGGGCCGCGGCCGCCCGGCATGCGCTGCACCTCGCCGCGCGGGGCAGGCTGCTGCCCGGCCTCACCGCGGGGGACCTGGACGCGTGGCGCGCGGGACCGCTCGACGAGGCCGATGTCGCACAGCTGCGCGCCATCGCCGCCGCACTGCCCGCCGAGGCGCACGCCGTACCCCTGCCGGGGAGCGGATCACTGCTGCTGCCGGAGCCGCTCGCCCTGGTCAGAGCATTCGTGGACGCGGTGGTGGACGCCCTGCCGCGCACCCCCGCGGCCGCGCACGCGGTCGGCGCCCCCTTCGCGGCCCGCGAGCCGCAGCGGCTGCCGGGCGCGCGGGAGTGGGCGGCGGAGGTCGCGGCCGGGATGGACGCCGGAGTACGGGTGTCCCTGCGGCTCGACCTGCGGGCGCACGAGGTGTTCGACGCGGGGGAGAGGCCGGGCTCCGGCTCCGGCTCCGGTTCCGACGGCGCGGCCGGTTCCGCGGCCGATACCGAGGCCGGTACCGGTACGGAGGCCAGTGCCGCGGCCGGTATCGAGGTCGGCGCCGCGGCCAGTACCGAGGCCAGCACCGCGAACGGCATCAAGGCGCGCGCCGCGACCGGCACCGAGGCCGCCGCCGCAGACAGCATCAAGGCGCGCGCCGCGAACGGCACCAAGGCCAGCACAGCGACCGGCACCAAGGCCGTCGCCGCGACCGGCATCAAGGCGCGCGCCGCGACCGGCACCGAGGCCAGCACAGCGACCGGCACCGAGGCCCGCGCCGCGACCGGCACCAAGGCCCGCGCCGCGACCGCCGCCCAAGAACGCATCCCCCACGCAGCCGTCTCCAGCCCCGCAGCCGCCATCGTGCAGGTGCACAGCCTCGCCGACCCCTCGCTCGTGACCGACGTCCCCGAACTCTGGGCGGGCGGCGCCGCCGACCACTTCGGCCCGCGGGCCAGGGTCGACACGCTGCTCGCGCTGCGCCGTGCCGCCCGCGTATGGCCGCCGCTCGCCAGGCTCCTGGAGCGGCCGCGCCCCGACGTGCTGCCGCTGAGCGAGGACGAGTTGTACGACCTGCTTGGCGTGACGGCAGGCCGGCTCGGCGCGGCAGGCGTGGCCGTCCACTGGCCGCGGGAGCTGACGCGCGGCCTCACCGCGACGGCCGTCGTCCGCCCCGCACCCGGCACCGCCGCCGACAACTTCGACTTCTTCAAGACGGAGGAACTCCTCCAGTTCCGCTGGCAGCTGGCGCTCGGCGACCAGCCGGACGACCCACTGACAGAGGCGGAGCTCGACCTGCTCGCGGAGGCGCACCGCCCGGTGGTCCGCCTCCGCGACCAATGGGTCCTGGTCGACCCCGAACTCGTACGCAAGGCACGCAAGCGCGACCTCGGCCTGCTCGACCCGGTGGACGCCCTGTCGGTCGCGCTCACCGGCACGGCGGACGTCGACGGCGAGCAGGTCCCCGCCGTGCCCATCGGCGCGCTGGCGAGACTGCGCGAGCGTGTGACGGACGACCTCGACACGGTCGACCAGCCGCCCGGCCTGCACGCCACCCTGCGCGACTACCAGCTCCGAGGCCTGGCCTGGCTGGACCGCATGACCTCGCTCGGCCTCGGCGGCTGCCTCGCCGACGACATGGGCCTCGGCAAGACGATCACGCTGATCGCCCTCCACCTCCACCGCGCCCACCCCGCGCCGACGCTCGTGGTCTGTCCGGCCTCGCTGCTCGGCAACTGGCAGCGGGAGATCGAGCGGTTCGCGCCGGGCGTACCGGTGCGCCGCTTCCACGGCCCGGCCCGCACGCTCGCCGGGCTGACCGGCGGTTTCGTCCTCACCACGTACGCCACGATGCGTACGAGCGCTCCCGAACTGGCCGCCACGCCCTGGGGGCTGGTGGTCGCGGACGAGGCGCAGCACGTCAAGAACCCGCACGCGGCGACGGCGAAGGCGCTGCGCACGATCCCCTCCCCGGCCCGCGTCGCACTCACCGGCACCCCCGTGGAGAACAACCTCTCCGAGCTCTGGGCCCTGCTCGACTGGACGACTCCCGGGCTTCTCGGCCCCCTGAAGGCATTCCGCGCCCGGCACGCGCGCCTGGTGGAGGGCGGCGAGACCGCCGAGAACGACGAGGCGCTGGCCCGCCTGTCCCGTCTCGTACGCCCCTTCCTCCTCCGACGCAAGAAGTCGGACCCGGGAATCGCCCCGGAGCTGCCCCCGAAAACCGAGACCGACCACCCGGTCACCCTCACCCGCGAACAGACCTCGCTCTACGAAGCGGTGGTGCGCGAGACGCTGGCCCGCATCGAGGCCTCGGACGGCATCGCCCGCCGCGGCCTGGTGATGAAGCTGCTGATGGCGCTGAAGCAGATCTGCAACCACCCGGCGCAGTATCTGAAGGACGGCGCGCTCACCACCCGGTCGGGCCGCCCCCGCTCGGGCAAGCTGGAGCTGCTCGACGAACTCCTCGACACGATCCTCACGGAGTCGGAGAGCGCGGGCGCTGTCCTGATCTTCACGCAGTACGTGGAGATGGCCCGCCTCCTGGAGACACACCTGTCGTCCAGGGGCATCGGGACCCAGCTCCTGCACGGCGGCACGCCGGTCGCGCGGCGCGAGGAGATGGTGGACCGGTTCCAGTCGGGCGAGATCCCCGTCTTCCTCCTCTCCCTGAAGGCGGCGGGCACGGGCCTGAACCTGACCCGGGCGGGCCACGTCGTCCACTACGACCGCTGGTGGAACCCGGCCGTCGAGGAGCAGGCCACCGACCGCGCGTACCGCATCGGCCAGACCCAGCCGGTGCAGGTCCACCGCCTGGTCACGGAGGGCACGGTCGAGGACCGCATCGCGGAACTCCTCGCGGCGAAACAGGCGTTGGCGGACGCGGTGCTCGGCGAGGGCGGCGAATCGGCGCTCACCGAGCTGTCCGACGCGGATTTGGCGGACCTGGTGTCGCTGAGGAGGACGACGTGAAGCCGAGGGCCGGATCCGGTCGTGGCGGCCTGGGCTGGGCCAGCGGCATGAGCGAGACCAGCCGCATGGGCAGCGGCCGTGTCTTCCCCGCCCTGCCGGCGCATGCCGACCCCCAGGCGCCCTTCGCCACGTCCTGGTGGGGGAACGCGTGGATCGACGCGCTGGAGGAGAGCGCCCTGGACCCGGCACGCCTGGCGCGCGGCCGCGCGTACGCCCGCGAAGGCGCGGTCGACACGATCACCGTCGCACCGGGCCGCATCGTCGCGTACGTCCACGGCAGCCGCCCCCGCCCCTACCGCGCGGAGATCCGCCTGCGGACGATGCTCCCCGAACACTGGGACCGCTTCCTGGACGCGGTGGCCACGGACCCCGCGCACATCGCGGCCCTGCTCGACAAGGACATGCCGCATGCCCTGGCCGAGGCGGCGAACCGGGCGGACGTCCAACTCCTGCCAGGCACACGCGAGATGGCACCTTCCTGCACCTGCCCGGACCGGGGCCACCCCTGCAAGCACGCGGCCGCACTGGCCTACCAGACGGCCCGCCTCCTGGACGCCGACCCCTTCGTCCTCCTGCTGCTGCGCGGCGGCGAGGAGCAGGACCTGCTGGACGAGCTGTCCCGCCGCAACGCGCACAAGTCGGCGGCGGAACAGCAGGCGGCCGCCCCACCCCCACCTTCCTCGTCCGTACCGACCCTGCCCGGCATCCTGGCCAGGTCCGCCCTGGCCACGGAGTACCGCCCCGCACTCCCGCCCCCACAGGCGCCCCCGGCCCGCCCCGGTGAGCCCCCGGTGCTGCCCTCGCTCCCCGGCGCCCCGGATCCGACATCCCTGGAGTTCCTGATCACGGACGCGGCGACCAGGGCCCACGCCTTCCTCACCACGGGCACGGACCCCTTCACGGCCACGTCCCCCCGGCACGACGCGGTCCGCCTGGCGGCCTCCCACCCCGGCCTCACGGGCCGCCGCACCTTCAGCCGCCAATTCGCCGACCTGGCCCGCTCGGTGGGCAGCACCCCCGCCGACCTCTCACGGGCGGCAGCGGCCTGGCGCCAGGGCGGCGAGGAGGGCCTGGCGGTCCTGGAATCCCTCTGGGACCCCCCGGCCGGCCCCTTCGACCGCGCCCGAGGCGCCCTCGCGGCGGCAGACCTCCCCCGCATGACGATCCACCGCAACACCCTCACGAACCTCGAAGCCTCCCTCCAGATCCGCTACGGCCACGACGCCCGCTGGTACCCGTACCGAAGCGAGCCGGGCGCGGAGGACTGGTGGCCGGAGGGGGAGGCGGACGAGGACGTGGTGGGGGCGGTGGCGGGGGTGCTCGGGGGGTGACCGCAGCGGTACGTCATCCAGAGGCCGGAGGAAGGACGGCTTGTTCCACGGCAGTCGGAGAATTGTCGGTGGGGCGCGTTACCGTGAAGGTCTCGGACGCGGAGAGGGAGGCCTTGTGGACGCTGAGTTGACCGCGTTGGCTGCCGCCGGGGCGGCGGCGCTCGTGCAGCAGATGGTGGCCGACGGGTGGGCGCAGGCCCGGGACCGGGTCGCCGGGTTCTTCTCGCGGGGCGAGGAGCCCGGGGGCGCGGACGACGCTGTCGCCGGGGAGTTGGACGAGGCGCGGGCCGAGTTGGTCGCCGCGCGGGAGACCGAAGACGCGGACATGGCGGCCGATGTGCAGGCGGAGTGGCGTTCGCGGCTCCGGCGCAGACTCGCCGCCGATCCGGCCGCTGCCGCGGAACTGCGGGTACTGCTGGCCGAGTTGGCCTCTGAGGGTGGCGGGGGAGAGCCTCGGGGTGACGTCACGTACAACACCATCAGCGGTGGTGTGCAGCACGGCACCGTCATCCAGGCGGGAAAGCTCATCACTGGTCAGCACCGAGAGCGTTACCGAGAGCGTTGAGGCGCCTCGGGACGTGCACGCCATGACGGAGCGAGCCTTTCTCGACCATGTCGCCGACCGGCTCGCCGGGCTTCCCGGCGTCGAGGCCGTCACCCTCGGCGGCTCCCGCGCGCAGGGCACGCACACGGCCGACAGTGACTGGGACACCGCCGTCTACTACCGAGGGCCCTCCTTCGAACCGGCCGCGCTGCGCGACTTCGGCTGGGAGGGCGAGGTCTCCGGGCTCGGCGAGTGGGGCGGCGGGGTCTTCAACGGCGGGGCGTGGCTCACCGTCGCCGGGCGCCGCGTCGACGTGCACTACCGCGATCTCGACGTGGTCGAGCACGAGCTGAGGGAGGCCGAGCAGGGGCGGTTCCACTGGGAGCCGCTGATGTTCCACCTCGCCGGGATCCCCAGCTACCTGGTCGTCGCCGAGCTCGCCGTCAACCAGGTGCTGAGGGGCGAGCTGCCACGGCCCGCCTATCCCGACGCCTTGCGCCGCACGGCTCCGCCCGTCTGGCTCGACCGCGCCCGCATGACCCTCGGCTACGCCCGCGACAACAACGCCCCGCGCGGCAGGTACACCGAGGTCGCGGGCGCCCTCGCCACGGCCGCGATGCAGGGCGCCCACGCGGTCCTCGCGGCGCGCGGCGAATGGGTCACCAATGAGAAGCGGCTCCTGGAGCGCGCCGGGGTGCGGGGCGTGGACGGTGCGCTGGCCTCGATGGCGGCGGGCGCCGGACCTGACGCCGGCACCCTTGTCGCCGCGCTCGACGAGGTGGCGGAGCTGATCGAGACAGCCGTGCGTGCGGCCTCCCCGACCACGTCGGCTTTCACGGTCACCCCGACGGCTCCGACCGCCCCAGGTCACTGACCCGGCACGTGACGCGGCGACTCAGGAGTCAGTCACGGAATACTCAGAAGACTCAGAAATCCACCCTGGTCCGCTCGTCCAGCCGCGCCACCGAGTCCTGCGCGAACGCCTTCTCGTAGTCGCTGCGGATCTCCTCGACCAGCACGTCCCGCTTGCGCGCCTCGCCCGTCGGATACAGCAGGATCAGCTCGTACGAACGTTCGCGCTCGATCCTGCCGTTGGAGTCGCGCCACTGCCCGCGCCCGTCCTGGATGGTCAGCCCTTCGGGGAAGCCCGGCGTGACCTCCTTGTCGATGAAGGCCATGAACTGCTTGTCGGTGACGGCGGGGCCGCCGTCGGGGCGCTCCGTGCCGAAGAAGAGCCGGGTCTCGACGAAAGGCTTGCCCCGGGTGACCGTCGACGCGGAGGACGACGTCGCGGAGGACGCCGCCGAGGACGACGGACGCGACTCGCCGTCCAGCGAGGCGTACGCCGCCGGCGCGCCGACCGCCAGGACCGCGGTCGCGGCGCCGGCTACGGCGAGTCGGGTACGGGTGATGCGGGAGAGGCTGAGAGCCACGGGACGATCCCTTTCGGTGGAAGGTGAGGGTGAGGGTACGGACGTCAACCCCTGTCACGCGCTGGGGACTCGTCGTCTTCGTAGACCTATATCGGCCGCAAACCGTAGCGGACGCACCCGCCCCACCAGCCGCTCTTCCGGCGGTAAGTCCTGAATTCCGCCCGGCGGATTCACGCCCGCTCGGCACGCTCGTCGCAGAGCGCGGGTCCGTCCGCCCCTCCCAGGCGGTACGTCATGAGGTCCCGCCAGCCGCCACCCGCTCCGTCCGTCACGATCAGGTGCACCGAGCTGATCTGGCTGACGAGCGGCAGGTGAGGGGCGAGCCGGGCCTCCAGGGCGTCGTAGGCGGCTTCGTACGTCTCCGGGCCCTCGTGGTTCGCGAGTGTCAGGTGGGGTGCGAGGGGCGGGGTGAAGATGCCCCGGTAGGGGACCGCCTCGGGCCAGCGGGCGGTGAGGGACGTGGTGAGGGCGCGGACCGGGGCGTCGGGGTCCGGCGGGAGGTAGAGGACGCCCGGGTAGCGGCGGAACCCGGTGAACGTGAGCGTGAAGGGCGCGTGCGCCGCGAACAGGTCCGTCAGGTCGGCGTGGGTCGACGCGGAGAAGCGGGACTTGTTGAGGAACGGGTAGAGCACCGTCACATGGGCCGGGAAGCCGGCACTCACCAGGGGGTTCGCCTCGGGGACGCGGATGCTCAGGGCCGTGTCGCCGGGCAGGTCGGCCCAGCCGTCGGCCACCGGCGGCACGGATTCCCGTTCCGGCGCGTCAACCGCAGCCGTAGCCGTAGCCGTAGCCATAGCCATAACGGTCGTAGCCGTCGCTCTCACCCCTGCCGACCCTCGTACCCCCAGTACTCACTCACAGCGCGGCATCGTGTCACGATCAACCCCGGCATCCCAAAGCCGTAAGACGCCGTCTTCCCTCACGTCACTCGACTCCCCTACGTTGCCCATGACTTGGCCGGAGTGGGTGCGAGGGGGCGGTGGGCGTGGCGGTGCGCAGGGGAGTGGTCGGGCTGGTGGCGGGAGCGGTCCTCGCGTGGGGTGTCCTGGGGGGCGGGAGCGGCGCCGCGGTCGCCGCCGACGATCCCGCGCCGGGCTCCGCGTACTCGGCCACGACCGGCGTCGGGCTGCACAACGCGTACGAGAAGTCGAAGTACCCCTACTTCGCCGACGCCCTCGACTCCGGTGCCGGGATGCTGGAACTCGACGTGTGGACCAACGTGTTCGGCAGCGGATGGCGGGTGTCCCACAGCAACCCGCTCGGCAACGACAACAACTGCGAGAACGCCCAGAACCCCGGCGAGCTGCGCACCAAGCCGCGCGACCAGAACCTGGCCGGGTGCCTGAGGGACATGCGCAGCTGGCACGACGCCCATCCGGGCCACCGCCCGATCCTGGTCAAGGTCGAACTGAAGGACGGGTTCCAGGGCAGACGCGGGCGCGGACCCGCCGAACTCGACGCGCTCCTGACGACTGCCCTGGGCGACGCCCTGTACCGGCCGGGCCAGTTGGCCGCCGGGCACGCCACCCTCGACGACGCCGTACGCGCCAAGGGCTGGCCCCGGCGTTCCGAGCTGGCCGGGAAGTTCGTGGTCGAGTTGATACCCGGCACGGTCGAGCAGGGCAACCCCGCCGACACCCTGTGGACCGACCGCGAGTACGCCACGCATCTGCGCGACCTCGCCGCGGCGGGCCGCCTCGGTGAGGCCGCCGCCTTCCCCGCCGTGCTGGGCGCGGAGGCGGGTGATCCGCGCGGGCGGTACGCGGACGCGTCGATCCGTCCGTGGTTCGTGCTGTTCGACGGGGACGCCTCCGCGTACGCGGGCGGGGGCATCGACACGCGGTGGTACGCCGACCGGCGCTATCTCGTCGTCATGACCGACGCCCACAGTGTCGCCCCGGCCATCGACGGGACGCGTCCGACCGAGACGCAGGCGAAGGAGCGGGTCGCGCTGCTCGCGGGGCGGCATGCCAGCATCGTGTCGTCGGACTGGTATCCGCTGCCTGGCGTGCTGTCGACCGTGCTTCCGCGAGGCTGAGCCCGGAACTGGCCCCGCCAAGAGCTCCGGCCCCTCCGCCTTCTCCTTGCGGAGCTGACCCAGGCCATGACGTACGCACTCGCACTACCGTGAAGAAATGACGCCGCCCCCCGCACCGCCGCCCCCCACACCGTCGCCCCCCACACCGTCGCCCCCCACACCGCCGCCCTCCCCGCCTCCCGCGCCGGGCCCCGCCGATCTCCGCATCACCGGCTGCACCGCCCTGACCCACGACCCGTACGGTGAGATCGTCTTCATCGAGGACGCCACGATCCTCGTACGTGACGGAGTCATCGCCTCCATCACCCCCACGGAGGCCACGGCCCTTATGGACGCCCCGGCTGCCGCGGGCCCCACCGACCACCCCAGGGAAATCGACGGCCGAGGCACGGTCGCCCTCCCCGGCCTCATCAACTGCCACACGCACACGCCGATGGTGGCCCTGCGCGGCCTCGCCGAGGATCTGCCCGCCCACGCGTGGTTCAACGACTGGATCTGGCCCATCGAGTCCAATCTGACCGAACGCACGGTCGAGCTCGGCGCGCGGCTCGCCTGCGCCGAGATGATCCGCGGCGGCGTCACCACCTTCGCCGACCACTACTTCGCCATGGACACCGTGGCCGACGTCACCGAGGAGAGCGGTCTGCGCGCCGTCCTCGGCCAGGCCTACTTCAGCTCCCAGGGGCCCGAAGGGCGAGCCGCCTCCCTCGACTTCGCGCTGCGCCGGCACGGCACCGCCGACGGGCGCTTCACCACCTGCCTGGCCCCGCACGCCCCCTACACCGTCGACGACACCGATCTCGCCGCCACCGCCGAACTCGCCCGCGAACACGATCTGCTGGTACACATCCACGCCGCCGAGAACCGCGAGCAGACCGAGAACAGCCTGGCCCGCCACGGCCGCACGCCCATCGAGGTCCTGGAGCGCGCCGGGCTCCTCGACGTGGATCTCCTCATCGCCCACGCCACCGGCCTCGACACCGCCCGCGACCTCCCCGTACTGCGCCGCGCCGCCGAACGTGCCGCCGGACGCGTCGCCGTCGCCTCGGCGCCCCGCGGCTATCTGAAGTTCGGCTGGGACACCACGCCCGTGCGGGCGCTGCGCGAGGCCGGCATCCCCGTCGGCCTCGCCACGGACGGCGCCGCGTCCAACAACACCCTCGACGTATGGGAGTCGATGACGCTCACCGCCCTCGTCCAGAAGCACGCGGAGAACGACCCGACCTGGCTCACCGCCCGCCAGGCCCTGGACCACGCCACGCTGCAGAGTGCGCGGGCCGTCGGACTCGGCCGGGAGATCGGCAGCCTCGCCGAGGGGCGGCGGGCCGACATCATCCTCGTGGACCTGACGGGGCCGCACACACAGCCCGTGCACGACCTCGCCGCGACCCTCGTACACAGCGCGCGCTCCGGTGACGTGCGCACCACCATCGTGGACGGCAGGGTCCTGCTGCGCGACCGCGAACTGCTCACCATCGATGTGCGGGAAACCGTACGGGAGTTGGGGGAACTTTTGCCCGAACTGGTCGACCGGAGCCGTGGCGGACGCGTCCAGGAGTACGAGGGGTGATCGCGGGCCGCGTCCTGCCCCGGCATCTGACCTGCGGGGCAGGGGTGTTCTCAACTTTTTTCGGCTTTTCGCGTCCGCGAGCGATGAGTTCCGCACACCCCGCCGGTCCACCCTTCACAGAGGTACACGCCCGAAGGGTGGAGGAGACACGCCATGGGACTTCCGGACATCGTCACACGCGAGGAGTGGCTCGTCGCGCGTGAGGAGTTGCTGGCCAAGGAGAAGGCCGTCACCCGCGCGCGCGACGCGCTCAACGCCGCGCGGCGCGGGCTGCCGATGGTGGAGGTCGACAAGGAGTACTACTTCGACGGCTCCGACGGGAAGGCGACGCTGCTCGACCTCTTCGACGGCCGGGACCAGCTGATCGTCTACCACTTCATGTTCGCCCCCGAGTGGGACGCGGGCTGCCGCAGCTGCTCCGCCTTCCTCGACCAGATCGGGCACCTCGCGCATCTGCGGGCCCGCGGTACGAACTTCGTCGCCGTCTCCCGCGCCCCGTACACCGCGCTCCTCACCTTCAAGGCCCGCATGGGCTGGACCGTGCCCTGGTACTCGACGAACGGCGGCGACTTCAACCACGACTTCCAGGCGTCCTTCGCCGAGGAGCCGCACGACGTGCCCGCGATCAACTGCTTCCTGCGGTCCGGCGACCGCGTCCACCACACGTACGCGACGTTCGCCCGGGGCCTGGACGGCATCGGCTCCACCACCAGCCTCCTCGACCTGACCGCGCTCGGCCGGCAGGAGGAGTGGGAGCGGCCCAGGGGACGGGCGTCGGCGCTGGGCCCCCCGGCGGGCAGCGAGCGGGTGCGGTACCACGACGAGTACGAGGACTGAGACTCCCCAGCGCCTCGCAGGAGGAGGCCGCTCCCGGGGAGAACCCTGGGAAATGCCGCAACTCCGTCTCGGTCCGGTTACATCGCGAGCCTTCGAACGGGTTGCGCGCGTTCTCCTCAGTACAGGGTCTTCGGACCGCGTACGGACCGGAACGGTACGGGGGACAGGAACATGATGAACGCACGAGTGGTGTTGGAGCGGTTTCCGGCGGGCGGACCCCGCGGGTCGTGGCCCGCGGAGGAGTTCGCCCGGGCCCGCCGCCAAGAGGGCCGGCCCGCGGAGGTCGTGATGGACCTCGCCTCGGACGCCTTCCTGGTGATCGTGCGCGAGCCGGAGGAGACCCGCGCGGCGGCGTGAGCGACACCCTTCGGACACCCGAACGGGCCCCGTAAGGGGCGCGGGGAACTGCGCGACCAGCCACGGGCGATCCGCAGGGAAGGAACCGACCGAGAGACCGCTCAACCCAGCGGAGCGCCCCGCACGCGCGACCACCCGGGCGTCGTCCCCGTCGCCCGGCACAACGCCAGATACAGCGGAATCGGCGGCGTGTAGGGGACGTCACCCTCCGGACGATTGATCAGCACGGGGCGCCGTCGCCCGCCGTCCCGGACGACCGCGCCCGCCGAGTAGGCGACCGGCGCGGGCCACTCCATGGCGACGTCGGAGTCGGCGGGCACGATCCACCACCAGCGCGGCCCGTCCTCGTACACACAGCCCACGCGGGGCAGCCGGGACATCAGCCGGGGCCCGAGCGCCGCGGGCACCGCCACCGCGTCGCATCCGAGCGGCTGGGTCATTCCCTCGGGCAGATCGAGCCGCGTGGGCGGTGGTGGCGGGGCTCCGGCGCGCCGTCGTCGCCGGGAGAGCCGGACCAAGGTGTTCAGATCCAACGGCCACACCGTACCCGCGCTCACATGCCCCCCGCCCGCGTCACTGCCACGCTCGACTCACCCGTACCCGTACCTGTTCTCCGCACGCGTGTTCCCCGTATACGTCGGCGCCATCGTTCTGGTCCGCGCCGTCGCAACCGGTCGTGCCGTCACGTCTTTCGGTCTACGCGAAACTTCTTCGGCCTACGCGGACGCCGACACCGCTTCCGTCGGCGTCCGCCGCAACTCCGCCCACACCGTTCGCCCGATCCCGGGCCCCGCGTCGTGGACGCCCCACGCACTGCTCACCGCGTCGACGAGTAGCAATCCCCTCCCGTGCTCATCGTCGGCCCCCCTGTGCACCGGGCGCGGCATCCCTGAACCGCAGCCTTCGTCACGTACGGCTATGCGCAGCTTCTCCGAATCCGCGCAGAGCACGCAGATGATCCGCCGGCTCGCGGTGTGCACCACGGCATTGGTGACCAGTTCGGAGAGGATGAGTGCCGCCGCGTCGCAGGCGTCGTCGTCACGCACCGCCCAGTCGCCGAGCCGTGCGCGCATCAGCCTTCTGGCTTGCGCTACGGATCCCGGTCTCGGGGCGAGGGCGAAACTGACGCAGACCTCGGCGGCGTCTTCGGGCCGGGTCTCGGCGAGAACGCCGAGACGGCCTCCGACGGCTTCGGTTCCTAACGGCGCGGGCGGAGTCACGCTCTCCACTATCGCCCCGCCCAGAACACCTTGGCAAGACCCACTCTGAAATGTGCACAGTGGCGTGTTCCTCCGAGACGGCGCATGGCACACTGCTCGCAACTGTTCGCAACAGCTCGCGGTGCGGTGCGAGTCAGTGGCGACGCGGAGTCAGGTGGAGGTAGGAGACGTGAGCGAACCGCGGTCCGCGCCGACGGTAGGCCAGGTCGTCCTCGGTCGTCGCCTGCAGGATCTGCGCGAGAGCGCGGGTCTGAAACGCGAGGAGGCGGCGAAGATCCTGCGCGTCGCCCCGGCCACCGTCCGCCGCATGGAGACGGCCGAGGTCGCGCTGAAGATCCCGTATCTCCAGCTGCTCCTGAAGGCCTACGGCGTCGCCGACGACGAGGCCGAGGCCTTCGTGTCGCTCGCCGAGGAGGCCAACAAGCCGGGCTGGTGGCAGCGGTTCCACGACATCCTGCCGGGCTGGTTCAGCATGTACGTCAGCCTGGAGGGCGCCGCCAGCCTCATCAGGTCCTACGAACCGCACTTCGTGCCCGGCCTGCTCCAGACCAGGGAGTACGCGCACGGCGTGATGCGCTCCGGTGCCATCGGCCAGACCCGCCCCGCGGACATCGAGCGGTACGTGGCGCTGCGCATGGAGCGCCAGGCGCTGCTCGCCCGCGAGGACGCGCCCCGGCTGTGGGTCGTGATGGACGAGACCGCGCTGCGCAGGCCCGTGGGCGGCCCCGAGGTGATGCGCGAGCAGCTCGACCGGCTGCTCGAAGCCACCGAGATGCCCCATATCACGCTGCAGGTCGCGCCGTTCGCGGCGGGCCCGCACCCCGGAACGTACGGACCGTTCGTGCTCTTCCGCTTCGCCATGGCGGAGCTGCCCGACATGGTCTACAGCGAGTACCTGACCGGCGCCGTCTACCTGGACGCGCGCAAAGAGGTGGCCACCCACCTGGAGGTCATGGACCGCATGGCGGCGCAGGCCGCCACGGCACAACGCACGAAGGACATCCTCCGGGACGTCCGCAAGGAGCTGTGACATGGACCGACATCGAGCCGGAAGCCGCCCCGCCGGTCCGCGTTCACCCGGAGCCCGCGACGACTCGCGCACCGAACGCGGCGAGTCCCGGATCTACAACGGCATGCCCGCCCGTGACCTCGGCAACGACGGCTGGCACAAGCCGTGGAGCGGCGGCAACGGCGGCAACTGCCTGGAGGCCATGAAGCTGGCCGACGGCAGGGTCGCGGTGCGCCAGTCCGCCGACCCCGACGGCCCCGCGCTCATCTACACGCACGGGGAGATCAACGCGTTCATCCAGGGGGCGAAGGCGGGCGAAGCGGACTTCCTGCTGTCATGACCACTCCCTCTGCCGTGACCACCGCGTCCCTCTCCGACCGCCGCTTACCCGTGGAGCTGCCATGACCGACCCGTCGTACATCGACACCAGCAAGCCGCACCCCGCACGGATGTACGACTGGTTCCTGGGCGGCAAGGACAACTACCCGGTGGACGAGGAGATGGGCCGCCAGCTCGTCGCCATGGACGGGCGCGTCCTGACGATGGCGCGGGCCAACCGCGCGTTCATGCAGCGCGCCACGCGCTGGCTCACGACCCAGGGCGTACGGCAGTTCCTGGACATCGGCACGGGCATACCGACCGAACCGAACCTCCATCAGATCGCCCAGGGCATCGCCCCGGAGACGCGTGTCGTCTACTGCGACAACGACCCCATCGTCCTCGCCCACGCCGAGGCGCTGCTCCGCTCGACGCCGCAGGGCGTCACCGAGTACATCCAGGCGGACTTCCGCGAGCCCGAGAAGATCCTCGAAGAGGCCGCGCGCGTCCTCGACTTCGACCGGCCGGTCGCCCTGTCGCTGGTCGCGCTGCTGCACTTCATCGCGGACGAGGACGGCGCGTACGACCTGGTGGACCGCCTGATGCGGGCACTGCCCTCCGGCAGCCATCTGATGCTGTCGCACGGCACGGGCGAGTTCACACCGGACACGGCGCAGCAGGCCGGGGAGTTGTACAAGGCGCGCGGCATGACGCTGGCGCTGCGTACGCGCGCCGAGGTGACCCGCTTCTTCGAGGGGTACGAGATGGTGGACCCCGGAGTCGCGATCATCGACCAGTGGAAGCCGGAGCTGGGCGAGCGCGCGCCGGACGCGGGGGAGGGGCCGACGCCGGGGTACGGGGCGGTGGGGCGCAAGCCCTGAGACCGGCCGGGGTTATCAGGTCAGGGCCAGGATGAAACACGCCGACGCGGCGAGCGAGGCCACGCCGCGCACGTGGTTCCAGGCGCTCCATTCACGTACGTACGTACGCCAGTACGCCGCGCCCGCCTCGCTGTCCGCGTCGACCTTGGCGAGGGCGTCGTTGCGGGGAACGTTGGCGGCGACGGTCACGCCGAACGAGCCGAAGAGATGCAGCGCACAGCCGAGCAGCAGTTCGAAGGTGCCCTCCTCCGGCCAGAGGACGAACGTCACGACGGCGAGCACCGCGCAGAGCCCCGTCGCGCCCAGGAACACGGCCATGAACGCGGGGCCGACCGCGGTGACGTTCATCGACTTCATCGCGGCGATGCCCTGCGCCGGGGGCAGGGCTGCCAGGCCCTTCATCACGAAGGCCGAGAACGCGGCGAAGGCGCCGGCGGTGAGCCCGCAGGCGAGCGCGCCCAGCACGGTGAGGACGAAGTACGGTCCGTCGATCATGGCAACTCCCGCGGTGGATAAGGCCGTTACGTCGGATGGACGGGCCGCGAGTGATCCTGCACGGCGGTCCGCATCCCCACAAGTCAATTGCCGATCCGGTAGGGAGGGGTGACGGCATCATGAACCTGTGCGACTCGAACCGATCACCTGGGAACGCCTGGCCGACACCCTCGCCGACCGCCTGCTCGACCTGAAGACGGACGACGGGAGCCCCTGGCCGCGCGTCGCCGTGGACGGGGCGCCCGCGAGCGGCACCGGCGAACTGGCGCGGCGGGTGGGCGACGCGCTGCGCCTGCGTGGGCGGACCCCGCTCGTGGTCGCCACGGAGGGCTTCCTGCGGCCCGCCTCGCTGCGGCTGGAGTACGGGCGTCAGGACGTGGAGGCGTACTACAGCGGGTGGTTCGACACCGGCGCGCTGTGGCGCGAGGTCCTCGGGCCGCTGGACCCGGACGGCACGGGCCGCGTCCTGCCCGACCTCTGGGACCCGGCGGCCGACCGCGCCACCCGCAGCTCCTACGTCCGACTCCCGCCCGGCGGCGTGCTCCTGCTGCACGGACCGCTGCTGCTCGGCCACTGGTTCCCGTTCGACCTGACGGTGCACGTACGCCTCTCACCGGGCGCCTTGCGGCGACGTACGCCGGAGGGGGAGCGATGGACACTTCCGGCCTTCGAGCGGTACGAGACGGAGACGGACCCCGCGGCCGTGGCCGACGTGGTGGTACGGGCGGACGATCCGCGCCGGCCGGCGTGGAGCGGCTGACTCCGGGGCGGGTTCCGATTACTTCCGCGAAAGCCCTATCTATATGCACGTGCATATAGATAGGCTGCGACCATGACTTCGAACGATACGAACGCGAACACGAACGCGAGCCCCGTCGTCCTCGGCGAATCCGTCCGCACCCTCCTCGACGGCAAGAACTTCGCCAGCGTCGCCACCCTGGGCCCCGGCGGCGCCCCGCAGAACTCGGTGGTGTGGATCCAACGGGACGGCGACGCCATCCTCTTCTCCGCCACCGCGGGACGCCAGAAGGTCCGCAACCTCGAACGCGACCCACGGATCAGCCTCTCGGTCTACGACCTCACGAACCCGTACTCCTCGGCCGAGATCCGGGGCACCGCCGAGATCCTGCCGGACGAGGGCAAGCGGCTGCCGTACGAGCTCTCGCACAAGTACCTGGGCATCGACCCGCCGGCGGAGAAGGACGACGAGATTCGCGTCATCGTCCGCGTCACCCCGCGCAAGGTCATCACGTTCGCGCCCTGAGGCACTCGGTGCTCCGTGCTCCGTGCCCGGTGCTCCGTGCCCCGTGCTCGACGCTCGGTGCTCACGACGCCCGGCTCCGGATGCGGCTCGTCGGGGGCGCCAGGAGAATGGGGGCGCCGGGACCAGCGGCGCGCTCGCGCCGCTCCGGACACTGCCCGGCAACGGGAGGTACCGATGACCACCGCCGGAGACATCATGCACCCGGGGGCCCAGTGGATCCCCAGGCACGAGACCCTGGACCGCGCCGCCCAGTTGATGCGCGAGCTCGACGTGGGCGCGCTGCCCATCGGCGACGAGAGCGAACGGCTCTGCGGCATCCTCACCGACCGCGACATCGTGGTCGGCTGTGTGGCCATGGGGCACGATCCGTCACAGGTCACCGCGGGCGACCTGGCGAAGGGCACGCCGCGCTGGATCGACTCGGGCGCCGATGTCGACGAGGTCCTGCGGGAGATGCAGGGCCACCAGATCCGCCGCCTGCCGGTGATCGAGAACAAACGGCTCGTCGGCATGATCAGCGAGGCCGACCTGGCCAAGCACCTCTCCGACGACCAGCTCGCGGGCTGGGTCGAGAGCGTGTACGCCCAGGGGTAGCCCCGCCCCGGTATCACAGCCAGCCGCTCCT
The DNA here is from genome assembly GCF_053589195.1 of Streptomyces sp. NPDC003379. NCBI lineage: Bacteria > Bacillati > Actinomycetota > Actinomycetes > Kitasatosporales > Streptomycetaceae > Streptomyces > Streptomyces sp. NPDC003379. The sequence continues at coordinate 83,696 of NZ_JBSFRK010000022.1, read as the reverse complement.
CCTGAACCCGCGGTACAGCGTGAAACAGACCGCCGCGACGAAGCTCATGATCAGCGGGTACCCGAACCGCCAGTGCAGTTCGGGCATGTGATCGAAGTTCATGCCGTACATACCGCAGACCATCGTCGGCACCGCGATGACCGCCGCCCAGGCGGTGATCTTCCGCATGTCCTCGTTCTGCGCGACCGTCACCTGTGCGAGGTGCGCCTGGAGAATCGAGTTCAGCAGCTCGTCGAAGGCGGCGATCTGCTCGGTGACCCGCTTCAAGTGGTCGTCGACGTCCCGGAAGTACGCCTGTATCTCCGGGGCGATGACCCGCATCGGCTGGGTGGCGAGCACCTGGAGCGGGCGGCCCAGCGGCACCACCGCCCGCTTCAGCTCCAGCAGTTCACGCTTGAGCTGGTAGATGCGGCCGGGGTCGAGCCGCTCGCCGTCCGGCGCGAAGACGGCCGTCTCTACCTGGTCTATGTCCGACTGCACAGCGTCCGTCGCCGCGAGGTAGTCGTCCACGACATGGTCGGCGAGCGCGTGCAGTACGGCGGCCGGTCCTTGGGCCAGCTGCTCGGGCGACGCCTCCAGCTCCTCGCGCAGCGGGCCGAGCGAGCCGTGCCGGCCGTGGCGGACCGTGATGACGAAGTCCCGGCCCACGAAGGCCATGATCTCGCCGGTGTCCACCACCTCACTGGTCGAGGTCAGTTCCGTGTGCTCCACGTAGCAGACGGTCTTGAACACGGCGAACAGCGTGTGGTCGTACCGCTCCACCTTCGGGCGCTGATGCGCGTGCACCGCGTCCTCCACGGCGAGCGGGTGCAGGTCGAAGAGGTCGGCGATGCCGGCGAACTCCTGCTCCGTCGGTTCGTGCAGACCCAGCCAGACGAAGCCGTCGTCCGTCTTGCGGATGCGCTCCACCGCCTCCACCAGGTCGCGGCCGGGGGGCTGGCGCACCCCCTCGCGGTACGTCACGCAGTTCACCACCGACGAGCCCAGCGGGGAGCGGGCCGGGTGGCTCAGGTCGACGCGGGCGCCGCGGCGGCCCAGGCGGGCCACTTTCCGCAGGCTTCCGACCTTCCGCAGGCTTCCGACCTTGCCCAGGCCTCCGACCTTGCCCAGGCCTCCGACCTTGCCCAGGCCTCCGACTTTTCGCAGGTTGCCTGCCATCGACATGTGGGGCTCCTCGCGCTGATGACGTGACGTGTCAGTCTGCCAGGACGGTCGCGAACTCCGCTGAGGCCTGTGGGAACGGAGCATTCCGCTCCGAAATGACCGGTTCTGCCTCCCGGGAGCAAGCGGGACAACTGGGATGATCCTGGCATGACGCGAATCGACGGCCACCTTCTCGACCCTCGGCAGCTCCCCGACCCCCGTCAGCTCTCCGACGCCCGGCAGGCCCAGGACAAGCAGCGCTTCGCCGCCTATGCCGCCCTCTTCGACCCCACGACCTTCGGACACATCGAGCGCCTCGGCATCGGCCCCGGCTGGCGCTGCTGGGAGGTGGGGGCGGGCGGCACCTCCGTGATCTCCTGGCTCGCCAAGCGGGTCGGCCCCACCGGCAGGGTCCTGGCGACGGACATCGACACGTCCTGGCAGACGCGGGCCGCGCGCTCGCCCCTCGAAGTGCGCACGCACGACGTCGCCGCCGACCCGCCGCCCATCGAGGGGTTCGACCTCGTGCACGCGCGGCTCGTCCTGGCCGACGTCGCGGACCAGGAGGGGGCCTTGAAGTCGATGCTCAGGGCGCTGCGGCCCGGCGGCAGGCTCCTGATCGAGGAGGCCGACCCCGCGCTCCAGCCGCTGGCCTGCCCCGACGAGTACGGTCCGGCGCAGGAGTTGGCCAACCGGCTCCGCCGCGCCGTGCGCACGCTGCTCGCGGAACGCGGCGCCGACCTCGCGTACGGCCGCCGCCTGCCCCGCCTGCTGCGCGAGGCGGGCCTGCGCCACGTGGAGTCCGACGCGTACTTTCCCCTGGCCTCACCCGCCTGCGCGGCCCTGGAGACCACGACCCTCCAACAACTCCGCCAGGATCTGATCGCAGCGGGCCTCACCACCCCCGACGACCTCGACAACCACCTGTCGAACATCGCCACACCCTCCATGGACGTGGCGACCTCCCCCCTGATCTCGACCTGGGGAAGAAAGCAGTAACCCTCCACAAGAACCGTTCCCCGCACCCCCGGCAGGGGCGCGGGGAACGTCGCGCTCAGCCCAAGAGAACCGGCACTGTGAAGACGGGGCCAGCCCCCCGGCAGGGGCGCGGGGAACGGCGCGCTCAGCCCAAGAGGACCGTCACTGTGAAGACGGGGCCAGCCCCCTCGGCAGGGGCGCGGGGAACGGCGCGCTCAGCCCAAGGCGACCGTCACTGTGAAGACGGGGCCAGCCCCCCGGCAGGGGCGCGGGGAACGGCGCGCTCAGCCCAAGGCGACCGTCCTGTGAAGACGGGGCCAGCCCCCTCGGCAGGGGCGCGGGGAACGGCGCGACCAGCCCAAGAGGACCGTCACTGTGAAGACGGGGCCAGCCCCCCGGCAGGGCGCACGCGGGGAACTGCGCGACGAGCCCAAGACGACCGGCACTTCAAACACGGGACCAGGCCCCCCGGAGGGCCCGCGGGGAACGGCGCGATCAGCCGCCCCCACAACCCGCAGCCCAAAGCAGGCCGCCACCCTCCGCCCCGCCCCGCCCCGCCCCTACCCAGAACCACACCCCCGCACCCCGCCCGGCGGCCGACCCCCCACCCGCCCCACAGCCACACCCCCCGCCCGACACCCCTCCTTCGCCGCCCCCAAGAGCCCCGCCCCCGCCAGCCGCGAGGCAAGAAACGCACCGGTGAACGCGTCACCCGCCCCCGTGGTGTCCCGCACCCCCGCCCGCACCGCGGAAACCCGCCCCAGCACCTCACCACCCCGAGCCACCACCGCCCCGCTCACCCCCGAGGTGACCGCCACCACGGAGAAGCGGCGGCTCAGCTCCACCGAGGCGGCCTCCGCCCCGGACACCCCCGCGAGCAACTCCGCCTCCCCCCTGCTGGGCAACAGCACCGCCACTCCCTCCACCGCCGCGAGAAACCGCTCCACACCCACCTCCTTGAGGAACCCCTCCGACGCCGGATCGACACTCACCGGCACACCACGCGCGCGTGCCGCAGCCATCGCGGCGCCGGCCGCCGCCCGGCTCGGCGCGGCGAAGAAGAGGTAGCCGGACAGATGCAGCCAGGCCACACCGTCGAGCAGCGCGGGCGACCAGTCGGCGGAAGAGAGCCGCAGCGAGGCCCCGCTGTCCGTGAGGAACGTCCGCTCGGCCCCCGCACCCCCGTCCACCAGACAGATCACCGTCCCGGTCGGCACCTCGGGGTCGACGACGAGCCGCGGCCGCACCCCCGCGCGCGTGAGCGCCGCCTCGTGCCACGCCGCGGAGTCGGCGCCGACCCGCCCCAGGAGGCGTACGTCGGGGCACCCCCAATACGCGGCCCAGCACGCCACGTTGGCCCCGGCGCCTCCCGGCACGGCGCGGATGGCCGCGGCCGTGTCGGTGCCCGGCGCGAGCGGCGTACGGTGCCGCGCGACGATGTCCGTGACGACGTCCCCGACGACGAGCAGCCCCCCGGCCGGGCGCGGAGCCGGCCGCACCGTCACTGCCCGGCCCACGCGGCCGCGACCCGCCCCGCGAGCCGTACGTTGCCGCGCACCGCCGCGAGGTTGGCCTCCAAAGAAGCCCCTGCGGTGCGCCGCATCAGCTCGTCGAGCAGGAACGGCGTGATCGCCTGCCCCGTGACGCCCCGCTCCTCGCACGCCCGGAGCGCTTCGTCCAGCACGCGCGCGTGGAGCGCGGGATCGAGCTGCTCCGCCTCCGGCACCGGATTCGCCACGATCAGCGCCGCGTCGGGCCCGCCGAGCGCGTCCTGCGCCCGCATCACCCCGGCGACCTCCCCGGGCGTACGCAGCGTCCAGTCCACGCCGTGACCGGAGTCGGCGAGGTAGAAGCCGGGGAAACGGTCCGTCCGGTACCCCGCGACCGCGACCCCCAGCGTCTCCAGGCGCTCCAACGTCGCCGCCACGTCCAGGATCGACTTCACGCCCGCGCACACCACCGTGATCCTGGTGCGGGCGAGCAGCCCCAGATCGGCCGACTCGTCCTGCGTCTGCGTCCACTCCCGATGTACGCCGCCGAGCCCGCCCGTGGCGAACACCCGTACCCCGGCGCGCGCGGCCAGCAGCGCCGTCGCCGACACCGTGGTCGCCCCGCTGATGCCCGCCGCGACGGCGAGCGGCAGATCGCGGTGGCCCAGCTTGCGGATGCCCTCCTCGTTGGCGACCCGCTCCAACTGACCCATGTCCAGGCCCACAAGGGGGCGCCCGTCCAGGACCGCGATCGTCGCGGGGACAGCGCCCTCATCACGTACGACCGCTTCGAGCTCCTTCGCCACCTGGAGGTTGCGCGGCCGCGGCAGGCCGTGCGCGATGATCGTGGACTCCAGGGCCACCACGGGGCGCCGCTGCGCGACAGCCGTCCGTACCTCGTCGGACACCACCAGCACGGGCCTGCCTCCTGCCTGTCGGGTCTCCCCTCATCCCTGGCGGGCGGCGCACCCCGCCAAACCCTTCCGGCGCGCCTGAGGCTGACCTCGGCGGGGGTCCGCGCGGGCTCCGTACGACCCCCGGCTAGGGTGACCGGCCATGACCACGAATGATCAAGCTGTCGCGTCTTTCGCCGTGCACATTCCGGATGTCGAGCTGGAGGCCGAGCCGCTGGACCCGGAGCAGATCGTCTCCGGCGACCCGGTGGTGACGGGCAAGGTGCTGTGGGAGTCCGCCGACGGCAAGCAGCTGCGCGGCATCTGGCAGATCACGCCGGGCGTGGTCACCGACACCGAGGCCAATGAGCTGTTCGTGGTCGTCAGCGGCCGCGCCACCGTCGAGGTCGAGGGCGGCGACACGCTGGAGATCGGCCCCGGCGACGCGGCCGTGCTGCGCGAGGGCGACCGCACGACGTGGACGGTGCACGAGACGCTGCGCAAGGCGTACCACATCACGCTGCCCTGACCGCCCTGACCGCCCTGAGACCTGATCGCCCTCCCTGAGATCTGAGCGCCCCGAGAGCGGAGAGTCAGGCCTTGGAGTCAGGCTTTTTGAGCGCCCTGCGCACGGCGAGCGCGGCCATCGGCAGCAGGACGCAGACCCCGACGAGGTTGAGCCAGCCGTAGCTCGCCCGCGCGACGATCAGGCCCGCGACCGCGCCGCCGATGCCCGCCGCCGCGTTCATCGTCAGGTCCGAAAGGCCCTGCACGGCGGCCCGGGCGGGCTGCGGCACCGAGTCGGTGAGCAGCGCCGAGCCGGAGACCAGGCCGGCGGACCAGCCGAGGCCCAGCAGGAAGAGCCCGGCGGCGGTCTGGCCGTGGCTGGGTCCCGCCGTGCCGGCGAGCAGCGCGGCGCAGCACAGCAGCCCCACCGCCAGGCCGATCACGGAGAGGCGGCCGAACCGGTCGGCGAGCCAGCCCATCACCGGTGAGAACGCGTACATGCCCGCGATGTGGCCGCTGATGACCAGGCCGACCAGCTGCAGGCTCGCACCGTGGTGCCCCAGGTCGACCGGGGTCATCACCATGATCGAGACCATCACCGTGTGCGACGCGGCCACCGTCACCAGCGCGAGGCGGGCCATCGGCGAGGCGGCCACCGCGGCGACACCGGCCTTCAGCGAGCGGCTCTGAGCGGTCCCGCTGTCCTGCGGGGCCAGCGCGCGGGAGGTGAGCAGCGGGTCTGGCCGCAGCAGCACCGCCACCACCAGCGCGGCGACCGCGAAGATCCCGGCGGCGAAGAGGAACGGGCCGGCCTCCTCGGGAATGGAGGTGCCGGTGAAGATCCGGCTCGCGGGCGCGGAGATGTTCGGTCCGAGCACGGAGCCGATCGTGGTGGCCCAGATGACGTGCGAGATGGCCCGGCCGCGCCGGTCGGGCTCGGCGAGGTCGGCCGCGGCGAACCGCGCCTGCAGCGTGGCCAGCGAGCCCGCCCCGAAGGCCGCCATGCCGAGCAGCAGCAGGGCGAAGCTCTCGACGACCGAGGCGAGCACGACGAGCCCCGCGCCCAGCGCGCCGATCACATACGCGAGGACGAGCCCGGCACGCCGTCCGCGCGAGTTCATCAGCGCGGCGAGCGGCAGCGAGAGCAGGGCCGTACCCGCCACGGAAGCGGTCGGGGCGAGGCCGGACAGTGCCTCCGTCCCGCTCACATCGGTGGCCAGCATCGGGGCCAGGGCGATGCCGATCGGCACCCCGAGCCCGCCCAGTATCTGACTGGCGATCAGTACCGCGTTCGTACGGCGGCGGAGGGCGGGCAGCGCCTCCGGCCCTGGTATGTCAGGGGCGTCGAGGGTCGAAGTCACTGACGCAGTGTGCCAGGGCGTTCGCGTGCACGAAACAGGGTCGCTACGGGGGGACGGTGCCGGGAGCCGAGCTGTGGCGTCAGAACAGCGGCCGGGGCAGCACCCCCTCCAGCGCGAGCAGCAGCCGCTTGGTCTCCAGGCCCCCGCCGAAGCCGCCGATGCCTCCGTCGCTCTCCACCACGCGGTGGCACGGCACCACGACCGGCAGTGGATTGGCGCCCATCGCGATGCCGACGGCCTGGGCGGCGCCCGGCCGGCCGACGCGGCGGGCCAGGTCGCCGTAGCCCACCACCGCGCCGTACGGCACGCCGGAGGCGAGCTCGCGCAGCGCCTGGCGGTTGAAGCCGGATATCAGCGACCAGTCCAGCGGCAGCTCGAAGTCGCGCCGCTCGCCCGAGAAGTAGGCCGCGAGCTGCCGTATCGGCTCGGCGAGCAGCGGCGAGTCCGGGGCCCGGAGCGGCTCGGCGCCCAGCCGGGAGCCGAGCCGCTCCAGAGTCCTGTCCCGCACGTCGTCCGTGGCGTGGAAGGCCACGGTGACGAGCCCCTCGCCGGTCGCGGCGAGAAGCAGGGGGCCGATGTCGCTGCCGACGACGGTCCACACGGCCTGACGCTGGTCCTGGTCCATGCCGACCACCGTACGACCGCCCACTGACAACGCGGCCCGCCGGCGGTGTGCGTCAGTCGTCCCGCAGCGCCTCGCGCACGACGTCGGGCGTGTTGGTGATGATCCCGTCCACGCCGAAGCTCGCCGCGCGCACCGCGTTCGCGGCGTCGTTGATGGTCCAGGTGAAGATCTCCAGGGGCTTGCCGTGCGGGCCCTTGAGCGCGTGGATCGCGGAGACGTAACCGGCCGATATGGAGGTGTGCGTCGAGTTGATCTGGTCGGAGAACTTGGCGTACGCGGGCAGGTCGGCGACCGCGGGGGTGCCGAGGAAGCCCGTCTTCACATCGGGCCGCAGCGCGTGCACGGTCTTCACACTGTCGGCGCTGAAGCTCTGGATGACCAGCTTGCTCTTGACGTGGTGCTTGTCGAGCCAGCCCGTCTCGCGGAGCACACGCAGGCCCTGCTTCTCGATGCCCGGGTAGAGCTCGGGCTTCTTGAACTCGAAGACGAGCTTCTGGTGGTTGTGCGAGACCCGGCGCATGTACTGCTTCAGGGTCGGCACGCGCTGGCCCGCGTACTTCGGGCTGAACCAGCTGCCCGCGTCGAGCTTCGCGATCTCCGCCGCCGTGAAGTCGGCGACCTTCCACGGGGCACGGCCGGGGAAGACCTCCTCGACGTTCGTCGTCCGCTTCAGGTTGTCGTCGTGCATGATCACGAGCTCGCCGTCCTTGGTGCGCTGGACGTCGTTCTCGACCCAGCGGAACCCCATGTCGCGGGCCTTGTCGATGGCCGCGAAGGTGTTCTCCGGGGCATAGGCGGAGGCGCCGCGGTGGGCGACGACCAGCGGTCTGTCGTGCTCACCGGTGCGCGTCGCCGCGGGCGTCTGCGCGGAGGCGGTGGCGGAGGGGAGGACGAGTGCCCCGGCCCCCAGGAGGGCGGCGGTGGCGGCAGCGGCAGCGCGTGCGTACACGGGTACTCCTCGCGTCGTGAGATCGCGGACCGGTCGAGAGTGACAGTCCACGGCCAACGAGAAACAGGTGCAGGATGGCCACAGGTTGAACGGAGTCACCAAAGTCGAGGACCCCGCGCGCGGGAAACGCGATTCTTTGCCGGAAAATCGTTCGGACGTCCCGGCGTGAGCTTTACTCTCTGCCTCAGCCGGCGGTCTTTCAGATGGCCGACGGTAGGGGGCAAATACGGCGTTTTAGAGCGTTTGGGCACAACAGGCGGAAGGGCTACCGCGCATGCAGGGCACGGTCGACGGGTTCACCTACGGAGTCGTCACACCGGTGGTGGCCTACGTCATGGCCTGCCTCGGAGGAGCGCTCGGACTGCGCTGCACGACCAGATCGCTGCTCGTCGCGCACTCCTGGCGGCCCGGCTGGCTCGCGCTCGGCTCGGCCGCGATCGGCTCCGGGATATGGACCATGCACTTCGTGGCGATGATGGGCTTCACCGTCGAAGAGGCGCCCATCCACTACGACAAGGCGCTGACCTTCGCCAGCCTCGCCGTCGCCATCGTCATGGTCGGCGTCGGCATCTTCATCGTCGGCTACCGCGGCGCGACCGGCACGGCCCTGTTCACCGGCGGGACGATCATGGGCCTCGGCGTGGCATCGATGCACTACCTGGGAATGGCCGGTATGCGTCTGCGCGGGACGCTGGAGTACAACACGCTCACCGTCGCCGCGTCCGTGGTGATCGCCATGGTCGCCGCCACCGCCGCGCTCTGGGCGGCCGCGCAGGTGCGGGGCTTCCTGTGGAGCCTGGGCGCGAGCCTCGTCATGGGCCTGGCCGTCAGCGGCATGCACTACACCGGGATGGCGGCCCTCAGCGTCCATCTGCACGGCTCGGACGCCGCGCCGCCCGGCGACTCGTCCGCCGAGATCCTCGCGCCGATGATGATCGGGCCGCTCGCCTTCCTGCTCCTCGCGGGCGTGATCGTGATGTTCGACCCGCTGATGGTGATGGGCGGCCACCGGACAAACACCAGGAGCGGCGCGAGGGGCGGGCGCCCCGGCCGGCCCTACCCCGTCCCGCGCTCGGGCGACCGGCACGTCCCGGGGCCCCGCCGCGGCTCCGGTCGGCGGCCCGGCTCGCGCACCCCGCAGAACCGGTGATGTAGCGCTGCCCGGCGGCCGATCCGGCCCGGTTGTCAGTGCGGGGTCGTACGGTGGATTCCATGCGGCCCGTATCCAAGATCGAACGCACGGTGGCACCTTTCGAGGTCGTCAGTCCGTACCAGCCCAGTGGCGACCAGCCGGCGGCCATCGCCGAGCTGGAGCGACGCATCCGCGCAGGTGAGAAGGATGTCGTCCTCCTCGGCGCGACCGGCACCGGCAAGTCGGCCACCACCGCGTGGATGATCGAGAAGCTCCAGCGCCCCACGCTCGTGATGGCGCCGAACAAAACGCTGGCCGCCCAGCTGGCGAACGAATTCCGCGAGCTGCTGCCGAACAACGCGGTGGAGTACTTCGTCTCGTACTACGACTACTACCAGCCCGAGGCGTACGTCCCGCAGTCGGACACCTACATCGAGAAGGACTCCTCGATCAACGAGGAGGTGGAGCGCCTGCGCCACTCCGCGACGAACTCGCTGCTGACCCGCCGCGACGTGATCGTGGTCGCCTCCGTCTCCTGCATCTACGGCCTCGGCACCCCGCAGGAGTACGTGGACCGGATGGTCTCGCTCAAGATCGGCGACGAGATCGACCGCGACCAGCTGCTGCGCCGCTTCGTCGACATCCAGTACACGCGCAACGACCTGGCGTTCACCCGCGGCACCTTCCGCGTCCGCGGCGACACCATCGAGATCTTCCCGGTCTACGAGGAGCTGGCCGTCCGCATCGAGATGTTCGGCGACGAGATCGAGGCGCTCTCCACCCTCCACCCGCTCACCGGCGAGGTCATCAGCGACGACGACCACCTGTACGTCTTCCCGGCCTCGCACTACGTAGCGGGCCCGGAGCGCCTGGAGAAGGCGGTCAACGGCATCGAGAAGGAGCTCGCCGACCGCCTCGCCGAGATGGAGAAGCAGGGCAAGATGCTGGAGGCCCAGCGCCTGCGCATGCGCACCACGTACGACCTGGAGATGCTCCGCCAGATCGGCTCCTGCTCCGGCGTCGAGAACTACTCGATGCACTTCGACGACCGCGCCCCCGGCACCGCCCCCAACACCCTCCTCGACTACTTCCCCGAGGACTTCCTCCTCGTCCTGGACGAGTCGCACGTCACGGTCCCGCAGATCGGCGCGATGTACGAGGGCGACGCCTCCCGCAAGCGCACCCTCGTCGACCACGGCTTCCGGCTGCCGTCCGCGCTGGACAACCGCCCCCTGAAGTGGGAGGAGTTCCTGGGCCGCATCGACCAGACGGTCTACCTCTCGGCGACCCCGGGGAAGTACGAGCTCTCGCGCGGCGACGGCTTCGTCGAACAGATCATCCGCCCCACCGGCCTCATCGACCCCGAGGTCGTCGTCAAGCCCACCGAGGGGCAGATCGACGACCTGGTGCACGAGATCCGCACGCGCACCGAGAAGGACGAGCGCGTCCTGGTCACCACGCTCACCAAGAAGATGGCCGAGGACCTCACCGACTACTTCCTCGAACTGGGCATCCAGGTCCGCTACCTCCACAGCGACGTCGACACCCTGCGCCGCGTCGAGCTGCTGCGCGAGCTGCGCGCCGGTGAGTACGACGTCCTGGTCGGCATCAACCTCCTGCGTGAGGGCCTCGACCTGCCCGAGGTCTCCCTGGTGGCGATCCTCGACGCCGACAAGGAGGGCTTCCTGCGCTCGGGGACCTCCCTGATCCAGACCATCGGCCGCGCGGCGCGCAACGTCTCCGGTCAGGTCCATATGTACGCCGACAAGATCACCCCGGCGATGGAGAAGGCCATCGACGAGACCAACCGCCGCCGGGAGAAGCAGATCGCGTACAACAAGGAGCGGGGCATCGACCCGCAGCCGCTGCGCAAGAAGATCAACGACATCGTGTCGGCGATCGCGCGCGAAGAGGTCGACACCGAACAGCTCCTCGGATCCGACTACCGCAAGCCGAAGGCCGGCAAGGGCGCCAAGGCGCCGGTGCCCTCGCTCGGCGGCGAGACGGCCAAGGCCGGCAAGGCGGCCACCTCCGCCAAGGGCAAGAAGGGCGGGCAGACCGTCCCGACCGACCGCCCCGCGGCCGAGCTGGCCGAGCAGATCGAGGAGATGACCGCGCGCATGCGCGCGGCCGCCGCCGACCTGCAGTTCGAGATCGCCGCGCGGCTGCGCGACGAGGTGTCGGAGATGAAGAAGGAGCTGCGGCAGATGAAGGAGGCGGGCCAGGCCTAGAAGCACGCCCGGGGCAGGGGAAACGGCGTACTGGCCGGTCTGTTGCAGGACCGCCACAATGTGCGGCCCGCGGTGCGGCCGGGCGAGCCGCACTGCATAGGGTGCTGGGCAACCGCAAGAGGCGGTTGCCCAGGTAGTTCGAGAGGGGACAGCGCGTGACGGTCAACATGACCAAGGGTCAGGCCATCAACCTGCAGAAGGACGACGGGGGCGCCCTGTCCGCGGTGCGCATGGGACTCGGATGGCAGGCGGCCCCGCGCCGCGGTCTGTTCGGCACCCGCACCCGCGAGGTCGACCTGGACGCCTCGGCGGTCCTGTTCGCGGACAAGCAGCCGGTGGACGTCGTCTTCTTCCGCCACCTCGTCAGCGACGACGGCTCCGTGCGGCACACCGGTGACAACCTCGTCGGCGGTGTCGGCCAGGGCGGGGACGACGAGGCGATCCTCGTCGACCTGCAGCGGATCCCCGTCCACATCGACCAGATCGTCTTCACGGTGAACTCCTTCACCGGCCAGACCTTCCAGGAGGTGCAGAACGCGTTCTGCCGCCTGGTCGACGAGACCAACGGCCAGGAGCTCGCGCGCTACACCCTCGACGGCGGCGGCCAGTACACCGCCCAGATCATGGCGAAGGTCCACCGCGCGGGCGCGGGCTGGCAGATGACGGCCATCGGCAACCCCGCCAACGGCCGCACCTTCCAGGACCTGATGCCGTCGATCCTGCCGCACCTGTAAGCACCATCCGTACGTACGAGGGGGAACGAACGCGATGACGGCCGAGCTGGTGCGGGGGCAGAACCATCCGCTGCCCGGGACCCGCCTGGAGATCCGCGTCTCGGCCGGCCGACCGATCGTGGCGGGGGCCACGCTCGGCGACGACCAGGGCAAGGTCCGCGGCGTGGAATGGGTTGCCCACCCCGGCTCGCCCACCCTGCCGGGCCTCGAAGTCTCCAAGCAGGCGGCGGCCGACCACCGCCTCGCCGTGGACCTCGGCGCCCTGCCGGCCACCGTCCACCGGGTCAACGTCCTGCTGGCGCTGCCCGGCGGCGTGGCGGGCCCTGCGAGCTTCCGCGCCCTGGCCGCTCCCTTCGTCGCGGTCACCGGGCTCGACGGCACCGAAGTCGCCAGCTACACCATCACCGACCTCGACGCCGAGTCCGCCGTCGTCGCCCTGGAGCTCTACCGCCGCCAGGGCGCCTGGAAGGTCCGCGCCGTCGGCCAGGGGTACGCGGGCGGCCTCGCCGAGATGCTCGCCGACCAGGGCCTCCCCGAGGCCCGCGAACTGGCGGGCGCCATCAACGACGCCGTGGCCCTGGGCCTGGCCCGCTCCGTGGCCACGCCGCCACCCCGCTCCTCCGACGCCCCCCGACCACGCACAGCACCGCGGGCCACGCCAACCCCACCCCACCCCCAGACACCGGCGTCCCAGGGGCAGCCGCCCGTGCCCCAGGGCCAGCGCACGTCGACCCAAGGCCAGCCGTTGCCGACCCAAGGCCAACCCGTCTCACCCGCGCGACAGCCGGGCGGCGGCGGCGCCTCCGGCGGACCGGCGAGCGGTCCCGCCGGCCCGCCGAGCGGTCCCGTCGACTACACCCACCCGGGACGACAGGCCGCCGCGCCCCCGTCGTCGGCACCGTCCGCCGCGCCCCCGGCCCGGCCCGGGGAGTCCGCGCAGCCCGTCGCGGGTGATGCCACCGGCTGGTCCATGGAGGAGCGGCTCTACAACCAGGTGTGGGGCATGTTCGAAGACCTGGCCCGCGCCACGGCCGCGTACCGAAGCGCCGTCGACTTCGCCGACTCCCGCATGGAGCAGGAGCTCGACAAGGTCCTCGACGACCCGCGCAGCCGCATCGGCGGCGCCGGTGACGCCGCCCGTGAGCGCGCCCGCGCCAAACACAGCGACCTCGTCGGCCAGGCCAGGGCGGCCCTCGACCGCGACCTCGCGCAGCTCGCCGCCGAGGCCGACGTCGTCGAGCCCGCCCTGCCCCCGGCGTACGCGGCATGGAGCAACCCCGTCTGGCACGCCTACCGGGCGCCCATGGAGATCCCGATGGCCCTGCGCCTCGGCGACCTCCACCTCCCCGAGCGCACCGACCTGCGGATCCCCATGCTCGTCCGGCTGCCGCTGGAGCGCGGCCTGTGGATCGACAGCGGCAAGGCCCTCACCAACCACTTCACCGACTCCGCCGAGCTGCGCCGCCTCGCCGTGGACACCGCGGTCGCCCACGCGGCCCGGCTGCTCGCGGCCTATCCGGCGGGCGAGTTCCAGGTGCACGTCATCGACGCGGCGGGCGCCGCCGCGTCCGCGTTCGCGCCGCTCGTGTCGGCCGGTGTCCTCGCCGGACCCCCGGCCTCCGGCGCGGCCGGTGTCTCCGCGGTCCTCGCCGCGCTCACCCAGCGCGTCGACCTGGTCCAGATGGCGATCCGCGGCGGCGCCGCCGACGCGCTCCCCCCGGACCTGGACACCGCCGAGCAGCTCCTGATCGTCAACGACTTCCCGCACGGCTTCGACGACCGGGCCGTGACCCAGCTGCGCTACCTCGCGGACGAGGGCCCGGCCGTCGGCGTCCACCTCATGATGGTCGCCGACCGCGAGGACGCCGCCGAGTACGGCCCGCTGCTCGACCCCCTATGGCGCGCGCTCCTGCGCCTGACCCCGGTCCCGGACGACCACCTCGCCGACCCGTGGGTCGGTCACACCTGGACGTACGACCCGCCGGTCTTCCCGCCGGGCAGCCAGGTCCTGCGGGAGGTCCTGGACCGGGTCGCCGCGGCCCGCCGCACCGGCGGCCGCTGAGGGTCCCGCGTCGGGGGTAGAAAGAACGCTGGAGCGGTGGAACGCCAGAGCGGTGGAGCGGTGGAGCGGACGGTTGAAGTGGGCAGCTGAAGCCGACGGGAAAGCGGCTTTGGTCGCCTCCCGAGCTGGGCTCTTGGGTTTTATTTGCCATCGCCTTTACCAACCCTTGGTGTTTCACGTACTCTTCTGTCAGCGGAGGGGAGTACTCCCGGCTGCGACGTACCCGTCAATACGGACCGCCATCGGTCCCGGGGCGTCGGCCCGACTCACGGCGGTGACGCCTCGGGTGGAAGAGACCTCCGGCAGCGACGACGCTGATCAGTAGCCGTACGACGCCGGAGGCGCAGTGGACGTTTCAATGATGCTGTGGGTAACGACCGTTCTAGGTCTGTGTGCCCTGATCGCGATCGACTTCTTCATCGGGCGCAAGCCCCATGACGTGTCGATCAAGGAAGCCGGAATATGGACGGTCGTCTGGATCGTCCTCGCGGCGCTCTTCGGCGTCGGCCTGCTGGTCGCGGGTGAGAGCCAGGCGTCCGGCGAGTTCTTCGCGGGCTTCATCACCGAGAAGTCGCTCTCCGTCGACAACCTCTTCGTCTTCATCCTGATCATGGCGAAGTTCTCGGTGCCGTCCCATCTCCAGCAGCGTGTCCTGCTGTTCGGTGTGCTGATAGCCCTGGTCCTGCGCGCGATCTTCATCGCCGCCGGCGCCGCGGTCATCGCCAACTTCTCCTGGGTCTTCTACATCTTCGGCGCGTTCCTGATCTACACCGCCTGGAAGCTCATCCAGGAGGCGCGTGCCGACGAGGACGAAGAGGACTGGGAGGAGAACCGCCTCCTGAAGTCCGTCGAGAAGAAGTTCGGCGTCTCCGACCGGTACGAGGGCACGAAGCTCTTCATCCGGAAGAACGGCAAGAAGATCATGACGCCCCTCATGGTCGTCATGCTCGCCATCGGCACCACCGACGTGCTCTTCGCGATGGACTCCATCCCGGCGATCTTCGGCCTCACCCAGGACCCGTACATCGTCTTCACCGCCAACGCCTTCGCCCTGATGGGTCTGCGCCAGCTGTACTTCCTCATCGGCGGACTGCTCAGGAAGCTGGTCCACCTCAGCTACGGCCTGTCGGTGATCCTCGGCTTCATCGGCGTGAAGCTCGTCCTGCACGCCCTGCACGAGTCCGGGGTGCATGTCCCCGAGATCTCCATCCCCCTCTCGCTCTCCGTAATCTGTGGTGTCCTGGTGATCACTACGATCACCAGCCTCATCGCCTCCAAGAAGCAGGCGCAGAAGGCGGCGGCCGAGGCCGCTGCCGCGGGGGAGACCTCCAAGGACAGCATCGAGGCCTGACCGCCTCCTAGCCGCCTCCTCAGCGGGGCGGCACCGAGTAGCGACACCTGAGCGCCCGGGGCAGCATCGAGTCATGGTCACTCGGCTCCGGGCGCTCGGCATGCAGTGGACGACCGTGGTCCCGATCCTCGCGGTCGTCCTCCTCGCCCTCACCTGGGGGCGCGACCTGCCGGGCGTGGTCGTCGCCGTGGTGACACTGGTCCTCGCGGGAGCGGTGCTCGCAGCCGTCCACCACGCCGAGGTGATCGCGCACCGCGTCGGAGAGCCCTTCGGCTCACTCGTCCTCGCCATCGCGGTGACGATCATCGAGGTGGCGTTGATCGTCACCCTCATGGCCGACGGCGGCGACAAGAGCTCCACGCTCGCGCGCGACACCGTCTTCGCCGCCGTGATGATCACCTGCAACGGCATCGTGGGGCTCTGCCTCCTGATCGGCGCCCTGCGCCACCGCGTCGCCGTCTTCAACCCCGAGGGCACCGGCGCCGCCCTCGCGACCGTCGCCACCCTGGCCACCCTCTGCCTGGTCCTGCCGACGTTCACCACCACCAGGCGGGGCCCGGAGTTCTCCCCCAGCCAGCTCACCTTCGCCGCCGTCGCCTCGCTCATCCTGTACGGCCTGTTCGTGACCACCCAGACCGTGCGGCACCGCGACTACTTCCTGCCCCTCACCAAACAGGGCCAGGTCATCGACGCCGACAGCCACGCCGAGGGCCCCTCCTCCCGGCAGGCACTGCTCAGCCTGGGCCTGCTCGCACTGGCCCTGATCGGCGTGGTCGGACTCGCCAAGGGCGTGTCACCGACGATCGAGACGGGCGTGGAGAACGCGGGCATGCCGCATGCCGTGGTCGGCGTCATCATCGCGCTGCTCGTGCTGCTCCCGGAGACGATCGCGGCCGTGCGCGCCACCCGCCGCGACCGCGTGCAGACCAGCCTGAACCTCGCCCTCGGCTCGGCGATGGCCAGCATCGGCCTCACCATCCCGGCCGTCGCTGTCGCCTCCGTCTGGCTGTCGGGGCCGCTCGTGCTCGGCCTGGGCGCGACCCACATGGTGCTGCTCGTCCTCACGGTGATCGTCGGCACGCTCACGGTCGTGCCGGGGCGCGCCACACCGCTCCAGGGCGGCGTCCACCTGGTGCTGTTCGCGGCATACCTGGAACTGGCGGTCACACCGTAGGCCGGGTCAGCCCGCGACCGGCGCCGCCACCTCGCGCACCGGCCGTGTCTCCGGGAGCAGCGCGAAGCACCCGAGGCTCAGCAGGGCGATGCACGACAGATACGCGGCCACGCCCCAGGGAGTGCCGTCCCCGCGCGCCACCGCCGTCGCCACGATGGGCGTGAGCGCGCCGCCGAGCACCCCGCCCAGGTTGTAGCCGACCGCGGCGCCCGTGCAGCGCACCCGTGGCTCGTACAGCTCGGGCAGATACGCGGCGATCACGGCGAACATCGTGATGAAGGCGAGCATCGCCACCAGGAAGCCGAGGAAGATCAGCAGTGGTTGCCCGGTCGAGAGCAGCGCGATCATCGGGAACATCCACAGCGCGGACGCGGCGCACCCGAGCAGACACAGCGGCCGCCGCCCGTACCGGTCGCCGAGCACGGCCACCACGGGCGTCAGGGCGCCCTGCACCACCACGGCCGCCATGATGCAGGCCAGCATGACGGTGCGGCTCACGCCGAGCCGCTCCACTCCGTAGGCGAGCGACCAGGTCGTCACCGCGTAGAAGACGGCGTACCCGACGGCGAGCGCGCCCGCCGTCAGGAGCACCAGGCGCCAGTGCCCGTGGACCACTTCGACGAGCGGCACGCGCGCGTGCTCGCGCACCCGCAGGAAGTCGGGGCTCTCCGCGAGCGAGGTGCGCAGCGCGAGCCCGGCCGCCGCGAGCACCCCCGCCGCCCAGAACGGCACCCGCCACCCCCAGGCCGCGAACTGCGCGTCGGAGAGGGTCACCGAGAGCACCAGCATGATGCCGTTGGCCAGCAGAAAGCCGACCGGGGGCCCGATCTGCGGAAAGCTCGCCCACAGCCCGCGCCGCTCGGCGGGCGCGTGCTCCGCCGTCAGCAGCACGGCGCCACCCCACTCGCCCCCGAGACCGAGCCCCTGCACGAAGCGCAGCACAAGGAGGAGCAGGGGAGCGGCGATCCCGATCGACTCGTACGTCGGTACGCAGCCGACGGCGACCGTGGCGAGGCCCGTGAGGAGCAGCGAACCGACGAGTACGGGCCGCCGCCCGCGCCGGTCCCCGATGTGCCCGAAGAGGACCGACCCCAACGGCCGCGCCACGAAGCCCACGCCGAAGGTCGCGAAGGCGGCGAGCGTGCCCGCCAGCGGGGAGAACGTCGGAAAGAACAACGGGCCCAGGACCAGCGCCGCAGCCGTCCCGTAGATGAAGAAGTCGTAGAACTCGATGGCGGTCCCGGCGAGCGAGGCCGCCGCGAGCCGCGGCAAGGAGGGTGGTTCAGTGGTGCGCATGCCGCGACAACTACCCAGAGTGACGACCGGTTACGGGGGGCGCACGGAGGTGATCGGGTCGCTCAGTACGTCACGGTGATGCGCCGCCCCGGCCCGTCGACCCGTACGGCGCCTCCGTAGGGCATCACCACCTGGGGGTCGGTGTGCCCGAGGTCCACGTCGAAGACCGCCATGGTGTCCGGGGCGTACGCGTCGAGCGCCCGCAGTACGGCTTCCCGCTGCTCACGCGCGTACGCGGCCTTCGCGTCCGCGTCGTGGGGGCGCGTGAAGGACCACGCCTTGGCGCGGCCCATCAGGAGGGCGGGGAAGCGGCGCAGCAGCCCGCGCTCACCCATGCTCCGCAGAATCCAGAACACGTCCTCTGCCCTCGGGAGGTCCTCCGAGGTCTCCAGGAACAGCACGCACCCGTCGTACACCGACAGGTCCCCCGCGATCTCACGGTCCGCCATCAGGAGCCACGAGAGGATCTCCAGGTTGCCGCCCCAGGAACGGCCCTCCACGACCCGCTCCGGCCGGTGCCAGCACCAGCCGCCGCCCGGCTCGGTCGGCGGCTCCTGCGCGAGCGTCGCGGGGTCCTCCCAGGGCAGGTCGACGTCGCGGTAGCGGTCGGCGGGGCGGAGTTCGTAGGGCCCCGAGGTGAAGAGCGCGGCGCGCAGCGACTCCTCGGTCAGGGGCGCCATCGCGCCGGGCCGGCCGAGCTCGCACATCACGGACGCGCCGTGGTAGCCGACGATGCCGCACTGCCAGAGACAGGCGAGCAGGTTGGTGTTGTCGCTCCAGCCGAAGAACGGCTTCGGGTGCGCGCGGATCAACTCCCGGTCCAGGTGTGGCAGTACGGTGATCTGGTCGTCGCCTCCGATGCTCGCGAAGACAGCCTTGATCGTCGGATCGGCGAACGCCGCGTGGATGTCGTCGGCCCGCTCCCGCGGTGTCGCGCCCATCTTCCGTGTCGAGGGGTACTCCACCGGTTCGAGTCCGAACTGCTTGCGGAGCCGTCCGAGGCCCAGCTCGTAGGGGAGCGGGAAGAGTTCCGGGAGACCGCTGGAGGGGGAGATCACGGCGATGCGGTCACCGGGTGAGGGCTTGGGCGGGTACAGCGGCTCGGCGATCATGCGGGGCAGCGTAGGGCCGTACTCCCCGGGGGCGCAGCGAGTTCCCGCGCGCGGGAGGCGTGATAGACCTCCTCCATGACCCTCAGTACCGGTACCCGTGGCCTCGCCACCGCCCCGATCATGATCCTGAACGGCCCGAACCTGAACCTCCTCGGGCAGCGCCAGCCCGAGATCTACGGCTCGGACACCCTCGCCGACGTCGAGGCCCTGTGCGCCGAGGCGGCGGCCGCGCACGGCGGGACGGTGGACCTGCGACAGAGCAACCACGAGGGCGAGTTGGTCGACTGGATCCACGAGGCGCGCGAGCACCACGCGGGCATCGTCATCAACCCGGCGGCCTACTCCCACACGTCCGTCGCGATCCTGGACGCCCTCAACACCTGTGACGGAATGCCCGTGGTGGAGGTGCACATCTCCAACATCCACCAGCGCGAGGCGTTCCGGCACCACAGCTACGTCTCGCAGCGCGCCGACGGTGTCATCGCGGGCTGCGGCGTCCAGGGGTACGCCTTCGCCGTGCAGCGGGTGGCGGCGCTGGTCGCCGCCGGGGCGTGACGCGTACCCCTCGGCCGACCCGCGCCGCCTGTGCTCACCAGCCTCGGGC
Organism: Streptomyces sp. NPDC003379; assembly: GCF_053589195.1. NCBI lineage: Bacteria > Bacillati > Actinomycetota > Actinomycetes > Kitasatosporales > Streptomycetaceae > Streptomyces > Streptomyces sp. NPDC003379. The sequence goes on along the minus strand of NZ_JBSFRK010000022.1, from coordinate 64,054 downwards.
GCGCCACTCCGGGAGGTGCGGCCGCTCGGCGCCCAGCGTCGTGTCGTCGCCGTGGCCGGGGTAGACCCACGTCTCGTCAGGGAGCGCCCCGAAGATCTTCGTCTCGACGTCGTCGATGAGGCTCGCGAAGGCCTTCGGGTCCTTCCAGGTGTTGCCGACGCCACCCGGGAAGAGGCAGTCGCCGGTGAACACGTGCGGATGGCCGTGCGGGTCGTCGTAGACGAGCGCGATGGAACCCGGCGTGTGGCCCACCAGGTGGCGGGCGGTCAGCTCGACCCGGCCGACGCGGATGGTGTCGCCGTCGTCGACCGGCACGTCCGTCGGCACCGGGATGCCCTCGACGTCCTCACGGCCCGCGTACGTCCGCGCGCGGGTCGCCTTGACGACGGATGCGAGCGCCTGCCAGTGGTCGCCGTGCTGGTGCGTGGTGACGACGGACGCGATGCCGTCGTCACCGATCAGCGTCAGCAGCGTCTCGGCGTCATTGGCCGCGTCGATCAGAAGCTGCTCGCCGGTGGCCCGGCACCGCAGCAGGTACGCGTTGTTGTCCATCGGGCCGACCGCGACCTTGGAAATCATCAGGTCCGGCAGCTCGTGCACATCCGCGCCCCCGCCGACCTTCACCGCTCCGCTGTACGTCATGGCCGTCACCCTATAGCGGGGGCAGGATCGGCAGGAGGCCCTCTTCGGCCTTCAGCGCCGAGCCGTCGCGGCGGCCGGAGAGCCAGCCGACCAGGTCCGGTGCGGGGCCGGAGACGGTGACCTCGGGCTCGCCCTCGCGGCCGGTGCTCCACGCGTGCCTGCCGTCCGTGATCCGAGTGGGCGGCACATCGGGGTTCCCGGAGAAGCGTGCGGCCAGGAAGGCGATCTCTCGCTGTACGAACTCCTCCGGCACGTCTTCCAGCTCGTAGCCGGTGCCGAGGTCGACGTGGTGCAGCTCGACCTCGACCCACCGCCGGAACGGCACCCTCGACGCGGAGTCGGTCACTCCATTGCGCATCGTGATGGTGCGGGACCAGTCGGCGGGCAGCGCGGCCTGAGCCTCGAAGCGGGCCATGCTCTCCCGGACGTCGTCGAGCTGCACGGCCAGGGGCCTCGGGGCGTCCCGCTCGATGTCGGCGTCCCGCGCCTCGGCGCTGACGTACATCGGGCGTCCGGCCAGGACGTTCACCAGCGCGTCCGCGTTCCGCGCGAGGTGGGCCAGGACATGACCACGGGTCCAGCCCGGCAGCCGTGACGGCTCGGCGGCGGAGTCGTCGTTCAGTTCCGCGGCTGCGCTGAGCAGCCGTTCGGTCGCGTCACGTACAGACGCCAGGTCGCGCACATGATCAATCATGTGTCCGACGATAGCTGCGTCACACGTTCGGGTGAAGGTGTCGAGGTCACCCCGTAAATCGAATGTGCGTGCTATATGGTCGGGAGTGGCATCGGGCATTCTTCACGGTCCGGATTTGTTCTGAAGGTGAACCAGGGAAGCAGCCCGGCGTTGTCAGTGGCTCGCCCTAGTCTGTGAAAGACGGGGTTTCGTCCCTGTCACTCTCTCTAGAAAGGTGCGGACCGGCGTGGCCGACCGTCTCATCGTCCGTGGCGCGCGCGAGCACAATCTCAAGAACGTCTCGCTCGACCTTCCGCGTGACTCCCTCATCGTGTTCACCGGACTCTCCGGGTCGGGCAAGTCCTCGCTCGCGTTCGACACGATCTTCGCCGAGGGCCAGCGACGGTACGTCGAGTCGCTGTCCTCGTACGCCCGGCAGTTCCTCGGCCAGATGGACAAGCCCGACGTCGACTTCATCGAAGGCCTCTCCCCGGCGGTCTCCATCGACCAGAAGTCGACCTCGCGCAACCCCCGCTCGACGGTCGGCACCATCACCGAGGTCTACGACTACCTGCGCCTGCTCTTCGCGCGCATCGGCAAGCCGCACTGTCCCGAGTGCGGCCGCCCCATCACCCGGCAGTCGCCGCAGGCCATCGTCGACAAGGTCCTGGAGCTGCCCGAGGGCAGCCGCTTCCAGGTCCTGTCCCCGCTGGTGCGCGAGCGCAAGGGCGAGTTCGTCGACCTCTTCGCCGACCTCCAGACGAAGGGCTACTCCCGCGCGCGGGTGGACGGCCAGACCATCCAGCTCTCCGAGCCGCCCACGCTCAAGAAGCAGGAGAAGCACACCATCGAGGTGGTCATCGACCGCCTCACGGTGAAGGAGTCCGCCAAGCGCCGCCTGACCGACTCCGTGGAGACCGCCCTCGGCCTCTCCGCGGGCATGGTCGTGCTCGACTTCGTCGACCTCCCCGAGGACGACCCCGAGCGCGAGCGCATGTACTCGGAGCACCTCTACTGCACGTACGACGACCTGTCCTTCGAGGAGCTGGAGCCGCGCTCCTTCTCCTTCAACTCGCCCTTCGGCGCCTGCCCCGACTGCTCGGGCATCGGTACGCGCATGGAGGTCGACCCCGAGCTGATCATCCCGGACGAGGACAAGTCGCTCGACGAGGGCGCCATCCACCCGTGGTCCCACGGCCACACCAAGGACTACTTCGCCCGGCTGGTGAACGCGCTCTCCGACGCCCTCGGCTTCTCCACCGACATGCCCTGGGCCGGCCTGCCGCAGCGCGCCAAGAAGGCCCTGCTGTACGGCCACAAGACGCAGATCGAGGTGCGCTACCGCAACAGGTACGGCCGCGAGCGGGTCTACACCACCGCCTTCGAAGGCGCCGTGCCCTTCGTCAAGCGCCGCCACAGCGAGGCCGAGAGCGACGCGAGCCGTGAGCGCTTCGAGGGCTACATGCGAGAGGTGCCCTGCCCCACCTGTGAGGGCACCCGCCTCAAGCCGATCGTCCTGGCCGTCACGGTCATGGGGAAGTCCATCGCCGAGGTCTCCGCGATGTCCATCAGCGACTGCGCGGACTTCCTCGCCGAGCTGAAACTGGGCGTCCGCGACAAGAAGATCGCCGAGCGGGTCCTCAAGGAGGTCAACGAGCGGTTGCGCTTCCTGGTCGACGTCGGCCTGGACTACCTCTCGCTGAACCGCGCCGCGGGCACCCTCTCCGGAGGCGAGGCCCAGCGCATCCGCCTGGCCACCCAGATCGGCTCCGGCCTCGTCGGCGTGCTCTACGTCCTGGACGAGCCCTCCATCGGCCTGCACCAGCGCGACAACCACCGGCTCATCGAGACCCTCGTACGCCTGCGCGACATGGGCAACACGCTCATCGTCGTCGAGCACGACGAGGACACGATCAAGGTCGCCGACTGGGTCGTCGACATCGGCCCCGGCGCGGGCGAGCACGGCGGCGAGGTCGTACACAGCGGCTCCATGAAGGAGCTGCTCGCCAACGACAAGTCGATCACCGGGCAGTACCTCTCGGGCAAGAGGGCCATCCCGATTCCGGACGTGCGCCGCCCCGTCGACCCCACCCGGCACCTCACGGTGCACGGGGCCCGTGAGAACAACCTCCGGGACATCGACGTCTCCTTCCCGCTCGGCGTCCTCACGGCCGTCACGGGCGTCTCGGGCTCCGGCAAGTCGACGCTGGTCAACGACATCCTCTACACGCACCTGGCCAGGGAGCTGAACGGCGCCCGGTCCGTCCCCGGCCGCCACACGCGCGTGGAGGGCGACGACCTCGTCGACAAGGTCGTGCACGTCGACCAGTCGCCCATCGGCCGCACCCCGCGGTCGAACCCGGCGACGTACACCGGCGTCTTCGACCACGTCCGCAAGCTCTTCGCGGAGACCACGGAGGCGAAGGTGCGGGGCTATCTCCCCGGACGCTTCTCCTTCAACGTCAAGGGCGGCCGCTGCGAGAACTGCTCCGGCGACGGCACCATCAAGATCGAGATGAACTTCCTGCCGGATGTGTACGTGCCCTGCGAGGTCTGCCACGGCGCGCGCTACAACCGCGAGACGCTGGACGTGCACTACAAGGGCAAGTCCATCGCCGAGGTCCTCGACATGCCGATCGAGGAGGGGCTCGCCTTCTTCGAGGCCGTGCCCGCCATCGCCCGCCACCTGAGGACGCTCAACGACGTCGGCCTCGGGTACGTCCGCCTCGGCCAGTCCGCGCCCACCCTCTCCGGAGGCGAGGCCCAGCGCGTGAAGCTGGCGTCCGAGCTCCAGAAGCGCTCCACGGGCCGGACGGTCTACGTCCTCGACGAGCCGACCACCGGCCTGCACTTCGAGGACATCAGCAAGCTGATCACGGTGCTGTCCGGCCTGGTCGACAAGGGCAACACGGTCATCGTCATCGAGCACAACCTCGATGTCATCAAGACCGCGGACTGGGTCGTCGACATGGGCCCCGAAGGGGGCAACGGCGGCGGCCTGGTCGTCGCCGAGGGCACGCCCGAGGAGGTCGCGGGGGTGCCGGCCAGCCACACCGGCAAGTTCCTCCGGGAGATCATCTCGGCGGACCGGATCAGCGACGCGCTGCCCTCGCAGGGGCGGGGCTCGGTGAAGAAGGCGCCGGCGAAGAAGGCGACCACGAAGAAGGCGACCACCAAGAAGGCGGTCGCCGCGAGCGCCACGGCGACGAAGAAGACGGCCACGGTCAGGACGAGCACCGCCGCCAAGAAGGCGGCCGCTCCCAAGAAGGCCGCCGCGAAGAAGACGACGCGGGCCCGCAAGGCCTGACCGGCGCCCGCGGAAGAGCCCCACCCCTCAAGCTCAGAGGGGTGGGGCTCTTCCGTAGGGCCGACCGGCCCGGCCAGCCCTACTGGTCCCGCATACGTCGTCTTGTCCGAAGTCCGAGCCCGTGGTCGGCTGGCCCCCATGTCCGTACGTACTGAACGCGAAGGCCCTGTCACCACCATCGTGCTGTCCCGCCCCGCCGCGCGGAACGCCGTCGACGGGCCGACCGCCCGCGCCCTCGCCGACGCCTTCCGCGCCTTCGACGCCGACCCCGAGGCAGCCGTCGCCGTCCTGTGGGGTGAGGGCGGCACGTTCTGCGCGGGCGCGGACCTCAAGGCCATCGGCACCGCCGACGGCAACGACGTGACGGAGGACGGGGCCGGTGACGGCCCCATGGGCCCGACCCGGATGCGCCTGTCCAAGCCGGTGATCGCGGCGATCTCCGGACACGCCGTCGCGGGCGGCCTCGAACTGGCCCTCTGGTGCGACCTGCGGGTCGCCGACGAGGACGCCGTCCTCGGCGTCTTCTGCCGCCGCTGGGGCGTCCCGCTCATCGACGGCGGGACCGTACGGCTGCCCCGCCTGATCGGTGAGGGCCGCGCCATGGACCTGATCCTGACGGGCCGCCCGGTGGACGCGGCGGAGGCGCTCGGCATGGGCCTGGTCAACCGCACGGTCCCCACGGGCACCTCGCGCACCACGGCCGAGCGCCTCGCCGCCGAGATCGCGGCGTTCCCGCAGACCTGCCTGCGGCACGACCGGCTCTCCGCCCTCGAACAGGTCGGCCTGTCGGAACAGGAGGCGCTGGCGGCGGAGCTGCGACACGGCCTGCACTCCTTGCCCGAGGCCTCCAAGGGCGCCGCCCGCTTCACCGCGGGCGCGGGGCGACATGGGGAGTTCACGGAGCGGTGAGCCGGTGTCGGGGCTGGCGGAACTCCGCCGCGTACGGAGGCTCCGCGCCCGCCCATGAGCCGATGGCCGCCGCCGCGTGCGGCGAACCGCAGTACGTCCGTCCAGCCGAGGGCGGCGCCCGCCGCGTATGAAGCTCCGCGCCCGGATGTGAACAGGTGACGGCCGTCGCGCGTGCCGCCAAGCGCAGTGGGTGCGCCCAGGTGCCCGTGTCCGGCGCGGAAAGGGGAGCCGGTGTCGGGGCTAGTGGAGCTCCGCCGCGTACGGAGGCTCCGCGCCCGCCGCGTATGAAGCTCCGCGCCCGGATGTGAACAGGTGACGGCCGTCGCGCGTGCCGCCAAGCGCAGTGGGTGCGCCCAGGTGCCCGTGTCC
>NZ_JBSFRK010000022.1:0-58058 GCF_053589195.1 Streptomyces sp. NPDC003379 | reverse complement strand
GTCCGGAGCGGAAAGGGGAGCCGGTGTCGGGGCTAGTGGAGTTCCGACGCGTACGGAGGCTCCGCGCCCGGTCGGGAGCAGGTGGTTGCCGCCGCGCGGGCGGCGAAGCGGAGTACGTCCGTCCAGGTTTCGGAGTTCAGGGTCGCCGACGCGTCTGTCGAGAGTGCGTCACGTGCCGCGAGGCCATGCAGCAACGCCGCGTTGACGGTGTCGCCCGCGCCGATCGTGTCCACGACGTCGACCGGTTCGCCGGGTACGCGCAGCTCCGTGCCGTCCCGCGTGTACAGCCACAGGCCGTCGCCGCCGCGGGTGACCACCACGGCCGAGGGGCCGGACGCCAGCCACTCCCGTGGGGTGCCGCCGAGCCAGTCGGCATCCTCCTGCGAGAGCTTGAGCAGCGAGACCGAGGGAAGCCAGCTCTTGAACCGTGCGCGGTACGCGTCCGCATCGGGGATGAGCGCCGAACGGATGTTCGGGTCGAGCGTCGTGAAGACTCCGCGCCGCGCCGCCCGGCGCAGCATCTCCTCGTACGCGCTCGCGCCCGGCTCAAGCACCAGCGAGCAGGTGCCGAACGACATCGCCCGTACGCCGTCGGGCAGGTGCTCGGGCGCGGCGAAGAGGCGGTCGGCCGTGCCCTCTACGTAGAAGGAGTACCCGGCGGAGCCGTCCGCGCCGATCGAGGCGACGGCGAGCGTCGTCGGCTCGGGGCCGCGCTGGACGTACGAGAGGTCGACACCCGCGGCCCGCAGCCCGCCGAGCAGCGCCTCGCCGAACGCGTCCCGCGACACACGCGAGCAGAAGGCGACGGGCGAGCCGAGGCGGCCGAGCGCCACGGCGGTGTTGTACGGGCCGCCGCCGAGGCGCGGCGCGAGCGCCGGCAGCCCGGCTCCCCGGTCCGGCTCCTGCGGCACGAGGTCGATCAGGGCCTCTCCTGCGACGACTATCACGGGCGGTTCCTCTCAGACACTGCGCTGCGCCGCGCAGCCTCGGCTCGGCTCGGGCCGCGCGGCACGCGCCCGGCGTCCCGCTCAGGCTAGGCGGTGCGCGGCCCTCCGACCGGATGCGGGCAGCACTCGGGCACGTCCGTGCCGGACCCGGTCCCAGCGCCCCGCGCCGGTATCGTCTGGTCCGTCACCGACGCCCCTGACCTGTGGAGACACCATGCCCGGCACGTCCCCCGCCCGCCGCACCGTGCTGCGGGCCGCCGCTCTCGCCCCGGCCGTCGGGCTCGGCCTCACCGCCTGCTCCTCGGGTGACGGCGGTTCGAACCGGTCGGCGCCGACCGCGCCGGTGGACCTCGGGAGGTCCGACGACGTGAAGGTGGGCGCCTCGAAGCTGTACACGGACCAGAACGTGGTCGTCAGCCGGATCTCCGACGACGAGTACAAGGCGTACAGCACGATCTGCACGCACGCGCGCTGCCCGATCAACAAGCTGGAGGGGCACAAGCTCATCTGCCAGTGCCACGGCAGCCAGTTCGACGCCACGAACGGCAAGGTGCTGCACGAGCCGGCCGTCGACCCGCTGCCCGAGCTGCCGGTGAAGGTGGAGAACGGAAAGATCATCGCGGGTCCGGAGGGGACGGCTTAGCTTCTTCCGCCGGGAGCGCGCGGCAGTCCTCCGGAGATCCTCACTCCCAATCCCACGCGATGCCCAGCAGCCCCGCCCGTACCTGTGGCTCCACCAGATGCACCGAGCGGTGGCTGCCGCTCAGCGTCAGCTCCTGCCGACCGCCGCGCGGGGCCGCGGCCGACTGCTGGGCGAAGCGGTGGCAGCGTACGGGCAGAGCCGCGCCGTCGAAGCGGATCTGCAGCGCGTACTGGCCGCCCGCGTAGGTGAAGCCGCGCACGTACTCGGTGGCCGTGCCCGCCGTGCCGTCCTCGAAGCCGTAACCGAACAGATGCGTGTCGCCCGCCCGCAGCCGTGCGTCGAAGAGCAGTTCGGCGACCAGGACCCCCGTCCTCGCGTGCCACCGCACGCGCCCCGTGCGGCAGTTCTCCAGTGCCCGTACGCGCACCCGGTCGGGGGCGCAGCCCGGGTCGCCGTAGTAGATGGCCACGTAGCGGTCCACACCGTCCCGGTGGGCGCGTACGACGTGCTGCGACTCGCGGCCGACCAGCTCCCGGCGCGCGCCGATCCGCACCCGCTCGAGGTGGCCGATGGTGTGCAGCCCGCCGTCGACCGGCGAGCCCAGCTCGGCGAGGAGCGCGCGCAGCACGTCCGCGGCCTCCACCAGGGAGCGGTACGAACGGGCGGCGGGCCGCTCCCCGTCGGCGCGCTCGAAGGGGTGGGCCAGGAGCCGGACCAGCGACTCCTCGGGGAGCTGAAGGATCTCCTCCAGGGCGCGTACGGCGCGCAGCGACTCGGCGCGCTGGGGGCGCCGGGCGCCCTGCTGCCAGTAACTGAGGCTGGTCACGCCGACGTTGATGCCGTGCTGGGCCAGGTGGTGCCGCACCCGCTGCAGCGGCAGCCGCCGGGTGGCGATCGCGGTGCGCAGCGCGATGTGGAAGGGGCCGGTGCGCAGGGCGGCCGTCAGCTCCGCCAGGTCGGCGCCGGTCGTCGACCGGTCCTCGTCTCCCGCGGGTGCGCCCTGTGCGAACCGTGAGCCGTGCCGCATGCGGGGCCCCTTCCTGTGAACGTTCACTTCTGCCGCTCCGGCGTTCGCGCCGGTGGGAGCGGGCTGCCAGGTCGGCGTACGGCGCCTGTTCACATCCGTACGCCGCCGTTCACGCCGAATTAATTCCGCATTGAAGCGTGTTGACCTGCACTCGACAACACTCGATGCTCAATCGCAGCGTCCGGACGCGCTCCTCCACACCCCACATCCCGCTCGGGAGGAACGCGATGCGCCCACCGATCAGCAAGAGCAGCGGCACAGGCAGACGCAGACGTCTGTCCGCCCTCGCCGTCGTCGCCGCGGCACTTCTCGCCGCGCCCACGGCCACGGCGGCTCCCGCCCCCGCCCCCGTCACGTCCGCCGCGCCCACCGCCCTCGAGGCGAGCGGCACATCCGCCGCCGGCCCGTCCGTCCTCGCCGCCAAGCGCCTGAACATCACCATGCAGGCGCAGCAGAAGACCAACTGGTGCTGGGCCGCGGGCGGCAACACCATCGCGGCCTTCTTGGGCCGCAACTACAGCCAGAACCAGTTCTGCAACGCCGCCTTCGGGCGCAACCAGAACACCGAGTGCCCCAACAACCAGGCCACGCTCGGCAATGTGCAGAGCGGCCTGCGCTGGGCGGGCGTCAACCCCGGCTCGTACGTCACCGGCTGGCTCCGCTACTCCACCGTGCAGTCCGAGATCAACGCGGGCCGCCCGGTCGAGACCCGCATCCAGTGGTCCAACGGCGGCGGCCACATGCACGTCCTCTACGGCTACGACGACGCCAACAGCTGGGTCTACTGGGGCGACCCCTGGCCCTCCAGCGACCGCTACAACTGGGCCTCGCACGCCTGGTACGTCGACAACAACACCTTCTCCTGGACCCACTCGCTCTACCGGATAGGGGCGTGAGAGCGATGACCCGCCACCTGGCCAAGGCCGCGCTCGCCGGTTCGGCCGTCACCCTGCTCCTGGGCCTGGCGGCCCCGGCCGCCTCCGCCGACTCCGGTCCCGCGGCCCCCTCCGCGGCCTCCCGCGCCGCCGCGCACAAGGCGGCGAAGGCGCCGAAGACCCTGGACACCCTCTCCCGCTTCTTCTCCCGGGAAGGCGCGGTCAGCAAGGCCGCGGCCGACCCGCGCGTCGAGGGCGGGGCCGTGCCCGTGTACTACCTCTCCCCGGAGTTCGTCGCGGGCAAGAAGGGCGCTCCGGTCGCCCGCCTGGAGTTCCTCGCCAGCAAGGCGGTCTCCTCCGACGGCCAGGAGGCCTCCCTCTGGACCGTCGAGCGGGGCGGTTCGTGGCAGGTCGTGAACATCGCCACAGGCGACGACGAGACCCACTACGCGCGCGTGGGCGCCGACAAGCTCCCCGGAGGCACCGTCTTCCACGAGCCGCAGATCAACGCCTGGTACGTGCGGGGCCACGCGCGCGTGCTGCCGCTCGACAAGGACGCGGTGCGCGCCGTGGGCGCCGACGGCACCTCGCTCGCCGCCTACCGCAAGCGCGTCCAGAAGGCGTACGGCGACAAGCTGCCCGGTTCCGCGTACGAGAAGTCGGGCAAGGCGGGCGGCTACGACGCACCCGAGCCCGGGCAGCCCTCCGACGAAGAGGGCCCGGCCACGGTCGCCTCCTCGCTGGCCGGCGCGGGCGCCCTGGTCGCCCTCGGCATCTCCGGGGCGGCGCTCGCCCGGCGCCGCGCCACCCGGCAGCGGGGCTGACCCCGGGGGAACGGCGGCCGGGACGCCGGCCGCCGTTCCGTGTGCCGAGTCGTACACCGCGCCGCCGTTCCGTGTGCCGAGTCGTACGCCGATCCCTACGCCCACCCGGACTGTCAGCGCACGCCAGTAGGCTGTCCGACATGGCCGACCCTTCCAGCTACCGCCCCAAGCCGGGACAGATCCCCGACGCCCCGGGGGTCTACAAATTCCGCGACGAGCACCGCCGGGTGATCTACGTCGGGAAGGCCAAGAGCCTGCGCCAGCGCCTGGCCAGCTACTTCCAGGACCTGGCGAATCTGCACCCCCGCACCCGCTCCATGGTGACGACCGCCGCCTCCGTCGAGTGGACGGTGGTGACCACCGAGGTCGAGGCGCTGCAGCTGGAGTACACCTGGATCAAGGAGTTCGACCCCCGGTTCAACGTCAAGTACCGCGACGACAAGAGCTACCCCTACCTCGCGGTGACGATGAACGAGCAGTTCCCGCGCGTGCAGGTGATGCGCGGCCAGAAGAAGAAGGGCGTGCGCTACTTCGGCCCGTACGGCCACGCGTGGGCGATCCGCGACACCGTCGACCTCCTCCTGCGCGCCTTCCCGGTCCGCACGTGCTCCGCGGGCGTCTTCAAGAACGCCACTCGCACCGGCCGCCCCTGCCTGCTCGGCTACATCGGCAAGTGCTCGGCGCCCTGCGTGGAGCGCGTCACACCCGAGGTCCACCGCGAACTGGCCGAGGACTTCTGCGACTTCATGGCGGGCCGCACGGGCACGTACATCCGCCGCCTGGAGCGCCAGATGGCGGACGCGGCCGAGGAGATGGAGTACGAGCGCGCGGCCCGCCTGCGCGACGACATCGACGCCCTCAAGAAGGCGATGGAGAAGAGCGCCGTCGTCCTCGCCGACGCCACCGACGCGGACCTCATCGCCCTCGCCGAGGACGAGCTGGAGGCCGCCGTCCAGATCTTCCACGTCCGGGGCGGACGCGTGCGCGGCCAGCGCGGCTGGGTCACCGACAAAGTGGAGGCCGTCACCAGCGGCGACCTCGTCGAGCACGCGCTCCAGCAGCTCTACGGAGAGGAGAGCGGCGACGCGGTGCCCAAGGAGGTGCTGGTCCCCGCGCTGCCCGACCCCGTGGAGCCGGTCCAGGAGTGGCTGACCGAGCGCCGCGGCGCGGGCGTCTCGCTGCGCATCCCGCAGCGCGGCGACAAGAAGGCCCTGATGGAGACGGTCGCGCGGAACGCCCAGCAGTCGCTGGTCCTGCACAAGACCAAGCGCGCCTCCGACCTCACCACCCGCTCCCGCGCCCTGGAGGAGATCGCCGCCGCCCTGGAGCTGGACAGCGCGCCGCTGCGCATCGAGTGCTACGACATCTCGCATCTCCAGGGCGACGACGTCGTGGCGTCGATGGTCGTCTTCGAGGACGGCCTCGCCCGGAAGAGCGAGTACCGCCGCTTCCAGATCAAGGGCTTCGAGGGGCAGGACGACGTCCGCTCCATGCATGAGGTGATCACCCGCCGCTTCAAGCGCTACATCGCCGACAAGGAGCGCACGGGGGAGTGGTCCCCGGAGGACGCCGCGGACACCGGCGAGGCGAACGGCGAGGTTCCCGCGAGCGGCCTGACCGAGGAGGACGGGCGGCCCAAGCGGTTCGCGTACCCCCCGCAGCTCGTCGTCGTGGACGGCGGCCGGCCGCAGGTCGCGGCCGCCAAGCGGGCCCTGGACGAGCTGGGCATCGATGACATCGCGGTCTGCGGTCTGGCCAAGCGCCTGGAGGAGGTCTGGGTCCCCACCGAGGAGGACCCGGTCATCCTGCCGCGCACCAGCGAGGGGCTCTATCTCCTCCAGCGCGTACGTGACGAGGCGCACCGCTTCGCCATCACCTACCAGCGCGCCAAGCGGGCCAAGCGCTTCAAGGCGGGCCCGCTGGACGACGTGCCGGGCCTCGGCGACGCCCGCAAACGGACACTGATCAAACACTTCGGTTCGGTGAAGAGGCTCCGATCCGCGACAATCGACCAGATCTGCGAGGTTCCGGGCATAGGCCGCAAGACGGCCGAGGCCATCGTGGTGGCCTTCGCCCGGGCGGCACCCGCCGCACCCGCCGTGAACATGGCGACGGGAGAGATCATGGAAGACGAGGAGCCCGTGACCGCGGGCACCTCAGAGGAACGACGGGGGCAGGAGACATGAGCGAGCACGACGAAGGTGGAGAGCAAGTGAGTGCGGGCACGCCCATCGAGACGCCAGGGGTCCCCGACGCGGCGATCCCAGAGCTGGTGATCATCTCCGGCATGTCGGGCGCCGGACGCAGTACGGCCGCCAAGTGCCTGGAGGACCTCGGCTGGTTCGTGGTCGACAACCTGCCGCCCGCGCTGATTCCCACCATGGTGGAGCTCGGCGCCCGCTCGCAGGGCAACGTCGCGCGCATCGCGGTCGTCGTCGACGTGCGCGGCCGGCGCTTCTTCGACAACCTCCGCGAGTCCCTCGCCGAGCTGGAGTCCAAGAACGTCACGCGGCGCATCGTCTTCCTGGAGTCCTCCGACGACGCCCTGGTCCGCCGCTTCGAGTCGGTCCGCCGCCCGCATCCGCTGCAGGGCGACGGCCGCATCGTCGACGGCATCGCGGCCGAGCGCGACCTGCTGCGCGAGCTGCGCGGCGACGCCGACCTGGTCATCGACACCTCCAGCCTGAACGTGCACGAGCTGCGCGCCAAGATGGACGCCTCGTTCGCGGGCGAGGAGGAGCCCGAGCTGCGGGCCACCGTCATGTCCTTCGGCTTCAAGTACGGCCTGCCGGTCGACGCCGACCTGGTCGTGGACATGCGCTTCCTGCCCAACCCCCACTGGGTCCCGGAGCTGCGCCAGTACACCGGCCTCAACGAGGAGGTGGCGGCGTACGTCTTCAACCAGCCCGGCGCCAAGGAGTTCCTCGACCGGTACGCGGAAATGCTCCAGCTCATCGCCGCGGGCTACCGCCGCGAGGGCAAGCGCTACGTGACGATCGCGGTCGGCTGCACGGGCGGCAAGCACCGCTCGGTGGCCATGTCGGAGAAGCTCGGGGCGCGCCTGGCGTCCGAGGGTGTGGAGACCGTCATCGTCCACCGGGACATGGGGCGCGAGTGAAGCAGAGCCGCCGGACCGTCCGCCTGACCCGGCTGGGCCGCAAGCGGGGCAACCAGCCGAAGGTGGTCGCGCTCGGCGGGGGCATGGGCCTGTCCGCCTCGCTCGCCGCGCTGCGCCGCATCACCGGCGCCGGTGACCTCACCGCCGTCGTCACCGTCGCCGACGACGGCGGCTCCAGCGGCCGCCTCCGTGACGAGCTGGGAGTACTGCCGCCCGGCGACCTGCGCAAGGCGCTCGCCGCGCTCTGCGGCGACGACGACTGGGGCCAGACCTGGGCCCGCGTCATCCAGCACCGCTTCCAGTCCCGCGGCGACCTGCACGAGCACGCGGTCGGCAATCTGCTGATCGTCGCCCTGTGGGAGCAGCTCGGCGACCACGTCCAGGCCCTGGACCTGGTGGGCCGCCTGCTCGGCGCGCAGGGCCGGGTGCTGCCCATGTCCGCCGTGCCGCTGGAGCTCCAGGCCCTGGTCAAGGGCCACGACCCGGGCCGCCCCGACGACGTGGACACCGTCCGCGGCCAGGCCACGGTGGCCCTCACCCCGGGCGAGGTCCAGTCCGTGCACGTCGTGCCGCACGACCCGCCGGCCGTCCCCGAGGCGGTCGCCGCCGTCCTCGACGCGGACTGGGTGGTGCTCGGCCCGGGCTCCTGGTTCTCGTCGGTGATCCCGCACCTGCTGGTTCCCGAACTGCTCGACGCGCTCACCGAGACGAAGGCCCGCAAGGTCCTCCCGCTCAACCTCGCGCCGCAACCGGGAGAAACCGATGGCTTCTCTCCGCAGCGTCATTTGGAGGTTTTGGCCCGACACGCCCCTAAACTCGCCCTGGACGTGGTGCTGGCCGACGAGGCCGCCGTGCCCGACCGTGAGTCACTGACCGATGCCGCGAAGCGGCTCGGTGCCACGGTCGAGCTGGCGCCGGTGGCCCGGCCCGACGGGACTCCGAGGCACGATCCGGAGCTCCTGGCAGCCGCGTACGACCGTATTTTTCGGATGCATGGAAGGATCGGCCCATGGCGATGACGGCAGCGGTGAAGGACGAGATCTCCCGGCTACCCGTCACCCGGACCTGCTGCAGGAAGGCGGAGGTCTCGGCGATCCTGCGGTTCGCGGGCGGCCTTCACCTGGTGAGCGGCCGCATCGTGATCGAGGCGGAGCTGGACACCGCGATGGCGGCCCGCCGCCTGAAGCGGGACATCCTGGAGATCTTCGGGCACAGCTCGGAGCTGATCGTGATGGCCCCCGGCGGCCTGCGGCGCGGCTCGCGTTACGTCGTACGGGTGGTCGCCGGCGGCGATCAGCTGGCCCGCCAGACGGGCCTCGTGGACGGCCGCGGCCGTCCGATCCGGGGTCTGCCGCCGCAGGTGGTCTCGGGGGCCACCTGCGACGCCGAGGCGGCCTGGCGCGGGGCGTTCCTCGCGCACGGCTCGCTCACCGAGCCCGGCCGCTCGTCCTCCCTGGAGGTGACCTGCCCCGGTCCGGAGGCCGCGCTCGCCCTCGTCGGCGCCGCGCGCAGGCTGCAGATCGCGGGCAAGGCGCGCGAGGTGCGGGGCGTGGACCGTGTCGTCGTACGCGACGGAGACGCGATCGGCGCGCTCCTCACCCGCCTCGGGGCACACGAGTCGGTGCTCGCCTGGGAGGAGCGGCGGATGCGGCGCGAGGTGCGCGCCACCGCCAACCGCCTGGCCAACTTCGACGACGCGAACCTGCGCCGCTCGGCCCGCGCGGCCGTCGCCGCCGGCGCCCGCGTGCAGCGCGCCCTGGAGATCCTCGGCGAGGAGGTCCCGGAGCACCTCGCGGCGGCCGGACGGCTGCGCATGGAGCACAAGCAGGCGTCCCTGGAGGAGCTGGGCGCGCTCGCCGACCCGCCGCTGACCAAGGACGCCGTGGCGGGCCGCATCCGCCGTCTGCTCGCCATGGCCGACAAGCGTGCCCAGGACCTGGGCATCCCGGGCACGGAGTCCAATCTGACCGAGGAGCTCGCGGACAACATGGCGGTGTAGCGGACAACGACACCATGGCGGTCTAGCGACAACACCGCAGTCCGACCGTCCCGCACGCCCCACGAGCCGCCGGCGCCCCACAGGGCACCGGCGGCTTTCGCATGCCCGTCGCGCGCACCCTCACCCGCTGTATTGACATGATCATGCACTGTCACGAGCCTGGCATCCGGCACATCTGTGCCGGACGACAGCAAGGGGGGCTCATGAGACGAAGAGCGAGCGCGAGATCGATCCTCGCCGCGAGCGCACTGCTCATCGGCGGTCTGGCCGCCGCACCGCACGCCCAGGCGAGCGGGCCCGCGAAAACCCCGGCCGCCGACGACCCGGCGGCCGTGAACGTCTACCAGGCCGACGTCACCAAGAAGCAGATACCGATCCTCATCGAGGCGGGCCAGGACGCCCACGAACTCGCCGGGCAGGCGCCCGAGCACGGCACCGGCCGTGTCGAGCTGTATCTGACCGAGGGTCAGGCCAAGGCGGTCGAACGCCAGGGCATCGAGTTGAGCGAGCACAAGATCTCCCCGGCCGCCCGGAAGAGGGTCGAGGCCGCGGGTGACGGCGTCTACCGCCCGTACAGCGGAAAGGGCGGGCTCAAGGAGGAGATCGTCAGGACCGGGCAGGCCCACCCCGGCCTCACCAAGGTCGTCTCCATCGGCAAGACCGTCCAGGGCAAGGACATCCTCGCCCTGAAGCTCTCCAAGAACGCCAAGAAGTCCAAGGACGGCTCCAAGCCGGCCACGCTCTACCTGTCCAACCAGCACGCGCGCGAGTGGATCACCCCCGAGATGACCCGCCGCCTGCTGCACCACTACCTCGACAACTACGGCAAGGACAAGCGGATCACCAAGCTCGTGGACTCCACCGAGCTGTGGTTCGTACTCTCCGCCAACCCCGACGGCTACGACTTCACGCACGCCGCCGACGGCGAGCGCCAGTGGCGCAAGAACCTCCGCGACATCGACGGCGACGGCAGGATCGCGCCCGGCGACGGCGTCGACCTCAACCGTAACTTCGCCTACAAGTGGGGGTACGACAACGAGGGCTCGTCCCCGAAGCCCTCGTCGGAGACCTACCGCGGCACGGGGCCGATGTCCGAGCCCGAGACCAAGGCGCTCGACCGCTTCCAGAAGCGCATCGGCTTCGAGTACGGCATCAACTACCACTCGGCGGCCGAACTGATCCTCTACGGAGTGGGCTGGCAGGTCGCCACACCGACCCCCGACGACGTCCTCTACAAAGCGCTCGCGGGCACGCCCGAGAAGCCCGCGATCCCCGGCTACCGCCCGCAGGTCTCCTCCGAGCTCTACACCACCAACGGCGAGTCCGACGGCCACGCGGGCAACGTCAACGGCATGTCGATGTTCACGCCGGAGATGTCCACCTGCCAGACCGTCTCGAACATCGACCCCGACGACGCCTGGCGGCCGCAGGACTGCGCCTCCATCTTCACCTTCCCCGACGACGAGAAGCTGATCCAGCAGGAGTTCGCGAAGAACGTCCCCTACGCGCTCGCCGTCGCCGAGACCGCTCTCCACCCCGACCAGCCGGTCTCCGTCAGCGGTGTCGTGGCCCCGGACTTCACCCCGGACGCCTTCTCCACCTCGTACGCGCGCGGAGGCGACCAGGAAGTCGCCGTGACCGCCCGCAAGTCCGTGCGCGACAAGGAGCTCAAGTACCGCGTCAACGGCGGCCGTACGCACGATGAGGACCTCGAGGCATGGAAGGGCGGCGAGACCTACGGCGGTGAGGACAACCTCCACTTCGACCAGTACCGCGCGGAGATCGAGGACGCGCGCGTGGGCGACAAGGTGGAGGTGTGGTTCACCGGCCGCACCAAGAAGGGCCGCACGCACAGCGAGCACTTCACGTACACCGTCGCCGAACGCCCGAGGGCGAGCACGCTGGTCGTCGCCGAGGAGGGCGCCCCGGCCACCCAGACCCAGAAGTACGTCGACGCCCTGAAGGCCAACGGGCGCTCCGCCGCCGTCTGGGACGTCGCCAAGCAGGGCGTACCGCATCCGCTCGGCGTCCTGTCGCACTTCTCCGCGGTCGTGCACCACACCGGCGGCCCCGTCCCCGGCGCACCCACCCAACTCGCCCTGCGGGCCTACCTCAACGAGGGCGGCAAGCTCATCGAGTCCGGCGAGCGGGCCGGCGGAGACGTCGACCTGGGGGAGGCACTCACCGACGACTTCGCGCAGTACTACCTCGGCGCGTACGAACGTCTCTCCGCACCCGGCGTCAAGAGCTTCGCGGGCAGCGGCGCGCTCAAGGGAGTGGACACCCCGCTCGGCGCCGCCGAAGGCAACCCGCTCGACAAGGCGGGTCGCTTCACCGTCACCTCGGACAACCTGCCGCCCCAGCAGTTCCCGCAGTTCAAGAGCGCGGCGGCGGGCTCCTACCCCGGCCTCACCAACCCGTACGCACCCTTCGCGGGCCAGGGCATGGCGTCGGCCACCCACGCCGACCGGGACTACAAGCGGCTCACCCGCACCCTCGACCTGACCGGCGTCTCGGCCGCCGACGGGCCCGAGCTGCGGCTCGCCCTCAACTGGAACCTGGAGAGCGGCTACGACCACGGGCTGCTCGAAGCGCACACCCCGGGCAGCGACGACTGGACGACGCTGCCCGACCGGAACGGCAACTCCCGGGCCACCGTGCCCGCCGAGTGCGCCGCCGGGTTCTTCCTCAACGGCCACCCCTTCCTGCGCCACTACCTGACACAGGGGGCGGCCGGCTGCACGGCGACCGGCACCAGCGGCTCCTGGAACAGCTTCACGGGCTCCTCCGACGGCTGGCAGCCCGTCGCCTTCGACCTGAGCGCCTACGCGGGCAAGAAGGTCGAGGTCTCCCTCAGCGCCGTCACCGACCCCTCCAGCGGCGGGCGCGGCCTCTTCGCCGACAACGCGCAACTGGTCGTCGGCGGCGACGTCAAGGAGACCGAGGGATTCGAGACCTCACTCGGCTCCTGGACCGTCGGCGCGACCCCGGCCGGAAGCCCCACTATCACAGGCGACTGGGCGCGGACCGGGGAGCTCTACCGACCCCACGCGGCGGTCACAGCGCGTGACAGCGTGCTCCTCGGCTTCGGCTTCGAGCACATCCCCGGAAAGGCCGGAAGGGCCGCTCTTATGGGCGCCTCCCTGGCACATCTGCGCAGCTGACACAGCGTAATCGGGACCAAGGTCCCGGTGGCCCGTACCCCTACTCCGGGGTACGGGCCTTTTGTGCCGCTTGCGGCCCCTCTCGATGTCACCTCAGGGCCTTCAGAGAGGTAGGGTCGGAGGCGGTCGGGGACATCCCATACAACTCGCCGGCGTCTAAAACCGGCGTACCAACGAGGAGATCGGTTTCGTGACGATCCGCGTAGGCATCAACGGCTTTGGCCGCATCGGTCGCAACTACTTCCGCGCGCTGCTCGAGCAGGGTGCGGACATCGAAGTCGTGGCTGTCAACGACCTGGGTGACACCGCGACCACCGCGCACCTTCTGAAGTACGACACCATCCTGGGCCGCCTCAAGGCCGAGGTGTCGCACACCGAGGACACCATCACCGTCGACGGCCGCACCATCAAGGTGCTGTCCGAGCGCAACCCCGCCGACATCCCGTGGGGCGACCTCGGCGTCGACATCGTGATCGAGTCCACGGGCATCTTCACGAAGAAGGCCGACGCCGAGAAGCACATCACCGGCGGTGCCAAGAAGGTCCTCATCTCGGCTCCGGCCAAGGACGAGGACATCACCATCGTGATGGGCGTCAACCAGGACAAGTACGACCCGGCGAACCACCACGTCATCTCCAACGCCTCCTGCACCACCAACTGTGTGGCGCCGATGGCGAAGGTCCTCGACGAGAACTTCGGTGTCGTCAAGGGCCTGATGACCACCATCCACGCGTACACCAACGACCAGCGCATCCTTGACTTCCCGCACAAGGACCTGCGCCGCGCGCGTGCCGCCGCCGAGAACATCATCCCGACCACGACGGGCGCCGCCAAGGCCACCGCCCTGGTCCTGCCGCAGC
This sequence comes from Streptomyces sp. NPDC003379, assembly GCF_053589195.1. Lineage (NCBI taxonomy): Bacteria > Bacillati > Actinomycetota > Actinomycetes > Kitasatosporales > Streptomycetaceae > Streptomyces > Streptomyces sp. NPDC003379. Next base: position 44,601 of record NZ_JBSFRK010000022.1, on the reverse strand, counting down.
TCAAGGGCAAGCTCGACGGCGTCTCGATGCGCGTCCCGGTCCCGACCGGCTCCGCCACCGACCTGGTCGTCGAGGTCTCCCGCGAGGTCACCAAGGACGAGGTCAACGCCGCGTTCAAGAAGGCGTCCGAGGACGGCGACCTCAAGGGTTACCTGTACTACACCGAGGACCCGATCGTGTCCTCGGACATCGTCAGCGACCCGGCCTCCTGCACCTTCGACTCCCTGATGACCATGGTCCAGGAGGGTACGTCGGTGAAGATCCTCGGCTGGTACGACAACGAGTGGGGCTACTCCAACCGTCTGGTCGACCTCACGGTCTTCGTCGGCGGTCAGCTCTAATATCCAGAGCAGGCACCTCGATGTGAGCACAGGGTTCGTCCCGCGCGATGCCGCGCCGGACGGGCCCTGTCGCACGTCACAGCCCTCCCAAGGAGTCCAGTAGTGAAGACGATCGACGCACTTCTCGCCGAAGGGGTCAACGGCAAGCGGGTATTCGTCCGCGCCGACCTCAATGTGCCGCTCGCCGACGGCACCATCACCGACGACGGCCGCATCCGCGCCGTCCTGCCGACCGTCAAGGCCCTCGCCGACGCGGGCGCCAAGGTCGTCGTGGCCTCGCACCTGGGCCGCCCCAAGGGCGCCCCGGACCCGGCCTTCTCGCTGCTCCCCGCCGCCGAGCGGCTCGGGGAACTCCTGGGCGCGCCCGTCGCGTTCGCGCAGGACACCGTGGGCCCCGCAGCGCACGACGCGGTGGACGGGCTGGAGCCCGGCCAGGTCGCCGTCATCGAGAACCTCCGCTTCAACGCGGGCGAGACCAGCAAGGACGACGCCGAGCGCGGCGAGTTCGCCGATCAGCTCGCCGCCCTCGCGGATGTGTACGTGGGGGACGGCTTCGGCGCCGTGCACCGCAAGCACGCCTCCGTGTACGACCTGCCGGCGAAGCTGCCGCACTACGCCGGCTACCTCATCGCCACCGAGGTCGGCGTCCTGAAGAAGCTCACCGACGACGTCAAGCGGCCCTACGCCGTGGTCCTCGGCGGCGCCAAGGTCTCCGACAAGCTCGGCGTGATCGACCACCTCCTGGAGAAGGCCGACCGCATCCTCATCGGCGGCGGCATGGCGTACACCTTCCTCAAGGCGCAGGGCCACGAGGTCGGCATCTCCCTCCTCCAGGAGGACCAGATCCCGGCGGTCAAGGGGTACCTGAAGCGCGCCGAGGAGAAGGGCGTCGAGTTCGTCCTCCCCGTCGACGTGCTCATCTCGCCGACCTTCCCCGACCTGAAGACCAAGGCCCCGTCCAACCCCGCGACGGTCGCCGCGGACGCCATCCCGTCCGACCAGGAGGGTCTCGACATCGGCCCCGAGACCCGTAAGCTCTACGCCTCGAAGCTCGCCGACGCGGCCACCATCTTCTGGAACGGCCCGATGGGCGTCTTCGAGCACCCCGACTACGCCGAGGGCACCAAGGCGGTAGCCCAGGCGCTCCTCGACACCTCGGCCTTCACGGTCGTCGGCGGGGGCGACAGCGCCGCCGCCGTGCGGACCCTGGGCTTCGACGAGGACGCATTCGGCCACATTTCCACCGGTGGCGGCGCCTCCCTCGAATACCTCGAGGGCAAGACGCTCCCCGGCCTCGCGGCACTGGAGAACTGACACCTGATGACTACGCGTACCCCGCTGATGGCGGGCAACTGGAAGATGAACCTCAACCACCTCGAGGCCATCGCCCACGTCCAGAAGCTGGCCTTCGCCCTCGCGGACAAGGACTACGAGGCCTGCGAGGTCGCCGTCCTGCCGCCCTTCACCGACCTGCGCTCCGTGCAGACCCTGGTCGACGGCGACAAGCTGCAGATCAAGTACGGCGCCCAGGACATCTCGGCGCACGACTCCGGCGCCTACACCGGCGAGATCTCGGGCCCGATGCTGGCCAAGCTGAAGTGCGCCTACGTCGCCGTGGGCCACTCCGAGCGCCGTCAGTACCACAACGAGACCGACCAGATCTGCAACGCCAAGGTGAAGGCCGCGTTCAAGCACGGCCTGACCCCGATCCTCTGCGTCGGCGAGGGCCTGGACATCCGCAAGGCCGGCCAGCAGGTCCAGTACACGCTGAACCAGCTCGACGGCGGCCTCAAGGACGTCCCGGCCGAGCAGGCCGAGTCCATCGTGATCGCCTACGAGCCCGTCTGGGCGATCGGCACCGGCGAGGTCGCGACCCCCGAGGACGCGCAGGAGGTCTGCGGCGCGATCCGCGGCCGCCTCGCCGAGCTGTACTCGCAGGAGCTCGCCGACAAGGTGCGCATCCAGTACGGCGGCTCCGTGAAGTCCGGGAACGTCGCCGCGATCATGGCCCAGCCTGACGTCGACGGTGCCCTTGTGGGCGGCGCCGCGCTCGACGCGGAGGAGTTCGTCAAGATCGTCCGCTTCCGCGACCAGTGAGTATGCGCTAGCGGCAATACGTCGTACCCTTGCGGGGGCCGGGCGGCCTCGTTCACCGAGGCTCCGGCCCCCGTCGTCGATACAGAGTCGATTCAGATCCGAGGAAGTTGGTCCAGCCGTGGTTATGGGGTTCTCGATCGCCCTGATCGTCTTCAGCGCTCTGATGATGCTGCTGGTGCTGATGCACAAGGGCAAGGGCGGCGGTCTCTCCGACATGTTCGGCGGCGGCATGCAGTCCTCCGTCGGCGGCTCCTCCGTCGCGGAGCGCAACCTCGACCGCATCACGGTCGTGGTCGGTCTGCTGTGGTTCGCGTGCATTGTCGCGCTGGGCCTGCTGATGAAGGCGAACAACTGACGCCAGGCACTGGTCGCTTGTCCGGTGCGAGCTCGTGTGCGCGGCTTATCATGGGGCTTGCGTCCGGGGCGGGGTGTAACTCCCCGCACTGGACGCGCGTTGGGCCTTACGTAAACTGAGGCGCCCGCAGCAGCACCATCACGCAGGGAGTTACGACCGTGGCAAGTGGCAACGCGATCCGAGGAAGTCGGGTCGGGGCGGGGCCGATGGGCGAGGCCGAGCGCGGTGAGTCCGCGCCGCGACTGCGCATCTCCTTCTGGTGCTCCAACGGGCACGAGACGCAGCCGAGCTTCGCCAGCGACGCGCAGGTCCCCGATACGTGGGACTGTCCCCGCTGCGGCTTCCCGGCCGGTCAGGACCGGGACAACCCGCCGGACCCGCCGCGCACCGAGCCGTACAAGACGCATCTGGCGTATGTGCGCGAGCGGCGCAGCGACGCGGACGGCGAGGCGATTCTCGCGGAGGCGCTCGCCAAACTGCGGGGCGAGATCTAGGACTTGGCGACCGGCCGGGCACCGAAAAGGTGTCCGGCCGGTTTCTTCTGCCGGTACGTGTGCGGACAGATGGCCGCAGACATCTCATACCGCCCGCTGATCCATTAGGTTGGAAAGCGCAGCGGGACAGGTATGTACGTACGCGGGTACGAGAGAAGGCTGAAGTCCGAGATGAACGCAGAAAGCCGCGGCAGGCTCAACAGGACACCCGAGTGGACGGCGCTCGCCGACCACCGCGAGCAGCTCGGGGAGGTGCGGCTGCGCGAGCTGTTCGCCGCGGACCCGACGCGCGGCACGGCGTACACCCTCCAGGTCGGTGACCTGTACATCGACTACTCCAAGCACCTCGTCACCGACGAGACGCTGCGGCTGCTGCGTGAGCTGGCCGCCGCGACCGACGTGTTCGGGCTGCGGGACGCCATGTTCCGCGGCGCGAGGATCAACACCACCGAGGACCGCGCGGTCCTGCACACCGCGCTGCGCGCCCCGAAGGACGCCGTCATCAGGGTCGACGGCGAGAACGTGGTGCCGAAGGTCCACGCCGTCCTCGACAAGATGGCGGTCTTCGCGGAGAAGGTCCGTACGGGCGAGTGGACCGGCCACACCGGCAAGCGCATCCGCAATGTCGTCAACGTCGGCATCGGCGGCTCCGACCTCGGCCCCGCGATGGCGTATGAGGCGCTGCGCTCCTTCACCGACCGCGACCTCACCGTCCGCTTCGTGTCGAACGTGGACGGCGCGGACCTGCACGAGGCCGTCCGCGACCTCGACCCGGCCGAGACGCTGTTCATCATCGCCTCGAAGACGTTCACCACCATCGAGACGATCACCAACGCCACCTCCGCGCGCGACTGGCTGCTCACGGAGCTGAAGGCCGGTCAGGACGCCGTGGCCAAGCACTTCGTGGCCCTGTCGACCAACGCCGAGAAGGTGTCGGAGTTCGGCATCGACACGGCGAACATGTTCGAGTTCTGGGACTGGGTCGGCGGCCGCTACTCCTTCGACTCCGCCATCGGCCTCTCCCTGATGATCGCCGTCGGGCCCGACCGCTTCCGCGAGATGCTCGACGGCTTCCACCTCGTCGACAAGCACTTCCGCGCCGCGCCGCCCGAGTCCAATGTGCCGCTGCTGCTCGGCCTGTTGGGCGTCTGGTACGGCAACTTCCACGACGCGCAGTCGCATGCCGTACTGCCGTACTCGCACTACCTCTCCAAGTTCACCGCCTACCTCCAGCAGCTGGATATGGAGTCCAACGGCAAGTCCGTGGACCGTGACGGCAGGCAGGTCGACTGGCAGACCGGCCCGGTCGTCTGGGGCACGCCCGGCACCAACGGCCAGCACGCCTACTACCAACTCATCCACCAGGGCACGAAGTTGATCCCGGCGGACTTCATCGGCTTCGCCGAGCCGGTCGCCGACCTGGCACCCGGTCTGGCCGCCCAGCACGACCTGCTGATGGCCAACTTCTTCGCGCAGACCCAGGCGTTGGCGTTCGGCAAGACGCCCGACGAGGTGCGCGCCGAGGGTGTGCCCGAGGAGCTCGTCCCGCACAAGACGTTCAAGGGCGACCACCCGACGACGACGATCCTCGCCAAGGAACTGACGCCCTCCGTCCTCGGCCAGCTCATCGCGCTCTACGAACACAAGGTGTTCGTCCAGGGCGCCGTGTGGAACATCGACTCCTTCGACCAGTGGGGCGTCGAGCTCGGCAAGGTCCTCGCCAAGCGCGTCGAGCCCGCCCTGACCGAGGGCGCCGAGGTGCCGGGCCTGGACGGCTCGACCGTGGCCCTCGTCGCCAAGTACCGGGACCTGCGCGGCCGTTGAGCCGCACGGATCGTTAATCGGATGCGGGCGCCCCGCCCGGCGGGTGACACTGCTTCGGCTCTGTCACCCGCCGGGAGGGACCCCGTCATGGACCAGCTGCTCGCCGCGCTCGCCGACCCCGAGAGACTGCGGCTGTACGCGCGCATCGTCCTCGACGACCTGCCGCCGCGCGAGGCCGACTCGCCCGCTACCCGCAAGCACCTGGGGCGGCTGCTGGCCAACGGGCTCGTGGAGCGGCTGCCCGACGGATCGCTGCGGGCCGACCCGGCCGTCTTCCGGCGGGCGCCCGCGCCGGTGGACGCCCATCCCACCGTGCCGCGCCGCCTCACCGGTTTCTTCGCGCACGGCCGCCTGACCGCCATTCCCGTACGCCCCGTCGTACGCCACGAACTCCTCGTCCACCTCACGGACACCCTCTTCGACGCCGACCGCGCCTACAGCGAGCGCGAGATCAACGACGCGTTCCGCACCGTGCACGAGGACTCCTCCGCGCTGCGCAGGTACTGCGTCTCCGACGGCCTCCTGGTGCGCGAGCGGGACGGCAGCAGCTACCGCCGCGTGGCGGTCCACGCGTAAGGGCCCCGCACCGTCCGGTGCGGGGCCCTCCTTGTCGCGTACGGCCTAGGCCACGGCCGGGGGGTACAGCTGCGGGGGGAGCTGCGAGGCCGCCGCCTCGTCGAGCAGCCACAGCGTGCGCGCGCGGCCGTGGGCGCCGGCCGCGGGGGCCTGCACCTCGCCCGCGCCGGACAGGGCGATGGCCGCGGCCTTCGCCTTGTCCTCGCCCGCAGCGAGCAGCCACACCTCGCGCGCCGCCCGGATCGCCGGGAGCGTGAGCGAGATACGGGTCGGCGGGGGCTTCGGCGCGCCGTGCACGCCGACCACCGTGCGCTCCGTCTCGCGCACCGCCGGAAGCTCGGGGAAGAGCGAGGCGATGTGCGTGTCCGGGCCGACGCCGAGCATCAGGACGTCGAAGGTAGGCACCGGGCCGTGGTCCTCCGGGCCCGCCGCGGCGGCGAGTTCGGCGGCGTAGATCTCGGCGGCGGCGTCGACCTCGTACGGGCCGTCCGACGCGGGCATCGGATGCACCCGGGCCGGATTGAGCGGCACCGCGTCGAGCAGCGCCTCACGGGCCTGGGTGTAGTTGCGCTCCGGGTCGCCGTCCGGCAGGAAGCGCTCGTCGCCCCACCACAGGTCGAGGCGCGACCAGTCGATCGCGTCCCGGGCCGGGGACGAACCGAGCGCCGCCAGCAGGCCGTTGCCGTTGCGTCCGCCGGTGAGGACCACCGACGCGTGACCGCGGGCGGCCTGCGCGTCGACGACCTTCGTGATGAGGCGGGCCGCCGCGGCCTGCGCCATCAGTTCCTTGTCGCGGTGGACGACGAGCTGCGGGGTCCTGCTCACTGGGCAGCCACCTTCTTCGCTGCGGCCTTCTTCGTGGCGGACTTCTTCGCCGGTGCCTTCTTCGGCGCGGCCGCCTCCTGCGTGTCCTGCGCGTCTTCGGCCTTGTCGGCTGACCCCTCGGCCTCCGGAGCGGCCTCCGGAGCGGCCTCCGAAGCGGCCCCGGAAGCCGCTATCGGCTCCGACGACGGCTTCAACGGCTCACCCAGCCGCTCCACGCCGTACTTCAGCGAGGACGCGTAGGTGTCGTCCGGGTCCAGACGGCGCAGCTCCTCCGCGATCAGCTCGGCCGTCTCGCGCCGCTTGAGCGCCACCGCGCGGTCGGGCTGTCCCTCGATGGAGAGCGTGGCGAGCGAGCCGTCGGCCCGGTCGAGCACGATGGGACCGCAGTCGGTCTCCATACGTACGCCGGTCAGACCCGGGCCCGCCGACACCGCGCGCTTGACCGGCACGTCGAGCCGGTCCGCGAGCCACATGGCGAGCAGCTCGCAGCTCGGGTTGAACTCCTCGCCGTCCACCCGCACCGAGGTCACCTTGCACGTGACCTGGTCCAGGGCGGCCGCCAGCATGGAGCGCCACGGGGTGATGCGGGTCCAGGCCAGGTCCGTGTCGCCGGGGTGGTAGGCGTCGGCGCGGGCGGCCAGCTCGCGGATCGGCTGCTCGGCCGCGTAGGTGTCCGTGACGCGGCGCTGGGCCAGGGCGCCGAGCGGGTCGTTGGCCGGGTCGAGCGGGGCGTTCACCGGCCACCAGACGACCACGGGGGCGTCGGGGAGCAGCAGCGGCAGGACGACCGACTGGGCGTGGCCGATGACCTCGCCGTAGAGCCGCAGGACCACCGTCTCGCCGGTGCCCGCCTCCACGCCGACCCGCACCTCGGCGTCCAGGCGCGAGGTGGTGCGGTCACGGGGCGAGCGGGCCGCGCGCTTGATGACGACGAGGGTGCGCGAGGGGTGCTCGCGGGACGCGTCGTTGGCGGCCCTCAGGGAGTCGTACGCGTTCTCCTCGTCGGTGACGATGACGAGGGTCAGGACCATGCCGACGGCCGGGGTGCCGATCGCGCGGCGGCCCTGCACGAGCGCCTTGTTGATCTTGCTGGACGTGGTGTCCGTGAGGTCGATCTTCATGGCCGACGCCAGCTCCGTCCGTCTCGTGCGAGCATGTCGTCCGCCTCAGTCGGGCCCCAGGTGCCCGCCGGGTACTGCGCGGGCTTGCCGTGCTTGTCCCAGTACTCCTCGATCGGGTCGAGGATGTTCCAGGACAGCTCGACCTCCTCCGTGCGCGGGAAGAGGTTGGCGTCGCCGAGCAGGACGTCCAGGATCAGCCGCTCGTACGCTTCCGGGCTGGACTCCGTGAAGGACTCGCCGTACGCGAAGTCCATCGACACGTCCCGGATCTCCATGGAGGTGCCGGGCACCTTCGAGCCGAACCGGACCGTGATGCCCTCGTCGGGCTGGACGCGGATGACGATCGCGTTCTGCCCGAGCTCCTCGGTGGCGGTGTGGTCGAAGGGGGAGTGGGGAGCGCGCTGGAAGACGACCGCGATCTCGGTGACGCGGCGGCCGAGGCGCTTGCCGGTGCGCAGGTAGAAGGGGACGCCCGCCCAGCGGCGGTTGTCGATCTGCAACTTGATGGCCGCGTAGGTGTCGGTCTTCGACTTGGGGTCGATGCCGTCTTCCTGGAGGTAGCCGACGGCTTTCTCGCCGCCCTGCCAGCCCGCCGCGTACTGACCCCGGACGGTGTCCTTGCCGAGGTCCTTCGGCAGCTTCACCGCGCCGAGCACCTTCGCCTTCTCGGCGACCAGCGCGTTCGCGTCGAAGGAGGCGGGCTCCTCCATCGCGGTCAGCGCCATCAGCTGGAGCAGGTGGTTCTGGATGACGTCGCGGGCGGCGCCGATGCCGTCGTAGTAGCCGGCGCGGCCGCCGATGCCGATGTCCTCGGCCATCGTGATCTGGATGTGGTCGACGTACGACCGGTTCCAGATCGGCTCGAACATCTGGTTGGCGAAGCGGAGCGCCAGGATGTTCTGGACGGTCTCCTTGCCGAGGTAGTGGTCGATCCGGAACACCTGGTCCGGGTCGAACACCTCGTGCACGATGGCGTTCAGGTCCCGGGCGGAGGCCAGGTCGTGGCCGAACGGCTTCTCGATGACCGCGCGGCGCCAGGAGCCCTCGGGGGCCTCGGCCAGCTCGTGCTTCTTCAGCTGCTGGACGACCTGCGGGAAGAACTTGGGGGGTACCGAGAGGTAGAAGGCGAAGTTGCCGCCCGTGCCCTGCGCCTTGTCCAGCTCCTGGATGGTGGCCTTGAGCTGCTCGAACGCCTTGTCGTCGTCGAAGTTGCCCTGGACGAAGCGCATCCCCTGGATGAGCTGCTGCCAGACCTCCTCGCGGAACGGCGTACGCGAGTGCTGCTTGACCGCGTCGTGGACGACCTGGGCGAAGTCCTCGTCCTCCCAGTCGCGGCGGGCGAAACCAATGAGAGAAAAGCCCGGCGGCAGCAGACCTCGGTTGGCGAGGTCGTACACAGCGGGCATCAGCTTTTTACGGGACAAATCGCCCGTGACGCCAAAGATGACCAGGCCCGACGGCCCCGCGATACGCGGGAGCCGTCGGTCTGCGGCGTCACGCAGCGGATTGCTGCTTGACAAAGTGGTCAGCCCTTCGAAGGAGCGAGGCGCTTCAGCTCGGCCTCGGTCGACTTGAGCAGGTCGTTCCAGGAGGCCTCGAACTTCTCGACGCCCTCGTCCTCAAGCAGCTGCACGACCTCGTTGTACGAGATGCCGAGCTTCTCCACGGCGGCGATCTCGGCACGCGCCTGGTCGTAGGTGCCCGCGATGGTGTTGCCGGTGATCGAACCGTGGTCGGCGGTGGCCTCCAGGGTCGCCTCCGGCATCGTGTTCACCGTGTTGGGCGCGACCAGGTCGTCGACGTACAGGGTGTCCTTGTACGCCGGGTCCTTGACGCCGGTCGAGGCCCACAGCGGACGCTGCTTGTTGGCCTGCGCCTTGTCGAGCGCGGCCCAGCGGTCGGACGAGAAGACCTCCTCGTACGCCTCGTACGCCAGACGGGCGTTGGCGAGCGCGGCCTTGCCCTTGAGGGACTTGGCCTCGTCCGTGCCGACGCCGTCCAGGCGCTTGTCGATCTCGGTGTCCACGCGGGACACGAAGAAGGACGCCACCGAGTGGATCGTGGAGAGGTCCAGGCCGCGCTCCTTGGCCTTCTCCAGGCCCGCCAGAAACGCGTCCATGACCTTGCGGTAGCGCTCCAGCGAGAAGATCAGCGTGACGTTGACGCTGATGCCGAGGCCGATGACCTCGGTGATCGCCGGGATGCCCGCCTCGGTGGCCGGGATCTTGATGAGCGTGTTCGGACGGTCCACCAGCCACGCGAGCTGCTTGGCCTCGGCGACCGTGGCCTTGGTGTTGTGCGCCAGGCGCGGGTCGACCTCGATGGACACGCGGCCGTCCTGGCCGCCCGTCGCGTCGAAGACCGGGCGCAGGATGTCGGCGGCGTCACGGACGTCCGCCGTCGTGATCATCCGGATGGCCTCTTCGACCGTGACCTCGCGGGCGGCGAGGTCGGAGAGCTGCTGGTCGTAACCGTCGCCCTGCGAGATGGCCTTCTGGAAGATCGACGGATTGGTGGTGACGCCCACGACGTGCTGCTGGTCGATCAGTTCGGCGAGGTTGCCGGACGTGATCCGCTTGCGCGACAGGTCGTCCAGCCAGATCGCGACGCCTTCTTCGGAGAGGCGCTTGAGTGCGTCTGTCATGGAATTACATCTCCTACTTCGTCGTGTACGGGCGTCAGCGCTGAGCGGCGGAGATCGATTCCCGCGCCGCCTGGGCCACCGCGTCGGCGGTGAATCCGAACTCGCGGAACAGCACCTTGCCGTCCGCCGAGGCACCGAAGTGCTCCAGCGACACGATGCGTCCGGCGTCGCCCACGAAACGGTGCCAGGTCAGGCCGATGCCCGCCTCGACCGCCACGCGCGCCTTCACCGACGGCGGCAGCACGCTGTCGCGGTACCCCTGGTCCTGCTCGTCGAACCACTCGACCGACGGCATCGAGACGACACGCGTCGGAACCCCGGCGGCCTGCAGCTGCTCGCGGGCCTCCACGGCGAGGTGCACCTCGGAGCCGGTGCCGATCAGGATGACCTCGGGCGTGCCGCCCTCGGCCTCGAACAGGACGTACCCGCCCTTGGCGGCGTCCTCGTTGCGGTCGTACGTCGGCACGCCCTGGCGGGTCAGCGCGAGGCCGTGCGGGGCGCCCTTGCCGAACTCCTTGGTGAAGCGCTTGAGGATCTCGCGCCAGGCGATGGCGGTCTCGTTGGCGTCGGCCGGGCGTACGACGTTCAGGCCCGGGATGGCGCGCAGCGAGGCCAGGTGCTCGACCGGCTGGTGCGTCGGTCCGTCCTCGCCGAGGCCGACGGAGTCGTGCGTCCACACGTACGTCACCGGGAGGTGCATCAGCGCGGACAGGCGTACGGCGTTGCGCATGTAGTCGGAGAACACCAGGAAGGTGCCGCCGTAGATGCGGGTGTTGCCGTGCAGCGCGATGCCGTTCATCTCCGCGGCCATGGAGTGCTCGCGGATGCCGAAGTGGATCGTGCGGCCGTACGGGTCGGCCTCCGGCAGCGGGTTGTCCGCGGGGAGGAACGACGACGTCTTGTCGATCGTCGTGTTGTTCGAGCCCGCGAGGTCGGCGGAGCCGCCCCACAGCTCGGGGATGACCGCGCCCAGGGCCTGCAGCACCTTGCCGGACGCGGCGCGCGTGGCGACGCCCTTGCCCGTCTCGAAGACCGGGAGCTTCTCCTCCCAGCCCTCGGGCAGCTCGCCCGCGGCGACGCGGTCGAAGGTCGCGGCGTGCTCGGCGTTGGCGGTGCGCCAGGCGGCGAAGCCCTTCTCCCACTCGGCCTTGGCCTCGCGGCCGCGGTCCAGCGCCTTGCGGGTGTGCGTGATGACTTCGTCGGAGACCTCGAAGGTCTGCTCCGGGTCGAAGCCGAGGACGCGCTTGGTGGCGGCCACTTCCTCGTCGCCGAGCGCCGAGCCGTGCGCGGCCTCGGTGTTCTGCGCGTGCGGGGCGGGCCAGGCGATGATCGAGCGCATCGCGATGAAGGAGGGACGCTCGGTCTCGGCCTTGGCGGCCTGGAGCGCGGCGTACAGGGCGGCCGGGTCGAGGTCGCCGTTCTCCTTGGGCTCCACGCGCTGGACGTGCCAGCCGTAGGCCTCGTACCGCTTGAGGGTGTCCTCGGAGATCGCGGTCGCCGTGTCGCCCTCGATCGAGATGTGGTTGTCGTCCCACAGCAGCACGAGGTTGCCGAGCTTCTGGTGCCCGGCCATCGAGGACGCCTCCGCGGAGATGCCCTCCTCCAGGCAGCCGTCACCGGCGATACAGAAGACGTGGTGGTCGAACGGCGACTCGCCCGCGGGGGTCTCCGGGTCGAACAGACCGCGCTCGTAGCGGGCGGCCATCGCCATGCCCACGGCGTTGGCGACGCCCTGGCCCAGCGGGCCCGTCGTCGTCTCCACGCCGGTGGTGTGCCCGTACTCCGGGTGGCCCGGCGTCTTCGAGCCCCAGGTGCGGAACGCCTTCAGGTCATCCAGCTCCAGGCCGAAACCGGCCAGGTAGAGCTGGATGTAGAGGGTCAGGGACGAGTGACCCGCGGAGAGGACGAAACGGTCGCGACCGGTCCACTCCGCGTCCGCCGGGTCGTGGCGCATCACCTTCTGGAAGAGGGTGTACGCGGCGGGCGCGAGGCTCATGGCCGTACCGGGATGGCCGTTGCCGACCTTCTGTACGGAATCCATGGCCAGGACGCGAGCGGTGTCTACAGCTCGCTGGTCCAGTTCGGTCCACTCGAGGTCTGTGGTGGTCGGCTTGGTGCTCACCCTGAGTCAGGGCTCCTCTCCACATGTCGAATGCCGGCGATGTGAATCACACCGGCCGTTGTCGAGCCTACCGTTGCCCGAACGTGCATTTTTTCGAGTCATTCCAGACTGCCGGGACAAGAGGGGATCCGCCTCCTGAAAGGAATGCGCGGCGATTCGCCATGTGAATAGGGAACCGCTCATATGTCCGCTCAAAGGGCGTCCCGCGCCGCTCATGTGACCGCCCGAAGGGCCGTTTACACCTTTCAGGTGACCACCCGGCAATCTCGCGGTACCCCTCGTCCGGACGCTCAACACGACCCCACCCCCGCGATGGGCGAGGTATGGGCAACGTCTACAGTGGCGTGGTACGCGCGAGCCTTTACCGGATCTTCATCTCTGAAGGTGCCGGTGGGTTCGCTGGGATGTCTCTGTCAGGGGTGTGCGTGACGGCCGTTGAATCCCGTCCAGCGGGGGTTTCCGGGACGGACCTTAGCCCGAGCCATCGGCCGTTCGGGGCCCGTGTCAAGGCGTTCGTGGCGCTGACCAAGCCGCGGATCATCGAACTCCTCCTCATCACCACCGTTCCGGTGATGTTCCTCGCCGAGCAGGGCGTGCCCGACCTGTGGCTGGTCTTCGTGACCTGCCTGGGCGGCTACCTCTCCGCCGGCGGCGCCAACGCGCTCAACATGTACATCGACCGCGACATCGACGCCCTCATGGACCGTACGTCGCAGCGGCCGCTGGTCACCGGCATGGTGAGCCCCCGCGAGTGCCTCGTCTTCGGCATCGGCCTCGCCGTCGTCTCCACGCTGCTCTTCGGCCTCGCCGTGAACTGGCTCTCCGCCTGGCTCTCGCTCGGCGCGCTCCTCTTCTATGTGGTCGTCTACACGATGATCCTCAAGCGGCGCACCTCGCAGAACATCGTCTGGGGCGGCATCGCGGGCTGCATGCCGGTCCTCATCGGCTGGTCCTCGGTCACGAACTCCCTCTCGTGGGCGCCGGTCATCCTCTTCCTGGTGATGTTCTTCTGGACGCCGCCGCACTACTGGCCGCTCTCCATGAAGGTCAAGGACGACTACGCGCGCGTGGGCGTGCCGATGCTGCCCGTCATCGCCTCGAACAAGGTGGTCGCCCGGCAGATCGTCCTCTACAGCTGGGTCATGGTCGCCGTCTCCCTGCTCCTCCAGCCGCTCGGCTACACCGGCTGGTTCTACACCGCGGTGGCGCTGGTGACCGGCGGCTGGTGGCTGTGGGAGGCGCACGGCCTCCAGACCCGCGCCAAGGCGGAGGTCATGGGCGGCAAGCTCAAGGAGATGCGGCTCTTCCACTGGTCCATCACCTACGTCTCGCTGCTCTTCGTCGCGGTGGCGGTGGACCCCTTCCTCCGCTGAGCTTCTTCAAGGTCTTGCCGACGGGCGGGGCGCGTGGTGTCGAACGCCACGCGACCCGCCCGTCGCCAGTTGATCTACCCGTCGGTAGCATCCTGCCCATGGCAGACACGCAGCAGGTGGACGAGCAGGTGGACGACAGCAGGCAGGCCGCCAGGGCCGAGCGCCGCGCGGCTCGGCTCGCCAAGGAGATCGGCGCCTTCGCACAGGCGCACGGCGGCGCCGAGGGGCAGATCGCGTACCTCGGCCAGAAGGGCGCCCGCATCGTCCTCGTCGGCGAGGACGGCGGCTGGGGCGACCTGGTGGCGCCCAGCCACGCGGTGGCGCTGAGCGCCGTCGAGAAGTCGGGGATCACCGTCCACGAGGACTTCGACGGGGAGTTCGCCGCGAAGGTAAGGACCGGGCCCTACGAGTGGACGCGCATGGCCGGGATTCAGATCGGCGGACCGAAGAACGACGTCTGAGGCAACACCTGACACCCGGGTCACCCGTTAGGACCGTAGGAGCAAGGTCCGTCCAGCGGGAGCCCGCATGATCGAAACGCCGTCCCTGGTGGACCAGTACTGCCATGGCGTCCTCCGTACGGAGCTGGGCCTCGGTACCTTCGAGGCCCACCTCGGCCGGGGCGAGGGACCGCCCGCGCCCGGCACCACCCTCTTCGACACCCAGACCGGCTTCGCGGTGCGCCGCTGGTGCCCGCCGCTGCTGGGCCTCGAACCGCACTGCCCGCCGGCCCGCTATCTGGCCCGGCGCCGCGAGCTCGGCGTCCTGGAGTCGGGGCGGCGGCTGCTGCGGGGCAGCGGCATCACCACGTACCTCGTCGACACGGGGCTTCCGGGGGACCTGACGGGGCCAGGCGAGATGGCGTCCACCGGCGACGCCCAGGCCCGCGAGATCGTCCGCCTCGAGCTGCTCGCCGAGCAGGTCGCCGACACCTCGGGCACCGCCGACTCCTTCCTCGCCAACCTCGCCGAGTCCGTGCACGCCGCGGCCGCGGAAGCCGTCGCCTTCACCTCGGTCGCCGGGATGCGCCATCCGCTCGCCCTCGCGGCCCGGCCGCCGGGCCCCGGCGAGGTGCGGGGCGCGGTGGGGCGCTGGCTCGCGGGACGCCAGGTGGGCGGGGCGCTCACCGACCCCGTGCTGCTGCGGCATCTGCTGTGGGTCGCGGTGGCCTCCGGCCGGCCGCTGCAACTGCACGCGGGCGCCGGGGACCCGCAGACGTACTTCGCGGACTTCGCGCGGGCCACCGCGGGCCTCGGCACCGACCTGGTGCTGCTGCACGGCTATCCGTACCACCGCGGCGCCGCGCACCTCGCGGCCGTCTTCCCGCATGTGTACGCCGACCTCGGCCCCGCGCTCGTACGCACCGGGGCGCGGGCGGCGGCCGTGCTCGCGGAGATCCTCGAACTCGCGCCCTTCGGAAAGCTGCTGTTCTCCAGCGGCGCGCACGGCCTGCCCGAACTGCACGTCGTGGGGGCCCACCTGTTCCGTGAGGCGCTCGGGCGCGTCCTCGGCACCTGGGTCGCGGAGGGGGCCTGGTCGCTCACCGACGCGCGGCGCGTGGCGGGCATGATCGCGGCGGGCAACGCCTGCCGCGTGTACGGGCTGTCAGACGGCCGAGAGCTGTGAGCCGTCCGCCTGGGCGGGCACGTCGGTCGTGGCCCCCGGCCGTTCCCGCAGGGACAGCAGTACGCGCATCACGGCGATCCACACCAGGCACGAGCCGAACATGTGCAGGGCCACCAGCACCTCCGGCAGGTCCGTGAAGTACTGGACGTAGCCGATGGCGCCCTGGGCGAGGAGGATCAGGAACAGGTCGCGGGTGCGGGTCAGCGGGCCACGCGGCGCGTCGACCGCCTTGAGGACGAACCACAGGGCGAACGTCAGCGTCACCACGATCCAGGCGAGGACCGCGTGCAGCTTGGTGACGCCCTCCCAGTCCAGGCCGATCGGGTCCAGGTTCATCCGCGGCACGTCGCTGGAGTCGCCCGCGTGCGGGCCCGCGCCGGTCACGACCGTGCCGACCGCGATCAGCAGCACCGAGGCCGCCACCAGGAACCAGACGAGCTGCGCCACGGCCCTGCCGACCAGCGGGCGCGGCTCGCCGTCACCCTCGCGGCTGCGCTGCCACATGGTGACGGCGACCGCGATCAGGGCGGAGGAGAGCAGGAAGTGCGCGGCCACCGTGTACGGGTTCAGGCCGACGAGTACGACGATCCCGCCGAGCACGGCGTTGCCCATGACCAGCCAGAACTGGGTCCAGCCGAGCCGGGTGAGGCTGCGCCGCATCGGCTTCTGCGAGCGCGCCGCGATGATCGCCCAGCCGACCGCCGCGCACAGCACGTACGTCAGCATGCGGTTGCCGAACTCGATGACGCCGTGGAAGCCCATCTCGCCGGTCGCGGTGAGGGAGTCCTCCGTGCACTTGGGCCAGGTCGGGCAGCCGAGGCCCGAGCCGGTCAGCCGGACGGCGCCGCCCGTCACCACGATGACGACGGTCATGGCGAGGGAGATGAAGGCCGCCCGCTGGACGGTCCGCTGGGTGGGCGTCCAGCGCTCGGCGATGAAGGCGAGCGGGTTCCGCACGGCTTGAGCGACGTCGGCTCGGGTCACGTTTGGCACGGGCCCCATCGTAGGGGGCCGCTTGTGCACGGCTTCACGAGGGGGACGTATGCGGGAAATCCGTGCCCGCGAGCACACCCCGGCGGCTACTCCCAGCGGAAGAACTTCGCCGCCGCGCCGAGCCCCAGCACCGCCCACACCGCGAGGATGCCGAGGTCCGCCCACGGCATGCCCGCGCCGTGCCGCAGCACGTCGCGCAGCCCGTCGGAGAGCGCCGCGATGGGCAGCAGTCCGAGCACCGTCTGCGCCGCGTCGGGGAACTTGTCCAGCGGCACGATCACGCCGCCGCCCACGAGCAGCAGCAGGAAGACGAGGTTGGCGGCGGCCAGCGTCGCCTCGGCCTTCAGGGTGCCCGCCATCAGCAGGCCCAGTCCGGAGAAGGCCGCCGTGCCGAGCACCAGGAGCAGGAGCACCCAGAGGGGGTTGCCGTGCGGCGACCAGCCGAGCGCGAAGGCGATGACCGTGAGCAGCAGGATCTGGAAGACCTCGGTGACCAGTACGGAGAGCGTCTTGGCCGCCATCAGGCCCCAGCGGGGCAGCGGCGAGGCGCCGAGCCGCTTGAGCACGCCGTAGCGCCGCTCGAAGCCGGTCGCGATGGCCTGGCCGGTGAAGGCCGTCGACATCACGGCGAGCGCCAGGATGCCTGGCGCGAGGAAGTCCACGGCCTCGCCCTTGCCCGTGTCGACGATGTCGACGGCGCTGAACAGCACGAGCAGCAGGGTCGGGATCACCACCGTGAGGAGCAGCTGCTCGCCGTTGCGCAGCAGCATCCTCGTCTCCAGCACGGCCTGCGCGGCGATCATGCGGGGGAGCGGGGCGCCGCCCGGCTTCGGCGTGTACATACCGGCGGCGCTCATCCGCGCAGCTCCTTACCCGTGAGTTCCAGGAAGACGTCTTCCAGGGTGTGGCGTTCGACCGAGATCCTGTCGGGCATCACCCCGTGCTGGGCGCACCAGGAGGTGACGGTGGCGAGCAGCTGCGGGTCGACCGTGCCGCTCACGCGGTAGGCGCCAGGGGTCAGCTCGGCGGCGGCCGAGTCCGTGGGCAGCGCCTTGAGGAGCGAGGCGACGTCCAGGCCGGGGCGGCCGGTGAAGCGCAGGGTGTTCTCGGCGCCGCCGCGGCACAGGGCGTCGGGGCTGCCCTGGGCGATGACCTTGCCGGCGTCGATGATCGCGACGTCGTCGGCGAGCTGTTCGGCCTCGTCCATGTGGTGCGTGGTGAGGATGACGGCGACGCCGTCGCGGCGCAGATCGCGGACGAGCTCCCAGGTGGCCCGGCGGGCCTGCGGGTCGAGGCCCGCGGTCGGCTCGTCGAGGAAGACCAGGTCGGGCCTGCCGACCACGGCCATCGCGAGCGCGAGGCGCTGCTGCTGGCCGCCGGAGAGCCGCCGGTAGGTGGTGCGGCCGCAGCCGGCGAGCCCCAGGCGTTCGATGAGGGCGTCGACGTCCAGCGGGTGGGCGTGCAGCTTGGCGACGTGGCGCAGCATCTCGTCCGCGCGGGCGCCGGAGTACACGCCGCCGGACTGGAGCATCACGCCGATACGGGGCCGCAGCGCGGCGGCCTCGCGGACCGGGTCGAGGCCGAGGACGCGGACGGTGCCGGAGTCCGGCCTCCGGTAGCCCTCGCAGGTCTCGATGGTGGTGGTCTTGCCGGCGCCGTTGGGGCCGAGGACGGCGGTGATGCCCGCCCCGGCCGTCAGGTCGAGACCGTCGACCGCGGTCTTGTTTCCGTACCGCTTGACCAGACTCCGGATCTGGACGACGGGCTCGTTTCGCATGGTGAGCCAGTCTAGGGACGGACCGGAGGCGCCGGGTCGGCGGGGCGCGGCCGGTTGTGCGCGAGCCAGTGTTCCGCGTACGCGACGGCGTCCGCCAAGGGGAACAGGCGCGACTCGGCGGCGCCCACGAGGCCTCGTACGACCGGGGTGTCCTTCTGCGACATCTCCTTCTCGAAGGCCGCGCCGAGGTCGCCGAAGCCGTCGTCGCTGATGGAGGGCTCACGCACCGTCGTCCAGCGGCGGCCGCGGGACGTCATCACCGCGAAGGCGTTCTCCACCTCGGGGCCGGGGACGCGGTACTCGGCCAGGTGGAAGGCGGTGCAGGTCTCGAAGCCCACGCCGAGGAGCAGGACCCGGGCGCCCGCCTTCTCCAGGCGGGCCAGCGGGCTGCGCTCGCCGAGCCGGCAGTCGCGGGCGTGGCCGGCCATCAGCTGGGCGGCGGCAGGGCCCAGCGCCGCGAACGACGTCTGCGGGTGCGCGCTGCGCAGGGCGCCGGGCCAGGTGCGCACGGCCTCCGGGATGACGCCGACGCCGAAGGTGGGCGTGGTCAGCGGGTCGTACGCGGGGAGGGAGGCGCGCAGCTTCGGCCACCAGCTCTCGGGGACCGGGGGGTTCCGCCACTGGGCCGGGTCGGAGTTGTCCCCGGACTGGGTGGGGACCACCAGCGTGCCGTCGGGGCCGAGCGCGTCCAGGAGGGCTTGGACGACCGCGACCTGGCTGCCGCTGACCCAGCCGAGCGCGCTGAGCGAGGAGTGTGCGAGGAGGGTCTCGCCGGGTCGCACACCGAGGGCGCGGAGCCCGTCCGCGAGCGTCTCGCGCGTGCATAAAGGGCCGGTCGGAGGGGGTGTCGGCATGGTTGAGGAGTCTGCTCCACAGGCGTCGGCTGCGCCACCGGTTTGATCGATCAGTGATCGTTTTCGCAGGTCAGCTTAGGTTTGCCTAAGTGATGCAGCGCACCACGCGGTGATCAAGGCGCGGGTTGTCAGGCTCTGAGGAATTACGCAACAATGGCGTTGTGAAAAACGTTGGCGAGGCTCCGCAGGAGGAACTCGCGACCGGAGAGCGCTCGACGCGCAACCGGGTCGCGCGCTCCATCCTGGACCACGGCCCCTCCACCGTCGCCGATCTCGCGAAGCGCCTCGGCCTCACCCAGGCGGCCGTCCGCAGGCATCTCGACGCCCTCGCCCATGAGAACGTCGTGGAGGCGCGTGAACAGCGCGTCTACGGCGCCAGGACCCGGGGCCGCCCCGCGAAGGTCTTCGCCCTCACCGACTGCGGGCGCGACGCCTTCGACCAGTCGTACGACAAGCTGGCCACGGACGCGCTCCGGTGGATCACCGAGCACCACGGCGAAGCGGCGGTCGTCGAGTTCGCCCGGGCGAGGATCACCGCCCAGGCCGAGACATACAAGAAGGCGATTGACGCCGCGCCGCCCGAGCAGCGCACCGAGGCTCTGGCCAAGGCACTGACCGCCGACGGGTACGCTGCCACGGCGCGCAGCGCGCCGGTCGGCGAGCAGCTCTGCCAGCACCACTGCCCGGTCGCCCATGTCGCCGAGCAGTTCCCGCAGCTGTGCGAGGCGGAGACGGAGTTCTTCTCCGCGCTGCTCGGCACACATGTGCAGCGCCTCGCCACCATCGCCCACGGGGACGGCGTCTGTACGACGTTCATCCCGCGCAGTGGCAGCGGCGGCAGTACCACCACACAGACCACCACACCAGCATCAGCACGCACGGCCGGGAGGAACCCCGCATGACGCTCCCCACGGAGACTGCCCACCCCGAACTCGATGGTCTGGGCACTTACGAATACGGCTGGGCCGACTCCGACGCCGCCGGTGCCTCTGCCAAGCGCGGCATCAACGAGGACGTCGTCCGGGACATCTCGGCCAAGAAGTCCGAGCCGGAGTGGATGACGAAGCTCCGCCTCAAGGGCCTGCGGCTCTTCGACAAGAAGCCCATGCCGAACTGGGGCTCCGACCTCTCCGGCATCGACTTCGCCAACATCAAGTACTTCGTGCGTTCCACGGAGAAGCAGGCGGCGTCCTGGGAGGACCTGCCCGAGGACATCAAGAACACGTACGACAAGCTCGGCATCCCCGAGGCGGAGAAGCAGCGCCTCGTCGCCGGTGTCGCGGCCCAGTACGAGTCCGAGGTCGTCTACCACCAGATCCGCGAGGACCTGGAGGAGCAGGGCGTCATCTTCCTCGACACCGACACGGCGCTGAAGGAGCACCCGGAGCTCTTCAAGGAGTACTTCGGGACCGTCATCCCCGTCGGCGACAACAAGTTCGCGTCGCTGAACACCGCCGTGTGGTCCGGTGGCTCGTTCATCTACGTCCCCAAGGGCGTACAGGTCGAGATCCCGCTCCAGGCCTACTTCCGTATCAACACGGAGAACATGGGCCAGTTCGAGCGGACCCTGATCATCGTCGACGAGGGTGCCTACGTGCACTACGTCGAGGGCTGCACCGCGCCGATCTACAAGTCGGACTCGCTGCACTCCGCCGTCGTCGAGATCATCGTGAAGAAGGGCGGCCGCTGCCGCTACACGACGATCCAGAACTGGTCGAACAACGTCTACAACCTGGTCACCAAGCGCGCCGTGGCGTACGAGGGCGCGACCATGGAGTGGATCGACGGCAACATCGGCTCCAAGGTCACGATGAAGTACCCCGCCGTCTACCTCATGGGCGAGCACGCCAAGGGCGAGACCCTGTCCATCGCCTTCGCGGGCGAGGGCCAGCACCAGGACGCCGGCTCCAAGATGGTCCACATGGCGCCGAACACATCCTCGAACATCGTCTCCAAGTCGGTGGCGCGCGGCGGCGGTCGTACGTCGTACCGCGGCCTCGTCGAGATCGGTGAGGGCGCTCACGGCTCGAAGTCGAACGTGCTCTGTGACGCGCTGCTCGTCGACACGATCTCCCGCTCGGACACCTACCCCTACGTCGACGTCCGCGAGGACGACGTGTCGATGGGGCACGAGGCGACGGTCTCCAAGGTCTCCGACGACCAGCTCTTCTACCTGATGAGCCGCGGCATGACGGAGTTCGAGGCCATGGCGATGATCGTCCGCGGCTTCGTCGAGCCGATCGCCAAGGAGCTGCCGATGGAGTACGCCCTGGAGCTGAACCGGCTGATCGAGCTGCAGATGGAGGGCTCGGTCGGTTAGGACCGGCCGCGTCTCCCCGCAGCGACTGACTTCTTACGCAGAGAGAGAGCACGACGACAGCCATGGCTGAGGCTCAGAACATCCCGGTGGGGTCCACCACCGCCGGATCGATCGCGGTGGCCGCCGAGTCCACCGTCGCCACCCGCATGAGCGCGCCCCCGTCCTACGACGTGGCGGACTTCCCGGTCCCCCATGGCCGCGAGGAGGAGTGGCGGTTCACGCCGCTGGAGCGCCTGCGAGGGCTGCACGACGGCACCGCGGTGGCGAGTGGCGGCATCCGTGTCGAGGTGAGCGCCCCCGAGGGCGTCACCCAGGAGACCGTCGGCCGGGACGACGCGCGCGTCGGCAAGGCGGGCAAGCCCGTCGACCGCGTCGCCGCGCAGGCCTACTCGTCCTTCGAGAAGGCCTCGGTCGTGACCGTCCCCAAGGAGACGGTGCTCACCGAGCCGATCCGCATCGGCGTGCACGGCGAGGGCGGTACCGCCTTCGCGCACCAGGTGATCGAGCTGGGCGCGTTCGCCGAGGCCCTCGTCGTCATCGACCACACCGGTGACGCCGTGCTCGCCGCCAACGTCGACTACATCGTCGGCGACGGCGCCAAGCTCACCGTCGTCTCCGTCCAGGACTGGGACGACAAGGCGGTGCACGTCGCCCAGCACAACGCGCTGATCGGCCGCGACGCCTCCTTCAAGTCCGTGGTCGTCACCTTCGGCGGCGACCTGGTCCGCCTGCACCCGCGCGTCCACTACGCGGGCCCCGGCGGCGAGGCCGAGCTGTTCGGCCTCTACATCACGGACGCGGGCCAGCACCAGGAGCACCGCCTCCTGGTCGACCACAACACCCCGCACTGCAAGTCGAACGCCGTCTACAAGGGCGCGCTCCAGGGCGACAACGCCCACGCGGTGTGGATCGGCGACGTCCTCATCGAGGCCGCCGCCGAGGGCACGGACACGTACGAGATGAACCGCAACCTCGTGCTGACCGACGGCGCCCGCGTGGACTCGGTCCCGAACCTGGAGATCGAGACCGGCGAGATCGTCGGCGCGGGCCACGCCTCGGCGACCGGCCGCTTCGACGACGAGCAGCTCTTCTACCTCCAGTCGCGCGGCATCCCGGAGGACGAGGCGCGCCGCCTGGTCGTCCGCGGCTTCTTCGCCGAGCTGGTCCAGCAGATCGGTCTGCCGGACGTCGAGGAGCGCCTCCTCGCGAAGATCGAAGAGGAGCTGGAGGCGACGGCCGCATGAGTTCCGACCGTGCTCGCTTCGTTCGGGCCTGCGGCCTGAGCGAGCTGGAGGAGGACACCCCCAAGCGGGTGGAACTCGACGGCACGCCGGTCTCGGTCGTCCACACCGAGGGCGAGGTGTTCGCGATCAACGACATCTGCTCGCACGCGAACGTCTCCCTCTCCGAGGGCGAGGTGGAGGACTGCCAGATCGAGTGCTGGCTGCACGGCTCCGCGTTCGACCTCCGTACCGGCAAGCCGTCCGGCCTTCCCGCGACGCGCCCCGTCCCCGTATACCCCGTAAAGATCGAAGGGGACGACGTGCTCGTCTCCCTCTCCCAGGAGTCCTGAGGCACCCATGGCAACGCTTGAAATCAAGGACCTGCACGTCACCGTCGAGGCCGACAACTCCACCAAGGAGATCCTCAAGGGCGTCGACCTGACCGTGAAGCAGGGCGAGACCCACGCCATCATGGGCCCGAACGGCTCCGGCAAGTCGACGCTCGCCTACTCGGTCGCCGGTCACCCCAAGTACACGATCACCCAGGGCAGCGTGACCCTCGACGGCGAGGACGTCCTGGAGATGTCCGTCGACGAGCGCGCCCGCGCCGGCATGTTCCTCGCCATGCAGTACCCGGTCGAGGTCCCCGGCGTCTCGGTCTCCAACTTCCTGCGTACGTCGGCGACGGCGATCCGCGGCGAGGCCCCCAAGCTGCGCACCTGGGTGAAGGAGGTCAAGGCCGCGATGGAGCAGCTCCAGATGGACCCGGCCTTCGCCGAGCGCAACGTGAACGAGGGCTTCTCCGGCGGTGAGAAGAAGCGCCACGAGATCCTCCAGATGGAGCTCCTCAAGCCGAAGATCGCGATCCTCGACGAGACGGACTCCGGTCTGGACGTCGACGCGCTGCGCCAGGTCTCGGACGGCGTGAACCGCGTCCGTGAGACCGGCGAGGTCGGCACGCTCCTGATCACGCACTACACGCGCATCCTGCGCTACATCAAGCCGGACTTCGTGCACGTCTTCGCGAACGGCCGCATCGCCGAGTCGGGCGGCGCGGAGCTGGCCGACAAGCTCGAGGCCGAGGGCTACGAGGCTTACACGAAGGGTGGCGCATCCGCGTGACAGTGGCCCACCAGGGGCTTTCCGGCCTCCTCGACACCGAGGCGATCCGCAAGGACTTCCCGATCCTGGATCGCACGATCCACGACGGCAAGAAGCTCGTGTACCTGGACAACGCGGCGACGTCCCAGACGCCGCGCCAGGTCCTCGACGTACTGAACGAGTACTACGAGCAGCACAACGCCAACGTTCACCGCGGCGTGCACGTCCTCGCCGAGGAGGCCACGGCGCTGTACGAAGGCGCCCGTGACAAGGTCGCGGCGTTCATCAACGCGCCCAGCCGCAACGAGGTGATCTTCACCAAGAACGCCTCGGAGTCGCTGAACCTCGTGGCGAACATGCTCGGCTGGGCCGACGAGCCCTACCGCGTGGACCACGAGACCGAGATCGTCATCACGGAGATGGAGCACCACTCCAACATCGTGCCGTGGCAGCTGCTCTCGCAGCGCACGGGCGCGAAGCTGAAGTGGTTCGGCCTCACCGACGACGGCCGTCTCGACCTGTCCAACATCGACGAGGTCATCACGGAGAAGACGAAGATCGTCTCCTTCGTGCTCGTGTCGAACATCCTGGGCACGCTCAACCCGGTCGAGGCGATCGTGCGCCGCGCCCAGGAGGTCGGCGCGCTCGTCCTCATCGACGCCTCGCAGGCCGCGCCGCACATGCCGCTGGACGTGCAGGCGCTCCAGGCCGACTTCGTGGCCTTCACCGGCCACAAGATGTGCGGCCCGACGGGCATCGGCGTGCTGTGGGGACGCCAGGAGCTCCTGGAGGACCTGCCCCCGTTCCTCGGTGGCGGCGAGATGATCGAGACGGTGTCGATGCACTCGTCGACGTACGCTCCCGCGCCGCACAAGTTCGAGGCGGGCACGCCCCCGGTCTCCCAGGCCGTGGGCCTCGGCGCGGCCGTGGACTACCTCTCCTCGATCGGCATGGACAAGATCGCCGCGCATGAGCACGCGATCACCGAGTACGCGGTCAAGCGGCTCCTGGAAGTCCCGGACCTGAGGATCATCGGTCCGACGACGGCCGAGGACCGCGGCGCCGCGATCTCCTTCACGCTCGGCGACATCCACCCGCACGACGTGGGCCAGGTCCTGGACGAGGAAGGCATCGCGGTCCGCGTGGGTCACCACTGCGCTCGCCCCGTCTGCCTGCGCTACGGAATTCCCGCGACCACGCGAGCGTCGTTCTATCTGTACTCCACGCCCGGCGAGATCGACGCTCTGGTCGACGGCCTGGAGCACGTACGGAACTTCTTCGGCTGAGGGGCTGGCTGGGAACGTGAAGCTGGATTCGATGTACCAGGAAGTCATCCTGGACCACTACAAGCACCCGCACGGGCGTGGTCTGCGCGAGGGCGACGCCGAGGTGCACCATGTCAACCCGACGTGCGGTGACGAGATCACCCTGCGCGTGAAGTACGACGGGTCGACGATCGCCGACGTGTCGTACGAGGGCCAGGGCTGCTCCATCAGCCAGGCCAGCGCGTCCGTCCTGAACGACCTGCTGGTCGGCAAGGACCTCGCGGAGGGGCGGAAGATCCAGGAAGTCTTCCTGGAGCTGATGCAGTCCAAGGGCAGGCTGGAGCCCGACGACGCCATGGAGGAGGTCCTGGAGGACGCGGTCGCGTTCGCCGGGGTCTCCAAGTACCCCGCGCGCGTCAAGTGTGCTCTGCTGAGCTGGATGGCGTGGAAGGACGCGACCGCCCAGGCGCTGGGAGAGGACGACGGCGCCGCTGTCGCCGAGAGGAAGACCGCATGAGCGAGAACGAGACCCTGACCACGAAGCCGGCTTCCGAGGAAGAGGTCCGCGAGGCGCTGTACGACGTCGTCGACCCCGAGCTGGGCATCGACGTCGTCAACCTCGGCCTGATCTACGGCATCCACGTCGACGACGCCAACATCGCCACGATCGACATGACGCTGACGTCCGCGGCCTGCCCGCTGACCGACGTCATCGAGGACCAGGCGAAGTCCGCCACGGACGGCATCGTCAACGAGCTGCGGATCAACTGGGTCTGGATGCCGCCGTGGGGCCCGGACAAGATCAC
Source organism: Streptomyces sp. NPDC003379 (assembly GCF_053589195.1). Classification (NCBI taxonomy): domain Bacteria; kingdom Bacillati; phylum Actinomycetota; class Actinomycetes; order Kitasatosporales; family Streptomycetaceae; genus Streptomyces; species Streptomyces sp. NPDC003379. The sequence goes on along the minus strand of NZ_JBSFRK010000022.1, from coordinate 18,864 downwards.
GGACGATGGGCGCGAGCAGCTGCGGGCGCTCGGGTTCAACGTCTGAGCCGATCTGCCTCGAAGCCCCCCGGAGGATCCTCCGGGGGGCTTCGTCGTGTTCACGCCGCCGTGTGCAGGGCCTGGGCCAGGCCCTCCTTGCGGATGCGGCGGTCCATGTAGAGCAGGGCGGTCACCAGGGGGAGGAAGACCACGGCGGTCAGCTGGGTGAGGAGTGTGCCGAGCAGTCCGGCCAGGGCGTACAGGCCGGACTGGGACCGCAGTTGGTGCAGGAAGACGGTGGAGGCCGAGCTGTCCGGGTCGATCGGGCGGGGCTCGGGCGCGGCGAACTGCAGGGGTAGCTGGAACACCAGGGACACGATCACCACGATCACCCCGGCGAGCAGCGAGATGCCGAACGTGCGCCACCAGGCGCCGCGCACCAGACGTACCGAGCGGCGCAGCGCCGTCAGCGGGCCCGCCATCTCCAGGGCCGCCGCGGCCGGGGCGAAGGCGAACAGGACGTACAGCCAGGCCGACAGCGGGAGCACGAGCAGGAAGAGGAGGAAGACCAGGCCGAAGGGGGCGGTCGAATCGGTCAGGACCGTCACGAAGAAGGCGACGAAGAGCAGGGCGAACACCGCGACCGGCAGCAGCAGGATGAGGGCGAGCACCAGCGTCACCGCCGCCACGGACGGCGTACGCGGCCAGGCCCTGCGCCACACCGCCCGGAACGTCGTGCGGCGGCCCAGGACCGCCTCCTGAAGGGTCGTCGCGCAGGCGGCCTGGATGAAGGAGTTGACGGCGAGGCTGCCCAGCAGTCCCGTCGCCCAGACGGCGCCGAAGGCCAGCAGCAGCGGTCGTCCGTGCTCCCACGAGAAGGTGGCGCCCGGTTCGTACATGGCCCGGAAGTCGTCGCGGGTGGCGGCGTACGCGAGCAGGAGCGCGCCCGTCATCACGGCGGCGAGCACTCCGTACGCGGCGGCTGCCGTGCCGAACAGCGGCTTGGCGTAGCGGCGCATCGTGGCGAAGGTGCCGCCGAGCACCTGGTCGACGCCGAGCGGGGCGAGGGGTATGACGCCGGGCTTCGGCGGCGGGGGCGGCGGGGGGCCCCACGGGTTCTGCCGCCAGTCGTAGGGGTGGGGCGGCAGGGGTCCCCACCCCGATGTGTCCGGCATCGCTTCTGTGCTCCATCGTCTCGTGCGCCCCTGTGGTCCCCCCACAGTGATCGCGTCACCTTAGCCCGTGCGGGGGCCGGGGAAGCCGCGCGGGCGGCGCCGTTGCGGACGCTCGTACGCATCGATATGTACACTCGTACCTATGGGATACGCACTGCTGGCCGCGGCCATCGCGGCGGAAGTCACCGGAACCACGGCCATGAAGTACAGCGAGGGGTTCAGCAGGCTGTGGCCGTCGCTGATCACTGTCGCGGGGTATCTCCTCGCCTTCACCCTCCTCGCGCAGACACTCAAGACGCTCTCCGTGGGCACCGCCTACGCGATCTGGGCGGGCATCGGCACCGCGGCCGTCGCCGCCATCGGCATGATGTTCCTCGGGGAGTCGACCAGTCCGCTCAAGCTCGCGGGCATCGCGCTCGTGATCGTGGGCGTCGTCGTGCTCAATCTGGGCGGGGCCCACTGATGCCCCGTCGCTACGACCCCGAGCGCCGCCAGCGGATCATCGACGCCGCGATCCGGGTGGTCGGCGCGAAGGGGATCGCCGGGCTCAGCCACCGCTCGGCCGCCGCCGAGGCCGACGTGCCGCTCGGTTCGACGACGTACCACTTCAAGACGCTCGACGAACTGCTGGTCGCCGCGTTGCGGCAGGCGAACGAGGGCTTCGCCAAGGCCGTGGCCGCCGGCGGCGCGTTCGAGGACCCCGGCGCCGACCTCGCCGAGGAGCTGGCGCGGCTGCTCGGCGAGTGGCTCGGCGGGGAGCGCACGGGGGTCGAGCTGGAGTACGAGCTGTACCTCGCCGCCCTGCGCAGGCCCGCGCTGCGGCCCGTGGCCGCCGAGTGGTGCCAGGGCCTCGCCGGCGTCCTCGCGCCGCGCACCGATCCGGTCACCGCGCGCGCCCTCGTCGCCCTGATGGACGGCGTCTGCCTCCAGGTGCTGCTCACCGGCGGCACGTACGACGAGGCGTACGCGCGCGAGATGCTCGGCCGGCTGCTGCCGGACCGGGCCGTGCCGGGCCGGGCCGTGCCTCCGGACCGTGAGACCGGTTCGCCCGCGCGACACCGCTCCGGTTAGGTTTCACCCATGACCGACACGAACGCATCCCGCACCACCGGCGCCATCGCCGCAGGCCTCGCCACCGTCGCCGCCGACGGCACCGTTCTCGACACCTGGTTCCCCGCGCCCGAGCTGGTCGTGGAGCCGGGCCCCGCAGGCAGCGAGCGGCTGACCGCCGAGCGCGCCGTGGAACTGCTCGGTGAGGGCGCCGCCAAGGCGATCGGCCCCGACGCCCGCCGTGGCGTGGAGACCGTGGCCGTACGTACGGTCATCGCCTCCCTCGACGACAAGCCGCTGGACGCCCACGACGTCTACCTGCGCCTGCACCTGCTCTCGCACCGCCTGGTCAAGCCGCACGGCGTGAACCTGGACGGCCAGTTCGGCTTCCTCGCCAACGTCGCGTGGACCTCGCTCGGCCCGGTCGCCGTGGACGACGTCGAGAAGGTGCGGCTCAACGCCCGCGCCGAGGGCCTGCACCTCGCCGTGACGTCCGTCGACAAGTTCCCGCGCATGACGGACTACGTCGCGCCGAAGGGCGTCCGCATCGCCGACGCCGACCGCGTCCGGCTCGGCGCGCACCTCGCCGAGGGCACCACGGTCATGCACGAGGGCTTCGTGAACTTCAACGCGGGCACGCTCGGCACTTCCATGGTCGAGGGCCGCGTCTCCGCCGGTGTCGTCGTCGGCGACGGCTCGGACATCGGCGGCGGCGCCTCCACGATGGGCACCCTGTCGGGCGGCGGCAACGTCCGCATCGTCATCGGTGAGCGCTGCCTGATCGGCGCCGAGGCGGGCGTCGGCATCGCGCTGGGCGACGAGTGCGTCGTCGAGGCGGGCCTGTACGTCACCGCCGGCACCCGTGTGACCATGCCCGACGGACAGATCGTCAAGGCCCGCGAACTCTCCGGCGCCTCGAACATCCTCTTCCGCCGCAACTCGGTCACGGGCGCCGTCGAGGCCCGCCCGAACAACGCGGTCTGGGGCGGCCTGAACGAGGTCCTGCACAGCCACAACTGAGCAACGCGACATTCCCGGGAGCGGGAGCGGGAGCCTGCGCCCGAGCCCGTGCAACGCGCAGCCCGAGGCGGCGGGTTTGCCCACCGTGAGCTGAACCACTCGCTCCACCCAAAGCGGCCACCCTCCGGGGTGGCCGTTTTTTCTTTCTCCGGTTTCTCGGAAAGCAGGCATAGCGGGGGGCGCCCGGACCCGTCCTCACTCATGCGGGAGGGCAACAGGCCCCCCAGGGAGCGAAGGTGACGATGGATGCCCAGGAGCAGGAGAGTTTCCGGGAATTCGTGGCGACCAGATCATCGGCGCTGCTGAAGACCGCCGTACTGCTCAGCGGCGGCGACCGGCACGCGGCGGAGGACCTGCTGCAGAACGCGCTCGTCAAGGCGGCGGGGCGGTGGCGGCGGATCGACGAGCCGGAGGCGTACGTACGGCGCGTCCTGTACCGCCAGCAGGTGAGCCGGTGGCGGCTGAAGTGGCCGCGGCGCGAACTGGCCGTCGCCGAGCCGCCGGAGAGCGCCGCCGCCGGGGACGGCACGTCCGCCGCCGAGCTGCGGATCGTGCTGCGCGGGGCGCTCGCCAAGCTCACCACGCGCCAGCGGACCGTGCTGGTCCTGCGCTACTTCGAGGACCTGCCCGAGGCGGAGGTCGCCCAGCTCCTCGGCTGCTCCGTCGGCACCGTGCGCAGCACGACGCACCGCTCGCTCGCCCGGCTCCGGAGCCTCGCTCCCGAACTGGCGCGACTGGACCGCCCGGACCGCCCGGACCGGCCGGAGCTGCCGGGCAGCGGGGCCCGGCAGGCGTCCCCCGACTTCTCGCCCATGGAGGTATGACCGTGAACGTGGAAGAGCTGGTGCGCGAGTCGCTGCGGGAGCAGGCCGACCAAGGCGCGCCCCTACCGGGGGACTTCGCCGACCGGGTGCTCGCCGCCCGGCGGCGCCGCAGGAACCGTACGATCGCGGGCACCTCCCTCGCCGCCGTGACGGCCGTCGTCGTGGCGGTGGCGGTGCCGGTGCTCGGCCAGGACTCCGAGCGGCAGGAGACGCGTCCGGCCAGCGAGCTGAAGAGCGGCGACATCGTGGCGCACCCCGGCCAGACGCCGCCGCGCGACCTGATCGCCGTGGGCGGCACGGCGCTCGCCGCGTTCAGCACGAGCGAGCGCGTCGAGCAGCCGGACGGCGACGAGATCATCACCCGCACCTACCACCTGCTCGACCAGAAGACGGGCACCTACCGCAAGGACGCCCGGTGGGCGTGGCTGGACATCGCCCCCGGCATGCGCACCGCCGCCGTCCTCGAACACGGGCTGCCCGCCCGGCGGATCGGCCTGCTGAACCTGCTCACCGGCAAGGTCGAGCGCTGGATTCCGGTGGACCACAAGGTCGGAGGCGTCGCGTTCTCGCCGGACGGCAGGAAGCTCGTCGCCACGACCTACGCGAAGAGCCCGGACCTGCGTGACAAGGACCGGCCGATGAACGACGGCAAGCGTGAGGAGCCCGGTCCCGCCGCGCCGAGCAGGACCGGCTTCCACGTCATCGACGTGGCGTCGGGCGACTCCGGCTGGAGCGAGGTCAGGACGAAGGAGGACGCCTTCGGGCTCTCCGACATCAACACCCGGGAGGACTTCGCCTTCAGCCAGGACGGCACCCTGGTCCACTCGGGCCTCACCTCGGCGCCGCACCAGCAGTACTACGACTTCGAGGGCCGCAAGCGGAACACTCCCGAGAAGGAGAAGCACCTGCGCTGGTTCAACGAGGCCGGGCTCTCGCCGGACGGCAGGCTCGCCGGGGGCGACTTCGCGGGCGGTGCCAGGACCACCGCGTCCGAGATCATCGACCCCGCCACCGGCAAGCGCGTCGCCAAGGTGCCGGGCCAGCAGCTCCTCGCCTGGGCCGACTCGAAGCGGCTCATCGCCTGGGACATCGCATCCGGCACGAGCGAGTACCGACAGCGGCTCGTGCTCGTCACCGTCGGGAGCCGGAAGACCGTCCCGCTCAGCGGCTACCGCTCGCCGAAGGAACACTCCCCCGGGCGCTGGACCCCGGTCTTCGCGGACCGGTAGGCGGCGAGCGGCCGAGCAGCGCCTTCGCCGTGACCGTGCCGGGCGGGCCCGACGCCATCATCAGCTCGATCAGCGGCAGGGCGGCCGCCGGGTCACCCGCGTCGAACGCGTCGAGCACCGCGCGCAGCCGGGCGGGTAGCGCGCTGGCGACCGCGCTGATGTATCCGGCGCCGCCCACCGCGTACAGCGCCAGGGCGAACTCGTCGCAGCCCGCGTAGTAGGCGAGGCCCGTCCGCGAGATGACGTGCCGGCTGCCGAGGATGTCGTACGCGCAGTCCGTCACCCCGACGATCCGGGTGGTCCGCGAGGCGCAGAAGCGTCGGCGGCTCGATCCAGGTGCCGATGCGGCCCGGGATGTCGTAGAGCAGCACCGGCAGCCCGCAGCCGTCGGCGACCGGGCGGAAGTGCGCCTCTACGGCGTCCCGCGGGGGCTTGCTGTAGTGCGGCGTGAGCACCAACAGGCCGTGGGCGCACGCCTTCTCGGTGGCGCACAGCGCGGCATGGGAGGAGTCCTGGTGGGTGCTGGCTGAAGCTCTGCTTAATTTTCCTACGAGGTAACGGTCAGCAGCGCTACGAGAACAGGGGCGATTTCCGGGCAGGTCCGGGGCGGCACGGCGCGGATCGGCGCGTCTGGACGGGACAGGCCCTGGTGCCAACTCGCCCCCGTATGGGCCACCATGGCGGGACAGTCGGTCCCTAGGAGGCGTCATGAGGCTCGGCAAGGCACTCGCCACCGGAATCGCCGAAGAGCAGCCGCGGCGGGAGGAGTCGGTGCGGGAGTACGAGACGTCCGTACCCGACCCGGCCCCCAAGGCCCCGGAGTCGGCGACGGAGCCCCGGCCGGTCGAGGCCGCGGTCACCCGATGAGGATGCGGCTCCCCGAGGAACGCCCGACGGAGCCGCCGACCGGATACAAGATCGCCCGCCCGGTGCTGTCCCACGACGGCACCGGGGCCGCCTTCACCGGCGTCTCCCTCGGCGCGGGGCTGCCGTACCACGTGCTCGACGAGGCCCGCTGCGTCTACGGCAGACGGCACAGCGCCCCGAACCGCCGCTGCGACTGCGGCTTCCACTGCGTGCACGACCGCGCCACCGCCGAGGGGCTGCTGTGCACCGCCGAGCACCGGAAGGCGGTGCTCCTCGAAGTGACGGTGCTCGGGGCGTACATCCGCTTCGAACGCGGCTTCCGGTACGCCAGACAGCGGGTGCGGGGCGCGACCGTGCCGCCCTGCGACTGCGGCGCCACCGCCTCGCTCCTCGCCGACGCCGGGTGGGGCAGGCCGGGGTGGCGGGTGCTGGAGGCGGCGTGCGGGCGGTGCAGGGGCGGGCGGCAAGCTGTCTCCGTACCGGAGTTCGCGCGGCTCGCGGGGGAGGGGCTGAGGGTCGTCGCGGCCGCCCCGCCCACCTCCCCGGGCGGGCTCCTCGGGCTCCCCGGGCTCGGCATGCCCGAGCTGATGGCCGAGGCGGCGCTCCTCCAGGCGCGCCTCGACTGGTTCCAGGCGGAGCTGGCCCGGCTGACCGGGGATCAACGGGGGTAGCACGGCCGGGCACGGGTACCCGGGCGCCCCAGCCAGAAGGGAGGCGACATCCGTGACCGGGACCATGGACGAGCGGCCGACGCGCGACCACGTGCAGCACTCGGTGGGACAGCTCGTCGAGCAGGCCACCGCGCAGCTTTCGGAACTCGTACGCCAGGAGATGCGGCTCGCCGGCCAGGAGATGGCCGCGAAGAGCAAGCGCGCGGGGCGCGGTGGCGGGCTCCTCGGAGCGGCCGGTGCGATCTTCTACGTCGGGCTCATGGCACTGGCGGCCGCGGCGATCGCGGCGCTCTCACTGGCCCTGCCCGTCTGGGCCGCGGCCCTCGTCGTCACCGGCGTTCTCTTCGCCGTGGCCGGGGTGCTGGCCGCGGCGGGGCGCGGACAGATGGCACGCGCGGTACCGCCCGTACCGCAGGAGGCCATCGACAGCGTCAAGGCGGACGTCGAGGAGATCAAGGGAAGGGCGCACCGATGACGAACACGCCGAAGGATCCGAAGAACACGGGCGTGAAGGGGCCGGACGAACTGCGCCGGCAGATCGAGGAGACCCGCGGCCAGTTGGGCGAGACCGTGGAGGAACTGGTGGCGAAGGCGGACGTGAAGTCCCGCGCCCGCCACCGGGCCGAAGAGGTGAAGGGGCAGGTACGGGAGACGGCGGCACAGGTGAAGGACAAGGTGACGGAACAGGCGACACGCGCGAAGGACAAGGCGGCGGGCAAGACGGGACACACGAGGAACGCGAACGTGACCGCGGAGGGCGCTGGGCAGACCAAGGGCAAGGCGGTCGAGGCCGCGGCGCAGGCCAGGGGCCAGGCGGTCGAAGGCGCGAGCCGGGTGAAGGGCAAGGCGGTCGAGGGCGCGGCGCAGGTGAAGGGCCAGGCGGTTGAGGGCGCGGCGCAGGTGAAGGGCCAAGCGGTCGAGGGCGCGAGCCGGGTGAAGGGCAAGGCGGTCGAGGGCGCCACGCAGGCGAAGGGTCAGGCGATCGAAGGCGCCGCATCGGCGAAGGGCAAGGCGATCGAGGGTGCGGCCCTGGCGAAGGGCAAGGCGATCGAGGGTGCGGCCCTGGCGAAGGGCAAGGCGGTCGAGCGCGCCACGCAGGTGAAGGGCCAGGCGGTCGAAGGCGCCGCTTTGGCGAAGAGCAAGGTGACCGAGGGTGCCGCCCTGGCGAAGGGCAAGGCGGCCGAGGGTGCGGCCCTGGCGAAGGGCAAGGCGGTCGAAGGCGCCACGCAGGTGAAGGGCCAGGCGGTCGAAGGCGCCGCTTTGGCGAAGAGCAAGGTGACCGAGGGTGCCGCCCTGGCCGGGGGCAAGGCGGTCGAAGGCGCGACCCTGGCGAAGGGCAAGGCGGTCGAAGGCGCCGCTCTCGCGAAGGGCAAGGCGGTCGAGGGTGCCGCCCTGGCCAAGGGGGCCGTGCTCGGTGCCAAGGCGCGGGCGGAGGAGCATCAGGCCGTGGTCCAGGTCGAGGAGAGGGTCGCCGAGGCCGCGCGGCGTGTGCAGGACGGCACGCCCGAGCCGGTACGGGCCGCCGCGAGCAACGTCGTACGGACCGGTGGCCGGCACCCGCGGGCGTTCATCGCGGCGGGGGCGGGCGCGGGCGCGCTGATCGCCTGCGTGGCGCTGCGCCGCCGTAAGGGAGGTGGCCGCCGATGAGCGGGACCACGATGCTGTACAAGCCGCTCGGGATGGCCTTCGGCATGCTCGGCGGCGCCGTCGCCGGGGCCCTGTTCAAACGGACGTGGAAGGCGGTCGCGGGCGAGGACGACGCCCCGGACGCCCACGACGAGGAACGTGCCTGGCGTGAGATCCTCGCCGCGGCCGCGCTCCAGGGCGCGATCTTCGCCGTGGTCAGGGCAGTGGTGGAACGCGGCGGCGCGGTCGGCGTACGCCGGGTGACCGGCCGCTGGCCGGACTGAGGCCGGGGCCCGGGGCCCGGGGCGTCGACCGGACGGCGGCGGCCACCCGCTCCGAGCCGTCCGGCCCCCGTGCTCACAGAGGCAGCTTGAAACCGTCGTGGCTGCGCGCGAAACCCAGCGAGGCATAGAAGCGGTGCGCGTCCGCGCGCCGCTTGTTGCTGGTCAGCTGGACCAGCGCGCAGCCACGCGCGCGTGCCCGCTCCACGGCACGCTCCATGAGCAGCCGCCCGAGTCCGCCACCGCGCCGGTCGGCCCGCACCCGGACCGCCTCGATCAGCGCGCGCTCGGCGCCGTGCTTGCCGAGTCCCGGGATGTACGTCACCTGCAGGCACCCCAGGACGACGTCCTCCGCCTCGTCGACGAGGACCAGCAGTTCGTTGCGCGCGTCCTCCTCGATCGACGCGAACGCCCGCTCGTACGCCTCGTCGACCACGACCGCCGCCGGGTCCACGCACGTGTCCTCGTCGGCCAGCAGGGCGAGGACGGCGGGCAGTTCCGAACGGGCGGCGGGACGCAGGATCATGGGCGTGGACATGGCGGGAGTCTCGCACAGCCACCCCTGCCGCCTGCCCCGGAGGCCACCTGAAGGACACCGCAGAGGCCGCGTTGACGAGGCAGGGCCCCCGGAGGAAGCTCGGCGCATGACCACCATGCGGCACCATCCGTACGCACGTTACGTCGCGATCGGCGACAGCCAGACCGAAGGCATCGGGGACGGCGACGAGGCGCACGGCTACCGCGGCTGGGCCGACCGGCTCGCCGAGATCCTGGCCACGGAGAACCCGGACCTCACCTACGCCAACCTGGCCGTGCGCGGTCGGCCGACATCACGGATCAGGGCGGAGCAGCTGGGCCCCGCCCTCGCGCTGAAACCGGATCTGGTGACCGTCATGACGGGCATGAACGACCTGGTGCGGCCGGGCTTCGACGCCGCGCGCGTCGCCGCCGACATCGAGGAGATGTTCACCGCGCTCACCGCGGCGGGCGCCCACGTGGCCACCGTGACCTTCCCGGACCTCGGGCGGATCTCCCCGCTCGCGAGCCGTCTGCTGCCCCGCGTCCTGGACCTGAACGCCCGGATCAGGGCGGCCGCCGACCGGCACGGCGTGACCGTGCTCGACACCTTCCCGCACCGGATCACCACCGACCCGCGGCTGTGGAGCGCCGACCGTATGCACGCCAGCCCGCTGGGTCACGCGAGGATCGCCGCGGGGATGGCGGACGCCCTCGGCCTGCCGGGGCACGAGAGCTGGCTGACCACGCTGCCGCCGCTGGCCCGCGCGTCGGTGCTGGGTGAGGTGACGGCGGAGGCGCGCTGGTTCGCGGGGTTCATGGGGCCGTGGCTGTGGCGGCGGGTGCGGGGGCGCTCGTCGGGGGACGGCCGGGAGCCCAAACGCCCCGTCCTCGGCGCGGTGAGCGCGCCGGATCATGAAACGGCTTGACCTGAACCTTGGTTGAAGTCGGAACGTGGTGGTGCGTACACGGTGCCGGGCCCGCCCCGACACCGACGTACAGGCGTCACTACGTACTGATACGCACCGAGAGGACGGACGGACAGCCATGTCTGCGACCACCACCCTGAGCACCGGCAGCCACCCCGACCCGGCCCGCCCCGACGCGGGCCTCACCTTCTTCAGCACCTGGAGCACCGGCTCGCCCGAGCGGCAGCGGGCCACCCTCGACGCCATCGCGCGGGCCTGGGAGAGCCGCCCGTGGCCGCACGAGGGCCTCCTGTCGTACACGGTGTACGCGGGCTCCGACGGCTCGACGGTCCTGCACCACTCCCAGTGGCGCGACGAGGAGGCCTACCAGGACTTCTTCGCGAGCCCCGACGGCAGGGACGCGCGCAACGCCGCCATCGACGCGGCCGTGCCGGGCATCGAACGCCTCGCCCTCTCCAAGACGCGGCTGTACCGCGCCTGGAGCCCCGACAAGGGCCAGGGCCAGGGCAAGGGCCACAGCGAGGACCGCGAGGCGCGGGAGCCCGGCGCGATCGTGATCGTACGGGTCGACTTCGACGGCCCCGACGCGGACCGCCAGCGCGCCTGGGTGGACGGCGTACTGGAGGCCCTGGACAGCGACCCGGCCGGCGACAAGGGGCTGATCTCCGCGCACTTCCACGTCAGCACGGACGGCACGAGGGTCGTCAACTACGCGGAGTGGGAGAGCGAGCAGGCCCACATCGACGCGCTCGCCGCGGCGGGCGACGGGGTGGGGTCGCCGACGCCCCAGTGGCGGCGGGTGTGCGACTTCCCCGGTGTCGCCCCCGGCGGCTCGGTCGCCCGGTACCGCTTCGCGTACCGCTTCGTACCGAGCTGAGCGTAAATTCCGGGCACCCTCCCGCCGGCGGCTCCGCCCGCCTGGACAGCGGCAGGTGTCGGCGGGACGGTGGAGCGATGCCGAAGGAGTTCGAGATAGCCCGGGAGTTCGAGGTCGAGGGCTCCCCGGCGCAGCTCTGGGCCGCCCTCACCACCGGCACGGGCGGCTGGCTCTGGCCCATGAAGTACGAGCCGCGCGAGGGCGGTTCCGCCCCCTTCGGCGGCACCGTCACCCGCTGGGACCCGCCGCACCGCCTCACCGCACGCGTCGAGGACCCGGACGGCGTGCCCGGACAGAGCCTCGACCTGCTCGACCACACCATCGAGCCCCGCGCCGGCGGCCGCCGCTCCTGGCTGCGCTACGTCCACAGCGGCACCTTCACCGAGGACGGGAACAACCAGTACGAGGACGCCGCGAAGCGCACCGACTTCCATCTGCACACCCTGCGCCAGTACATGGCGCACTTCGCGGGCCGCGCCGCCGTCTTCTCCGCCCTCAACGGCCCGCGCACCTCCGCGACGCCGGACGCCTTCCTCCGCCTCGCCCGCGCCCTCGGCCTGCCCGACGACGCGACCGAGGGCGCCCGCATCCGCGTGGAGGCACCCGGCGAGGAGCTGAGCGCGGTGATCGACTTCCGCAGCCGGTACTTCATCGGCCTGCGGACCGACGACACCCTGCACCGCTTCTTCGGCCGCAATCTTTTCGGCACGCCGGTGGGCGTCCGCGTGCACGACTTCGGCCCGCACGCGGACGCCAAACGCACCGAACTGGCCTGGCAGGACTGGCTGCATCACCTCTATGGGTGAGCCGATGCGCTCTACGGGTGAGCCGATCCGCCAGGACCCCGTCCGCCCTACGGCTTGAAGCGCAGCACCTGCGGGTCGTGATCGCTGTTCTGCTCCGCGAACTCCGCGTTGATGTGCACGCTGTCGTACGAGAAGTCGTCGGCGTCGCCGACCCCCGGGCTGGTCAGGATCTGGTCGAGGACCTGCGAGTTGCCCTGGTAGACGTACGAGTAACGCTCGCTCTTCGGCAGCGACCTGACGGCCGCGCGCAGCGCCCCGCCGTCCTCCAGTGCCTTGGTGGTCGCCGAGAACTCGAAGTCGTTGATGTCACCGAGCACCACGACGTCCGCGTTCCGCTGGACCTCGCGGATGTCCTTCACGAAGCCGTTCACGGCCTGCGCCTGCTTCAGCCGCTGCGTCTCAGAGGAGCGCACCGGCGGCTGGTGGTGCGAGGTGAGCCCCTCGTCGCCGCCCTTGGATCCGAAGTGGTTGGCGATCACGAAGACCGTGCGGCCGCGGAAGACGAACTCGCCGGCCAGCGGCTTGCGGCTGTTGGTCCACGCCGCGTTCTGCGGGTCGATCCGGCCGGGGGAGTGGCTCAGCGCGGCCCGCTTGCCCGCGCGTACGACCTCGGTGGCCGCCGTGGCGTCGCCGCCCGCGCGCTCGGTGAAGGAGACCCGCTCCGGGTTGAAGAGGAAGACCTGGCGGATGTTGCCGCCGGGCTCGCCGCCGTCCTTGTTGTTCACCGGGTCGATGGAGCGCCACTCGTAGCGCGGCCCGCCCGCGGCGACGATCGCGTCCGTGAACTTCTTCAGGGTCGCGCCCGCGGCGACCGTGCCGTCGTTCTTCGCGCCGTTGTCGTCCTGGATCTCCTCCAGGGCGACGATGTCGGGCGAGGCGAGGTTCGTCACGACGGCCCCGGCGAGCGCGTCGAACTTCGTCTGCGGGTCGGTCGGGTCGAGGTTCTCGACGTTGTACGTGGCCACGGCGAGCTCCCCCTTGGCCTGCCGCCGCGTCTTCTCCCGTACGAGCCCCTTGTCGCGGACGTCACCCAGCTCGCGGGCGACGAGGGTGTAGCCGCCGAACTGGTTGAAGTCCAGGGGGCCTTCGGCGCCGCCGCTCAGGACGTCGCCGACGTTCGCCTTCGGGAAGGGGTGCTCGGAGACCGGCGCGAGCTGCTGGATCTGGAGCCGTCCGCCGTTCTGCGCGCCGTAGGAGCCGTAGACGGCGCCGCCGCGCTTGCTGCGGTTCTCGTGGGGCTTCACCGTCACCCACAGCTCGTTGTACGGGTCGGTCGCGCCGACCACGCGCGAGCTGCCGACCGCCACGTTCATGCCCTCCAGGGACTCGTACAGGTCCAGGGCGTACGTACGGGGCTTCAGCGGCAGCGCGTTGACGCTGCCGCCCTGCGCCGGGTCACCGGCGGGCGCGTAGCGGGCGGGCACCGACTTGGCGCCGATCCGGACCGGCGCGGGCAGCGCGTTGCCGGAGGACTCCACGGTCACCGTCGGCTTGGTGATCTGAGTGAGGGACTGGTTGCCGGAGGCGGCGCCTCCGGGGACGTACTCCCCTACCGTCCCGGAGACCCGGACCGCGTCCCCCGGCTTGACGGTGAGTGCCGCCGAGCCGGTGAAGACGAAGACGCCCTCGCTGGTGGCCGGGTCGGCGTCGGCCTTCGCGTCCTGGATCCAGAAGCCCTTGGAGCCGTGGCCGCGGACGCCCGTGACGATGCCGGAGACGTCGGTGACCTGCTGTCCGGCCAGCGGCGAGATCCGGGTGGTGCCCTGGATGTCGTGGACGCGGACCGCGTCGGCCGAGGCGGCGGAGGAGGACGCGGCGAGCAGACCGGCCGCGAGGGCGGTGGCGACGACGGCGCCGACGGCGGCCGATCTCGGTATGCGGGGCGTCGGTATGTGCGGCATGAGGGGCTCCGGATGAGGGTGAGGGAACGAGCGGCGGTGCAGGGCCGCGCAAGGCGCTCTACGCGCGTCAATCTCTTGCTTGACCAGGGCAGTTGTCAAGGTTGTACGGGTGTTCAGGTGCCGTATGTCTCCTGACAGGGACATGAACCGGGCGGCATGGTGCCAAATCCGTCTAGGCTTGCGCCCTGCCCGACCCTTCCCGAGCCCTCGACTCCGCTCGACGAGCAGGGGAGACCCCTACCTCCCGGAGGAGAACCAGCCGATGTCCGTAAGCCCCGCCACCCTGCCGCCGGTGCTGCTGCACTCCGAAGCGGAGCTCGCGCGGGCCGCGCTCGCCACACCGCTGCTCTCCCGCGCCGTGCGGCTCGCCCGCTGGGCGGGAGCCGAGACCCGGGTCGGCGCGGGCGGCGAACTCATCGACGCCCAGCTCCCGGCGGCCGCCGCCGAGCTCGGCCTCGCGGCGGACGACCCCGACGCGGCCGCGCACGCCAGTGAGGCCTGGCGGATCGCCGTGGACACCGGCCTCGTCGAGGTCACGGACGGCGAGGAGGAGGGCTCGGAGGGCACCGTCGCCCAGGGCGAGGAGCTGACGCTGCTCTCCTCCGGTGGCCCGCAGGACGTCCTCGGCATCTGGCTCGGCGCCCTGGACACCGTGTACGCGGACGCCACCGTGCCGGACATGGAGAACCTCCTCGACGTCCTAGAGGAGAACGGCGAGGTCAATTTCGACGAGCTCGGCTGGGACCCCCAGGGCGAGGCCGACTTCCTGGACGGCGTCCTCGGCAACCTCTACCTGCTCACGGTGGGCGAGGCCCCGGCCGGTGAGGGCCCGGTGCCGCTGCCCGCGCTCGCCGCCTCGATGATCGTCCCCGACGACATGGGCGAGCCCACGGACGACATCCTGGAGCAGGTGTCGGACGCGATGATGAAGCTCGACGACCAGTTCCGGCTCTTCGAACCGCTCGGCCTGGTCGAGTACCAGCCGGTGGACGAGGCCCTCATGGCCGAGATCGACGACACCGGCGACACCGGCGGCATGCAGGACACGGACGAGCCCGCGCCGGTCGACGAGGAGGACGTCACCCGCTACGGCATGGTCAGGCTCACCCCGCTGGGCCTGTACGGCGTCCGCGCCCGCATGCTGGAGGCCGGCGTCGACGCGCCCGCCGTCGGCGAGCTCGCGGACAAGGGCGCGGACGTCCTCCTTGAGGGCACCTCCGGCTTTCCCCAGCATGCCGCGCAGGCGGAGATCGAGCAGTGGCTCGCCCGGCACGAACCGCTCGCCGCGGCACGGGAGTTGCTGGCCGCGGCGCGCGGCGGCGACGAGGGCGCGCCGCTGCGCAGACTCCGCTGCCAGCAGGCGCTCTCCCTGGCCGGCGCCGAGGCGGAGCCCGCGCTGCGGGAGGTGCTCGACGACCCGGAGCTCGGGGGGCTCGCCCGGGTGTGGCTCGCCGAGCAGGGGGCCGCGGACGTGCCCGCGCCGTCGGAGGCGCTCGTCTTCTGGCTGACCATCGACACGCTGGCCGCGCAGC
This sequence comes from Streptomyces sp. NPDC003379, assembly GCF_053589195.1. Classification (NCBI taxonomy): domain Bacteria; kingdom Bacillati; phylum Actinomycetota; class Actinomycetes; order Kitasatosporales; family Streptomycetaceae; genus Streptomyces; species Streptomyces sp. NPDC003379. Next base: position 3,581 of record NZ_JBSFRK010000022.1, on the reverse strand, counting down.
TGGCCGCCGAGGGCAACTCGGACGAACTGCAGGGCCTGGTCGAGGGTCTCGCGCAGCAGCACAGCGGCTTCTTCGCCACGGCGTGGCGGGTGGAGCACCCGGCGACGGCGGACGTCCTGGACGCGATGGGCCGGCTGCACCCCGACAAGAAGGTGGCGAAGGAGGCCCGCAAGGCGGCCTTCAAGGCGAGGTCGCAGCAGGGGCTGTAGCCGTTGGGAGCCCGTCCGGCGGCCGGTGGCCGCCGCGGCCGCCGGACGGGCAGGTTCATGGAAGCGGTCCCTTCGGCGTCGAACGGCGTTCAACCGCTGTTCAGGCGCGGGCGGGACGGTTTCGCCGACGGCAGCCCGGTCGTACGCATCCGCCTTCGCGCCTCAGGAGTAACCATGTCGCTCACCCGCAGGGACTTCACCAGACGCTCCGCGATCGCCGGGGCGGGGGTCGCCCTGGCCGGCAGCGTCGGCGCGCTCGCCACCGCGCCCGGCGCCCTCGCCGCCTCCGAGACCGAGGAGGTCGGAGCGGACGCGGCCCCGGACGCGGACGCGCGGGGCCACGGACACCACGCCCCCGGCTACGGCCCGCTGATCCCCGATCCGGAGGGCCTGCTCGCCCTGCCCGCCGGATTCTCGTACCGCGTCCTGACGTACAGCGGCAGGACCAAGCTGGAGAGCGGCGAGTACACGCCCTCCAACCACGACGGCACCGCCGCCTTCGCGGGTCCGCGCGGCGCCACCCTCCTCGTCAACAACCACGAGCTGAGCGGCCCCCGCTCCAAGTGGAAGTATCCCGTCCCGCTCACCGAGGGCCTCGTGTACGACCCGGCCGCGTCCGGCGGCTGCACCGTCGTCGAGGTCCGCCGCGACGGACACGTCACCGAATGGGTCGGCATCGCGGGCACCGCCACGAACTGCGCGGGCGGCAGTACCCCCTGGGGCACCTGGCTCACCGGCGAGGAGACCGAGGACAAGGCCGGCCAGAACGGCATGACCAAGGACCACGGCTACGTCTTCGAGGTCGACCCTTCCGCAAGCTCTCAACTGCGTTCGAGCAGGGGAGGCCCCGACGACCGGCGCGCCAACCGCGCTCCGAAGCCCATCAAGGCGCTCGGCCGGTACGCCCACGAGGCCGTCGTCGTCGACCCCCGGCGCGGCCACCTCTACCTCACCGAGGACGCCTCCGGGCCCAACGGCCTGCTCTACCGCTGGACCCCGCCGCACGGCTTCGCACACGGCCGCGGCAGGCTGCGCACCCTCGCCGACGACGCGGGCGTCCTGAAGGCGCCCAAGTGCTTCGACTCCGGCGGCCGCTTCGTCGACGACCTCTCCCGCGCCACGCGGATCGGCACGGTGTACGGCGTGGACTGGGTGGAGGTCCCCGACCGCGACGCGCGGACGGTGCCGGTGCGCGAGCAGTTCGACGACGGCGACATCACGCGCGCCCGCAAGCTCGAAGGCATGTGGTGGGGCGACGGCGGCGTCTACATCGTGTCCTCCTACGCCCGTGACGAGAGCCCCGAACAGCACGACGGGCAGGTGTGGTTCTACCACCCCGGCCGCCGCACCCTGACCCTCAAGGTGCTGCTCGGCATAGACCGTGAGCCGGGCAGGGACGGCGCCCTCGACGGCCCTGACAACATCACCGTCTCGCCGTACGGCGGTCTGGTCATCGCCGAGGACGGCGACGGCGTCCAGCACCTCTTCGGCGCGACGGAGCACGGACGTACGTACCCCATCGCGCGCAACGAACTCAACGCCGGCACGAAGGGCGAACCGGAGTACAGCGAGTTCACGGGCGTCACGTTCTCGCCCGACGGCAAGACCCTGTACGCCAACATCCAGACGCCCGGCATCCTGCTGGCCATCACCGGCCCGTGGAAGCGCCAACGGCGCTGAACCGCCATTACGGCGTGTTGACGGCCCTCACCGTCGCGCAGGGTCGACCTCGTCCTCCTGGCGGGTGATCAGGTCGCTGACCGGTTCCCTCTCCCACCACGGGGACTCCGCCGCTCGTGCCCGGCACCAGGCCAGCGCCTCCGCGACCGTGGGGCGGGATGCCGGGGCGCGGGTCAGGCAGCGGCTCAGGAAGTCGAGCCAGGCGGTGTTCGGCACGCCCAGCAGGTCCGGTTCCTCGTGCAGCGTGCGGTGGAGGACCTCGGGCGCGCGGCCCGAGCCGAACGGGCCGCGCCCCGTCGCCGCCACCGCGAGGACCGCGCCGAGCGCGAACACATCGGCCGCGGGCCCCGGCCGGCCGTCCCGCGCCAGCTGCTCGGGGGCGATGAAGCCGGGCGAGCCGATGGTCCCGCTGCCGGCGGTGAGGCTCCCGTCGGCCGCGTGCTTGGCGACGCCGAAGTCGAGCAGCTTCGGGCCGTCACGGGTGACGATGACGTTGGACGGCTTCACGTCACGGTGCACGACCCCCGCCGCGTGCACCCCCACGAGGGCCTCGGCGAGCGCCGCGCCGAGCGTGGCGAGGTCGGCGTCGTCCAGCGGGCCGTGCACGGCCACCGCCTCCGGCAGACCGGGCCCCGCGCAGAACTCGACGGCCAGCCACGGCTGCTCGGCGTCCGGATCGGCGTCGAGCACGGCGGCCGAGTACGGCCCGGTCACGGCGCGTGCGGCGGCCGCCTCGCGCCGGAAGCGCTCGCGGAACTCCGGATCGGCCGCGAGGCGCGCGTGGACCGTCCTGACGGCGACCGGCCGCCCGGACGCCGACCGCGCCAGGTGGACACGGCCCATGCCGCCCTCGCTGAGCAGAGAAACGATCCGGTACCCGCCGAGCTCCACGGGTGCTCCTTCCAGCGGCCCCGGCGGGCCCTTCACGCGACAGGCGATCCGACGGTCTGTGCGACGCCTGTGAGGCATCGTACGGTTGCGGCTGCCGGGGGACCGGGAGACCGGGAGAGCGAAGACCTTCGGCGACGTCGGCCGCGCCGCCCGCGGGGACGGGTGAGATACCGCACAGGGAGTCCGTCCTGAAAGATGCTCGACCGCTTCGGGGACCTCGGCGGCACGGACACCACCGCGTACGCCGCTTCCGCAAGACGCGCGACCGGGTGCTGATCGGCCGCGACGCCGACTGGCCCTGGGAGGTATGAAGAAATTTATCTTCACCATAAGTGGCCTTCGAGGTACGGGCTGTCACGCCGTACCTCGTTCGGGTCGCCTGCGCCCTTGCGGCACACCGCCTCGCACCGGGGTCTGTGTGTCTGTTCCATACCGATGTGAAAGCGGTGTGAGCTCGGAGCATGGTGCGTAGGGCGTCCGGGGGCGCATACTTTGAATATGACGAGGCCCGCCGGCTCGCGCCGCCACCTGCCGAACAGTCCCTTCAACGTCCCCGCTGCGCCCGCCCCACCCGTAGAGCAGTTCGCCGTGGGCGACCGTGTCTCCCACGACCAGTACGGACTCGGGAGGATCATCGGTGTCGAGGGAGAGGACGCGGTCGTCATCGACTTCGCGGGCCGTCAGGGACGGTTCCTGAGTCCCTACGCCAAGCTGGCCAAGCTCTGACATCCGACGACCGCGTCCTCTCCCTCGACACCGATTATCCTCCCGACTCCGTACTGGTCGTGGGAGACACGGTCG
>NZ_JBSFRK010000021.1:0-136845 GCF_053589195.1 Streptomyces sp. NPDC003379 | reverse complement strand
GGAAAAGCTGTGCCCGCATCACGTCTCAGCCGTACGCCGCTCCCAGGCATCGGCAGCCCCACCCCAAACCGCCGCTGCGCGGCGGATGCCTCCCACCCACCCGCCCGTGCACCCCGCGTCGAAACGTCCACGCAGGAGCACGGCACCCTGAACTGCGGTCGCCTACTGAGGCCCCCTCCCGGGCAGAGGATCGCCTCGTCCCATGGCGAACCTGCCCCACCCCTAACCGCCGCTGCGCGGCGGGTGTCTCCCACCCACCCACCCGTTTGCCCGGCATCCAGGCCTCCACGTAGGAGCACCCACGCTCCTACCCGAGGTACTCGACGCGGGGCAAACGGGCGGGTGGGAGGGGAACTCCCGCCGCGCAGCGGCGGGCCTGCTTCTACGAGGCGATCGTGGCGCCGGGTAAACGGGCGGGTGGGAGGGAGACAGCCGCCGCACAGCAGCGGGCCTGGCCCCTACGAGGCGACCGTGGCGCCGGGTAAACGGGCGGGTGGGAGGGAGACAGCCGCCGCACAGCAGCGGGCCTGCTCCTACGAGGCGACCGTGATGCCGGGTAAACGGGCGGGTGGGAGGGAGACAGCCGCCGCGCAGCGGCGGGCCTGCTCCTACGGGGCGATCGTGGTGCGGGGTAGGCGGAACGTTTTCGGCGCGGCGCGACGCGGTGGGCCCGCCGGTCGGCCCCGCGTGGCCCGAAGAGGGGATCCCCCGCACTGGACAGCGAAGTGGACTAGACCTTTCGTAGGGTGACGCGCGAGACTGTCTGCGTGAGACACGTCATCGCCCTCGATGTGGGCGGCACCGGAATGAAGGCCGCCCTGATAGGGGCGGACGGCACCCTGCTGCACGAGGCGCGCCGCCCGACCGGGCGCGAACGCGGCGCCGACGCCGTCGTCGAGGGCATCCTCGGCTTCGCCGAGGACCTCCGCGCACACGGCATCGCCCACTTCGGCGAACCCGCCGCCGCGGCCGGCGTAGCGGTGCCCGGCATCGTCGACGCCGCCCGCGGCATCGCCGTGTACGCGGCCAACCTCGGCTGGCACGACGTACCCCTGAGGGACCTCCTCAGCGCCCGCCTGGAAGGTGCCCCCGTGGCGCTGGGCCACGACGTCCGCACGGGCGGCCTCGCGGAGGGCCGCATCGGCGCGGGCAAGGGCGCCGACCGGTTCCTCTTCGTACCGCTGGGGACGGGGATCGCCGGGGCCATCGGGATCGGCGGCGCCATCGAGCCCGGCGCCCACGGCTCGGCCGGCGAGATCGGCCACATCGTCGTACGCCCCGGCGGCCCGCCCTGCGGCTGCGGCCAGCGCGGCTGCCTGGAGCGCCTGGCGTCCGCGGCGGCGGTCAGCAGGGCCTGGGCCGAGGCGAGCGGCGACCCGGAGGCGGACGCCGCGGACTGCGCGAAGGCCGTGGAGTCCGGTGACCCCCGCGCCGAGGAAGTCTGGCGGAACGCCATCGACGCCCTCGCCGACGGCCTGCTCACCGCCCTCACCCTGCTGGACCCGCACACGCTGATCATCGGTGGCGGTCTGGCCGAGGCCGGGGAAACCTTGTTCACGCCGCTGCGGGCCGCCGTCGCGGCACGCGTCGTCCAGTTCCAGACGCTGCCGGAGATCGTCCCCGCGGCCCTCGGCGACACCGCCGGATGCCTGGGCGCGGGCCTGCTCGCCTGGGACCTGCTCAACGAGAAGCCCAAGACCGACCCCACGTCCGACGACACGTCCGACGACACGTCCGACCCCACGGAGGAAACCGCCTGATGGCCACTAGCAAGGTTCTCGCCGGTGCCCAGGTGGTACTGCCCACCGGGACCGTCACCAACGGCCGCGTGACCATCGACGGCACACGTATCGCCGGGAGTCCCCCTCCCAGGGACGCCCCCGGGGACGCCGAGACCGTCGACCTCACCGGCCACTGGGTGGTCCCCGGCTTCGTCGACCTCCACAACCACGGCGGCGGCGGCGCCTCCTTCACCTCCGGCACCGTCGACGACGTACTCAAGGGCGTCCACACGCACCGCCTGCACGGCACCACCACCCTCGTCGCCTCCACCGTGACCGGCGAGATGGACTTCCTCGCCCAGCGCGCCGGGCTGCTCAGCGAACTGGCCGAGCAGGGCGACATCGCCGGCATCCACTTCGAGGGGCCGTTCATCTCGCCCTGCCGCAAGGGCGCCCACAGCGAGGCGCTCCTGCGCGCCCCCGACCCCGCGGACGTCCGCAAGCTGATCGACGCGGCCCGCGGCCACGCCAAGATGCTCACCCTCGCGACCGAACTGCCGGGCGGCATCGACTCGGTGCGCCTCCTCGCCGAGCACGGCGTCATCGCGGCCATCGGCCACACGGACGCGACGTACGAGCAGACGGTCGAGGCGATCCACGCCGGCGCCACCGTCGCGACGCACCTCTTCAACGCGATGCCGGGCCTCGGCCACCGCGCGCCCGGCCCGATCGCTGCCCTCCTGGAGGACGAGCGGGTCACCGTCGAGCTGATCAACGACGGCACGCATCTGCACCCGGCCGCCCTGGAGCTGGCCTTCCACCGCGCGGGCGCGGACCGCGTCGCCTTCATCACCGACGCGATGGACGCGGCGGGCTTCGGCGACGGCCGGTACATGCTCGGCCCGCTGGAGGTCGAGGTGAAGGACAGCGTGGCGCGGCTCGTCGAGGGCGGCTCGATCGCGGGTTCGACGCTGACCCTGGACCGCGCCTTCAAGCGCTCGGTGACCGTCGACAAGCTGTCCGTCGGGGCCACCGTCCGCGCCCTGTCGGCCAACCCGGCCAAGCTCCTGGGGATGTACGACCGGGTGGGCTCCCTGGAGCCCGGCAAGGACGCGGACCTGGTGGTCCTGGACGCGGACTTCGACGTCAAGGGCGTGATGCGCAAGGGCGAATGGGTGGTCGAGCCCGCTTAGACCGAACCCGCCCGGACCCACTGGGCAAGCGGTAAAAGGCGGTTGGCCCTCACCCCTGGGCCAACCGCCTTCTGTTTGGCATGATCAGAACCGGAAGCAGGGCGACAGCCGGACTGGCAACAGCAACAGCACCGGCACGGGCACCGGCACCGGCACCGGCACCGGCACCGGCACCGGCAACAGTCGTACAGGCAGCAGTCGTACAGGCACTTCGGGGGTGGCAAAGGTGATCCTCACCGTCACGCTGAACACCGCCCTCGACCTCACCTACCGCGTCCCCACCCTCACCCCGCACACCTCGCACCGCGTCACCGAGGTGACCGAACGCCCCGGCGGCAAGGGCGTGAACGTCGCCCGTGTCCTCGCGGCCCTCGGCCACGACGTGACCGTCACCGGCTTCGCGGGCGGCGACACGGGACGCGCCCTGCGCGAGCGCCTCGCCGCCGAGCCCCGCCTCACGGACGCGCTCGCCCCGGTCGCGGGCGCCACCCGCCGCACCCTCGCCGTGGTCGACGCGGCGAGCGGCGACACCACCCAGCTCAACGAGCCGGGCCCGAACGTCACACCCGCCGAGTGGGCCGCTTTCCTGGAGACGTACGAGGAGTTGCTGCGCGCCCCCGGTACGACGGCGGTCGCGCTCTGCGGCAGCCTGCCGCCCGGCGTGCCCGTCGGCGCGTACGCCCTCCTGATACGTTCCGCGCGCACCGCCCGCGTCCCGGTGCTGCTCGACACCAGCGGGGAGCCGCTGCGCCGCGGTGTCGCCGCCCGCCCCGACGTCGTCAAGCCCAACGCCGACGAACTCGCCGAGCTGACCGGCTCCCACGAGCCCGAGCGGGCCACCCGTGACGTCCGCCGCAGGGGCGCGCACGCCGTGGTCGCCTCGCTCGGCGCCGACGGCCTCCTCGCCCTCACGCCGGACGGCTGCTGGCAGGCGCGGCCGCCCGCGCTGGTGCGCGGCAACCCGACGGGCGCGGGTGACTCGGCGGTCGCGGGCCTGCTCTCCGGGCTCGCCGAAGGCCTGCCGTGGCCGGAGCGGCTCGCGCGCGCCGTCGCCCTGTCGGCGGCGACCGTGGCGGCACCGGTGGCGGGCGAGTTCGACCCGTCGACGTACGAAGACCTGCTGGCGCGGGCCACGGTGACCGCCCGCACCACCGCGGCGTAACAGGCACAGCCCACCCCATCCCCCACGACGCACCGCCACGCACAACCCACACACGCACCGCCACACACGCACCGCCACGCACCACCCACGAAGAGCCGTATTCGCACCGCACAACGGGGCGCAGCGCCCCGGGAATTGGGGAGCACGTGCCACTCGTCAGCACCGGCGAACTCGTCGCGGAGGCCCGCGCCGCGGGTCACGGCGTCGCCGCGTTCAACGTCATCACGCTGGAGCACGCCGAGGCGATCGCGCTGGGCGCCGAGCGCGCCGGGACCGTCGCGATCCTCCAGGTCTCCGAGAACGCGGTGAAGTTCCACGGCGGCCGCCTGGGTGCCATCGCGGCGGCGACGGCGGCGGTGGCCCGCGCCTCGTCGGCCCGGCTCTCCCTCCACCTGGACCATGTGACGGACGTGGAACTGCTGCGGTCCGCCCACCCGGAGGGCTTCAGCTCCGTCATGTTCGACGCGTCGAAGCTGACGTACGGCGAGAACGTGAAGGCGACGGCGGACGCGGTGCGCTGGGGCCGCGAGCGCGGCATCTGGATCGAGGCCGAGCTGGGCGAGGTCGGCGGCAAGGAGGGCGAGCCGCCGCTGGACGCGCACGCGCCCGGCGTGCGCACGGATCCGGTGGAGGCGGCCGCGTACGTCGCCGACACGGGCGTGGACGCGCTCGCGGTGGCCGTCGGCTCCTCGCACGCGATGACGGAGCGCACGGCCACCCTGGACCACGAGTTGATCGCGTCACTGGCGGCGACCGTCCCGGTACCCCTGGTCCTGCACGGCTCAAGTGGCGTGCCGGACACGGAGATCCGCCGGGCGATCGCCTCCGGCATGGTGAAGATCAATGTCGGCACGGCCCTCAACACGGCGTTCACGGGCGAGGTCCGCGCCTATCTGGCTGCGCACGGGACGGGCGTCGACCCCCGGAAATACCTCGCCCCGGCTCGCGAGGCGATGGCCGGGACGGTGGCGGGATTTCTGCGGCTGCTCGGCCGCTGAGTGGAGGCTAGCCCCGGTCGCCCTCGACCAGCCACATCTGGTCGATGTTCGCACCGGCCGTGCCGCACAGGTTGCTCTGCTCGCAGGTGAGCGTGACGGTGTTGGTGCCCTTGGTGAGCTGGACCACCGCCCAGGTGTTGGTCCAGCCCTTCTCCCAGTCCCCATCCTTCGCGTGGGCGAAGTTGTCCATGTTCAGGGGGCGGGTCTGCTTCTTGCCGTTGACGAGGATGGTGGCGTTGGAGTCCTTGCCGGGCACGCCGTAGTTCACGCGCAGGCTGTACGAGCCGGTCTCGGGGATGCCGTTGACGGTCCACGTCACCTGGGCGCCGACCTTGTCGAAGCCCGCCACGTAGACCCCGCCGACGGCCTTGGCGCCGTCGATGTCGGACGCCGTGGTCGTGCCGCCCTCCAGCTTCAGGGCCTTCGCGTCGGTCTTGGGCAGCTCGGTCTTCTTCTCCGGCTTCTTCGTCGGCTTCTCGCTCGGCTTGACCGACTCGGCCTGCGTCGGCTTGCCGCCCGCTTCCTTCTGCCCGCCCTTGTCGTCGCCGCGGCCGAACAGCATGGCGGCGCCGATGCCGATGGCGACGACGGCCACCACCGCGATGGCGGCGATCAGCAGCCCCTTGGTGTTGGGGCCCCTGCCCCGGCCACCGCCACCGCCCGCGCCACCGCCCGCGCCTCCGCCCGCGCTTCCGGGCGCGTACTGCGGTGACGCGACGGGCGCGCCGCCGGGCTGCGCCTCGGGCGCGGTGTAGTGCGCGTTCGGCCGGCCGTAGGGCTGCTGGCCCTGCGGGGCCTGCTGCTGCGGGACCTGCTGGCCGTACTGCTGGGTGGCCTGGGCCTGTCCGTACGAGGGGCGCCGGTCGCCGACCGCTCTCACCTGGTTGTAGGACCGGGGACCCGGGTACCCATAGCCGCCGCCACCGCTGGGCGGGGTCGCTCCGGCCGCCTGTCCGTCCTCGTACAAGTAGCCGAACGGATCGTCGTCGCCCTGCGGCGCGCTCGGCGTGTTCTCGCCGTTATTGCCGGGCGTCATTCCCAGGTCACTCCCTCACATCGCTGACGCCGGGAGCCTACCCGGTCCGACTGGGCCCAAAGGGTGGCGTTGACCTCATCGAGACCGTCAGCCGGCCCGCCGCTGCTGCTTGGCACGTGAGCGTTTCTCCACGTACATCCGCTGGTCGGCGGAGTGCAACACTTCGTCGGCCGACATCCCGCAGTGCGCCCAGCCGATGCCGAAACTGGCCCCTACACGCACGGCCCTGCCGTCGACGCGGATCGGCGGGATGATCGCGTTCCGCAGCCGGACCGCGAGGTCCTGGGCGTCGGCGCGGCCGAGGCCGTCGGCGAGGACGACGAACTCGTCGCCGCCGAGCCGCGCCACCGTGTCCCCGTCACGGACACCGCTGGTGAGACGCCTGGCGACCTCGATGAGAACGGCGTCACCGGTGTGGTGCCCGAAGCGGTCGTTGATCGACTTGAAGCCGTCGAGGTCGCAGAAGAGGACCGCGAGACCCTTGGTGCCGTCGTCCACGTCCCCTTCCCTGCCCTGGGGCGCGACGGTGTGGACGTGGGGGTCGAAGCCCTCGTCCTGCTGCTGGTGCGAGGCGTTCCCGAAGTCGAAGCCGTGTTCGTAGGCGGCGTCGAGGGAGTCCACGGCGCTGGGCCGGCCCGCGTGCGGCCTGCGACAGAGACGGGAGCTGAGCCGGGCCCGCAGCTCGGCGGAGTTCGGCAGTCCGGTGAGGGAGTCGTGCGAGGCGCGGTGGGCGAGCTGGAGCTCGCGGCGCTTGCGCTCCTCGATGTCCTCGACGTGTGTGAGCAGGAAGCGGGGCCCGTCGGCGGCGTCCGCCACGACGGAGTTGCGCAGCGACACCCATACGTACGTCCCGTCGCGGCGGGCGAGGCGCAGCTCGGCGCGGCCGCCCTCGGCGGAGGTGCGCAGGAGCGTGCCGATGTCCTCGGGGTGGACGAGGTCGGAGAAGGAGTAGCGCCGCATCGCGGAGGCGGGGCGTCCCAGGAGGCGGCAGAGCGCGTCGTTCGTACGCAGGATGCGGCCGTGCTGGTCGCCGCCCATCTCGGCGATGGCCATGCCGGAGGGCGCGTACTCGAAGGCCTGCCGGAAGGATTCCTCACTCGCCCGCAGCGCCTGCTGTTCGCGCTCCAGGCGGACCAGGGCGCGCTGCATGTTGGCCCGCAGCCGGGCGTTGCTGATCGCGATGGCGGCCTGGAAGGCGTACATCTGGAGGGCCTCGCGGCCCCAGGCGCCGGGCCTGCGGCCGTTGCGGGGCCGGTCCACGGAGATCACGCCGAGCAGCTCGCCGCCGGCGGCCCCGGTCGCGTACATGGGAGCGAAGAGGCGGTCGGCGGGGTGCCACTCGTCCTCGAAGCGGGGCTCGGGTCCTTCGGTGTACCACTGGGGGACGTCGTCGTCGTCGAGGACCCAGCCCTCGGTGTACGAGATGAAGCGCAGGGCGCCCCACGGCTCGCCCATGGCGAGGCGGCGGTCCCAGGCGTCGCGGGAGCCGACGCGGCCGGTGATGAGGGCTTCGGCGGAGGGGTTGCCGGCGAAGGCGGCGACGACGAGGTCGCCGTCGGGGCGTACGAGATTGACGCAGGCCAGCTCATAGCCAAGGCCGTTGACGACGCCGTCGGCGACGGTCTGCAGCGTGTCCGCCAGGCTCCGGGCCGTGTTCAGCTCCGCCACCACCTGGTGCAGCTGCCGCAGGGTCGCAAGACGGACGTACGGCTCCGACTCGGTCTCCATGCTCGTTCTCCCCGAGACCTCGACAGCAACTCCAGGATTGCGCGGCGCCCGCAGTGATTTCTGTGCCCTTGTGCCCTCAGTGTCTTATTGCCACCGTCACTGAATCACAGCGAGCTGCCCACTCGGTACACAGGGTCAACAAAATATGGGTCCTGTGACTCAAGTCACAGGTGAGGCACCGGCGTTGGTCCAGTCCCTTGGCCTAGTCCACCGCACTCCGGGGCACCGCGTGCCACCTTGCGCAGTTCTTTACCATCGGCCGCCGGTCCTAGGACCGGTCTCGGCCCAGGGCCCGATGTGGCGAGGTGGGCGTCCGGGCTAGCGTCGACACCGTGGCTCACGTACTGAAGACTCTCCCGGCCCCGCCTTCCCCCGGCCGCCCCTCCGCGCATGGGCATGCTGATGGGGTGAGCAACGACGAGTTCCGCGCGGCGATGTCCCGGCTGGCGGCGGGCGTGGTCCTGGTGACGGCGTGCGAGCCGTCCCTGGACCCCGACGATCCCGGCGCCCCGGTGGGCGAGGACGTGGGCATGACGGCGACGGCCTTCGTCTCCGTCTCGCTGGAGCCGCCCCTGGTCATGGTGAGCCTGCGCGAGGGCTCCCGGATGGACGACCTGCTCGCCGAGCAGCCGAAGTGGGCGGTCTCGGTGCTCTCCGAGAGCCAGCGCCACATCGCGGGCCGCTTCGCGATGAAGGGGCGCATCAGCGACCGGCTGCTCTTCGAGGACATTCCGTACACGCGCGGCACGGAGTCGGGCGCTCCGCTGATCGGCGGCGCGCTGTCGACGCTGGAGTGCAGCACGGAACAGACGGTGACGGCGGGCGACCACACGCTGGTCATCGGCCGCGTCCTCACGGCGTCGCTGCCGAGCGCGGACGGGGGGCCGCTGATGTACTTCCGGGGCCGGTACCGACAGCTGGGCTGAGCCCGCCGGAGTCACCAGCTGGGGCTGAGCCCGCCAGGGTCGGCCGCTAGCCCCAGCCCTGTCCCGAGCGGCCGCGCTTGGTCTCGCTGCGCTGTTTCTTGTTCCGCAGCCTGCGTTCGTTGATCCCGCGCGGGATCTTGGTGGCGCGGCGCGGCTTGGGCGGCGGGGCGGTGGCCTCGGCGAGCAGAGCGGTGAGACGCGTGGCGGCCATCTCCCTGTTCCGCCACTGGGAGCGGTGCTCACTCGCTCGTACGCTGATGACGCCGTCGACGAGCCGGGACGCGAGCCGCTCCAGGGCCCGCCGCTTCCACACCTCGGGCAGCGCGTCGGTGTTCGCGAGGTCGAACCGCAGCTCGACCTGGGAGTCGCTGGTGTTGACGTGCTGACCGCCCGGCCCGGACGACCGCGAGAAACGCCACATGAGCTCGGCCTCGGGCAGGGAGACGGAGCCGCGGATGAGATGGGGACCGGACATGTCCCCATGGTCGCTCGTCTGTCGGGCTCACGTCACGCTCTTTTCGGGAGCGGCCAAGAGAGTTCGGTTGCGTAAAGAAAGTAAAGCCATGCGGAACCTTGGGGACCCCGGTCGGCGTTGGTACCAGTGAAGGTAGCTTCGTCCCCAGTACGAAGCCCGTACGCACTGGCTCAGACGCGGTGCGTCGTTACGAGGGAAGGGACTCCCAACAATGGCAGTAAGCCTGTCCAAGGGTGGCAACGTCTCGCTCACCAAGGAGGCTCCGGGCCTGACCGCCGTCACCGTGGGGCTCGGCTGGGACGTCCGCACCACCACCGGCACCGACTTCGACCTGGACGCCTCCGCCATCGCGGTGAACACGGAGGGCAAGGTCTACTCCGACCAGCACTTCGTCTTCTTCAACAACAAGGCGACGCCGGACCAGACCATCGTCCACACCGGTGACAACGTCACGGGCCAGGGCGAGGGCGACGACGAGCAGATCAACGTCAACCTGGCGGGTCTGCCGGCCGACATCGAGAAGATCGTTTTCCCGGTCTCGATCTACGACGCCGAGAACCGCTCGCAGAACTTCGGCCAGGTCCGCAACGCGTTCATCCGCATCATCAACCAGGCGGGTGGCACGGAGCTCGCGCGCTACGACCTCTCCGAGGACGCCGCCACCGAGACCGCCATGGTCTTCGGCGAGCTGTACCGCAACGGCGCGGAGTGGAAGTTCCGCGCGGTAGGCCAGGGCTACGCCTCGGGCCTGGTCGGCATCGCCCAGGACTTCGGCGTCAACGTCTGAGCCGACGGACGCGACCGGCTGACCCCAGCTCAGCCAACACCCAGGAGGGCCCCGGCGGCAACGCTGCCGGGGCCTTCCGGCGTCCACGCGCACAGGGTGCCTTCCTCCCGGCGTCCACACCCGGCGCCCTCCCCCGCCCTGCCCTACGCTCTCCGCCATGATCGCCGAACTGCAATGCGTGGTCCTGGACTGCCCGGACCCTCCGGCCCTGGCGGAGTTCTACCGGACTCTCCTGGGCGGCACGGTGAACCACCCGGACCCCCGCTGGTCCACTGACTCCGACTGGACGACCTTGCACACCCCCACGGGCCAGGTCCTCACCTTTCAACGAGCTGCGGACCACGTCCCGCCCCGCTGGCCCGACCCGTCGTTCCCGCAACAGTTCCACCTGGACCTCCAGGTACCCGACCTGGACGCCCCACGCGAACAGATCCTGGCGGCGGGCGCGACACTGCTGGACGACCACTCGGGCGGCAACAGCTGGCACGTCTACGCGGACCCGGCGGGCCACCCGTTCTGCCTGGTTCGCCACTGACTCCCACCGCCTGGACGCCGCCTGGCGGCTGGAGACGCGGCGCGGATACGCCCCGGACCGAAATGGCACTGCAATGTCCGGGCTCAGACCGCCCAGGGCAAGCGGTTCGAGCGGGCTTCTTGCTGGCGACCGGCCTTGGCAATGTCACCTCACTTCGACGAGGACGACACCACCCTGGGATTCGAAGTGGTCGAGGAAGCCTGCGCCGTACTCGCCGCCTGCCAGGCACACGACGCCGCATGGCATCACGCGGTCCCTACCGTGGAGTTCCAACGGGGGGCACGTGCACGTTCCACTGGGTGAGCAGTGCGCTAGCGGGGTGCGGGTCCGGAGGTGTTCCGTAGGCCACGTATCAGCGCCGCGAGGCCTGCGGGGCTGACGGTGAGTATGTCGCCGGGGGTGTCGCTCTCGCGGATGAGGACGCGGTCCTCCTGCTGGGCCAGCTCGACGCAGTTCTCTCCTCCAGCCCCGGAGAAGGACGACTTCTGCCACTGAACAGACATGGTGCGGGCTCTCATACTTCTCTCGCGATGCGGTGGATGAACTTCCTGGACTCCTCGGCATCGAGTGCAGCGCGCTCTGCGATGTCGAGCAGAGTTCCGTACTTCTTCAGTTGTGCACCGACGCCGAGGTGAACACCTCCCACGGCTGTGTCCACCTGGACAGTGTCCAGTTGAGGGACGACTCCCCCGGCGTAGAAGACCGGCTGAGTGGCCTCGACGAACTTCTCGCAGGCGAAGGGGATGACCCGCAGGGTGACAGTCGGCCATTCGGAGACTCTCAGCAGGTAGTCCAACTGCCCCTGTACGACCTTGCGTCCACCGGCTCGCATACGCAGCGCCGCTTCATGGATGACCACTCTGAACGAGGGCGCGACGTCACGGTCGAAGATGCGTCGGCGCTTCAGTCTGAACTCCACCCGGAGGTCCACCTCCTCTGCCGGGAGCAAGGGGATGTGGCCGCCATAGATGGTGCGCGCGTAGTCCTCCGTCTGGAAAATGCCAGGGAGCGTCATCGACTGTAGGGCGCGAAGATACGTGGCGTGGTGCTCAAGCTCTGCCATGTCCAGGAACCCGGGAGCGAGAACGCCTCGGTACTCGTCCCACCAACCCTGCCCCCGCGACTCTCGCGCAATGGCGCACAGCGCTTCGATCAGCTCCACTTCGTCGCATGAGTAGAAGACCGCGAGTCGTCGGATTCGCTCCTCGCTGACGCCGATGCGGCCGGACTCGATGTTGCTGATCTTTGCCTGGTCCGTCGACAGCAGCCCGGCGGCCTCCCGAGCCGTCTTGCCTGCTAGCTCCCTCAACTTCCGCAGCTCTGCTCCGAGTCGAGCCTGTCGAGCCGTGGGGTTGTCTCTCGGTGGCATGGTCCCTTCCCTTTCAGTGTCCGAGTCTGCCGCGTCTTGAGAAACGGGTCCACTCACTCGGGTGAATCTCGCCGACAAGCTTGCCCCGGGGCAAGTATGCCCCTAGCTTCAAATCGTCATCGCGCCGCACGCCAGTGAACCCGCAGAGCAGCCACCGCAGGTGGCCGAGCCACGGTCGCACGCGGTTCAACCCATCCAGTGAGCCGGGAGTTGGATGCATGGACGCCCCACCGAACACCGCCCAGACGTACCACCTCACCACCCCCAGCACCCCCCTCTCCCCCAAGATCTGCCGAGATACCGTCACCCTCCTCCTGACCCTCGCCGGGAGGCCCGAACTCGCCGACACCGCCCGCACCCTCGTCTCCGAAGTCGTCACCAACGCCGTCATGCACACCAAGTCACCGACCATCGGCATGGAGGCCGTCGTCATGGCCGGAGGCGGCGTGCGCGTCTCCGTGTACGACGACTGCCCCACCGAACCGCTCGCCGCACTCGACGTGTCGCGCGACGACCGCGAGCACGGGCGGGGGCTTTTTCTCGTGCAGGCACTCGCCCACGACTGGGGCACCGCCCCGTTGGGTCCCCCCTGCCTCAAACCCGGCGGGAAGAACGTGTGGTTCGAGCTGCGGCAGCGGCAGGATCCCGAGGATCCCCACGGCTACGAGCGCACCGAGGTCGGGATGTGCAGTTCAGCGACTATTCTGGGTTCTTGAATAGTCCGGCAGACCGGACAGACCTAAGAGAGCCGGAGAGGGAACCGTGGTCGCTGACCAGTCCACCGCCTGGGCCCGCGCCGCGCTGCCCCTCTGTCTGCTCGGGGTCCTCGACGGTGAGGAGAAGAGTTACGGGTACGCCCTGCTCAGCCGGCTCGGTGATGCCGGGCTCCGTGGGGTCAAGGCGGCGACGCTCTACCCCGCCCTCACGCGCCTCGAAGAGGAAGGCGCTGTCGCGGTCGAGTGGGGTGCCGGGGAGGGTGGGCCCGGGCGGAAGTACTACCGGATCACCGAGGAGGGGCGGGCGAGGCTGCGGCGTGACCAGGCCGCGTGGGGTGACTTCACCCGGATCGTCGCCTCTCTCATCGGTCTCATCGGCAAGGGTGAAGGCGAGGGGGAAGACATTGGGCACGACACGGATACCTGAGCTGGTCTGGGTGCGCGAGGAGGACCAGGACTGGGCCGACTCCGTACACGTACGGCTCGTACTCGATCACGACGCGCCCGCCGGGCTCGCCGACGAGGTGCTGGCCGAGGCCCACCAGGTCGTGGACGAAGCCGGGCTGCCCGCGCTCGAAGTCCTCGGTGACCCGGACGCGTACGCGCGTACCGTCGCCGCCGAGCGCATCAGCGAGGAGCACCGGGCCAAGGTCGACGCGCACGGCATGACCCCCGGAGAGCGCGTCTCCGCCTCGCTCGCGACGCTCGGGTTCATCGGATTCGTCCTCTGCGTCCTGGACTGGATCGAGGACGGGTTGTGGGTGGAGGGGAGCTGGGCCTCGCTCGCCGGATGCGCGACGGTCGTGGTCGTCGCCTCGCTCGGCATCCTCGCCTTCGTCGCTCGCGGCGCCGGACGGATCCGTGGCGTGTGGGGCATGTGGGGGCTCCTCGCTGGGGCCGTCTGCGCCGTCGCGGGCGGGGCGGCCGTCACCGCCACCGCGCCCGGGGAGCGGCTGTTCAGCGTGCCCGTGCCGGTGCTCATGGCCGCGTGCGCCGCCTGGACCGTCGGCGCCTACGCGTTCCCCGACGCGACTCTCGACCGGTGGTTCACGCCCCGGCCGCACGGCGACGACGAGCAGTGGCTGACGCGGCTCGAAGGGCTGCTGCGGGGGCGGCACGCCATGACGGCCGCCGAGGCGCGCGGCCACGTCGGGGAGGCGCGGCAGCATCTCGCCGGGGGCGGCCTTGAGCGCGCCGAGGACGCCTTCGGTGACGTCGAGGTCTACGCCATGCGGCTCGCCGAAGGGCCCCGCAAGCGGCAGCGCCTCGCACGGCACAAGCTGTACCGCGCCGCCGCGATGGCCGTGCTGTTCGCCGTGCTGTCCGTGGACGAGGCGCTCGACACGCGGGGCCACTTCTCGGGCTGGGTCGCCTGCTACGTGGGCACGGCCGGCTGCTGGGCCTGGAGCGCGATCAGTGAGTGGCGCCAGGCACGGAAGCCGGGCGGGGCCGACCCGTCGTCCGGTTGATCCGTTGCTCCGCCTTACCGGCCTGCCTGCCCCGCTAGCCTGCCCCGCATGATCCTCGAACAGCTCGTCGCCGTCGACGGCGCCCTGCCCGGTCACCTCCTCACCGAGGTGACCGCGCTGTACGCGGCCAACCGTGAGTTCTCCGCGCTCAGCGGGGACTTCCCCGATCCGGACGACATCCGTGTCGAGCAGGTCGCCAAGGCCCTCGCGGACGAGCTCGCCCACCCCGACGCGGAGGTGCTGCTCGCCCGCTCCGAGGGGCGGCTCGTCGGGGTCGCCGTCACCCTCGCCCGCCATCCCGACCCCACCGATCCCGACCCGTGGATCGGGCTGCTCATGGTGGCCCCGGAGCTTCAGCGCACGGGCGTGGGCCGGGAGTTAACGACCCTCGTGGAGGCACGGTTCCGGGACGCGGGGCGGGACGCCGTGCGCCTCGCGGTCCTGGAGAACAACCCCAAGGCGCTGCGGTTCTGGACCGCGCTCGGCTATCTCGTCATCGGGCACCGTGAGGACCGGGCCCGGCACCGGCCGTGCGCGGTGCTGCGCAAGCCGCTGTGAGGAAGGAAGGTCCGAGGGGCGGTCGGCTCAAGGGCGGCCCGGCTCAAGGGCGGCCTGGCTCAGGGACGGGCCGGCTTGCCGTCCCCGTACAGCCAGTCCCCCCAGATCCGGCTGACCTTCTTCCGCGCCTCGTCGCCGCCCGCGTGCTTCTCGACGTACTCGGTGAAGTCCCTGGTATCCGCGTTCTTGTGCCGGTACGTCTTCGCCCAGCCCTGCACGATGTCGTAGAACGCGTCGTCGCCGACCGCCCGGCGGATCTTGTGGATGACCATCGCGCCGCGCTCGTAGACCGGCGGCTCCGAGATGTGCGCGGCGTCGGTCGGCTTGGCGGGCGGGAAGTCCCAGATCGCCTCGTTATCCTCCTCGTCCGCGTAGAGGTCCCCCTCGTACAGCGCGTCGAACGTCTCCTGCGCGCTGTCGCCGCCGTTGTCCTCCTCGTACAGCCACTCCGCGTACGTCGCGAAGCCCTCGTTGAGCCACATGTCCCGCCACGACTTGGGCGTGACGGAGTCGCCGAACCACTGGTGGGCCACTTCGTGGACGAGGGTCGTGGTGTCGAAGCTGTCGATGGGGAAGACGGGCCTGGTCTGGGTCTCCAGGGCATAGCCCGCTTCCTTGGCGCGGACGACGATGACGCCGGCCGACGAGAAGGGGTACGGGCCGAAGTTGAGCTCCGCCCACTCGATGACGTCGGGGAGCTTCGCGAGGACCTTCTTGCTCGCCTTCGTCTGGGAGGCGTCGACGGCCGTGGTGATCGGCAGCCCGTCGTCCGTCGTCGACGTCTCCATCTCGTACTTGCCGACGGCCACGGTCGCCAGATAGCTCGCCATCGGTTCGGCGCTGTGCCAGGCGAAGGTGGTGCGGCCGTTCTTGGTCGACTCGCGCGTCAGCTCGCCGTTGGAGACGGCCTTGAGGCCCTTGGGGACGGTCACCTCTATGTCGTACGAGGCCTTGTCGCTCGGGTGGTGGTTGCCCGGGAACCACGCCATGGAACCGGTCGGCTGGCCGAGCGCGAGCGCGCCGTCCGCCGTCTTGAGCCAGCCCTCCTTGGAACCGTCGGCGTCGGTGATGGTCTCCGGGGTCCCGGAGTAGCGGACAGTCGCCACGAATGTCTCGCCCCGGTCAAGTTCGTCGGCCGGACGGACCTTCAGCTCGTGGCCCGCGCGCTGGAACCGGGCCGCCTTGCCCTCGACGGTGACGGCCGAGACGTCGAGCCCCTTCAGGTCGAGGCTGAAGGAGCTGAGGTTCTTCTCGGCGCGGGCGGTGATCTCGGCGGTGCCGGTGAGGTGGCGGGATTCGGGGTCGGGGTCGTAGCCGAGTCGCAGGCCGTAGTGCGTGACGTCGTAGCCGCCGTTGCCCAGCTTGGGAAAGTACGGGTCGCGCACGCCGTCCGTGCCGGGGGTGCCGTCCACGCCGGAGCCGCTGCACGCGCTGACGGTGGCGAGGAGGGCGAGGGCGAGGGCGAGGGCACAGGCGGCGGTGCGGGGCGCGGCAGTGACTCCAGTACCGGTACCAGCACTGGTTCCGGTACCGGTCATGCTGGCGGCTCGGGTCACGGTGGCGGCTCGGGCGGCCGGAGATCGCTGGGGCACGCGGATGATCTTATGCGGCAATTGTTCGCCCAATGGCCGCTCATCGCGTCCGGGGTATCGGGGTACCCGGGTATCGGGGTATCCCGGTATCGGGAACCGACTCGGAACCGACCCGAACGCGCGAGCAGCGATGCGTTTCCGCAGGCCACAGGCCGTGGGCCCGCTTGAGCCCGCGCGCCGTGACACCATCGACCTCGTGCTCGACATCGGCTACGCGCTCTCCCGCCGCTTCCCGGACCCTCCCCAGCTGGACTACAGCAGGGCGGACGTCCACACGCTCCGGCACGACCTCTTCTGCGGGGACGTGTATCTGGCGGACACCAAGGCCGACCGGGAACTGTCCACAGCCTGGGGATGGGTTCCCGTGCTGGACTTCGCGTGGGCGCTGTGCGACATCGTGGAGAACCTGGACAAGGATCCGCTCGGCAGCCGGGCATCCCGCCCCCAGTACGCGGAGCTCGACTTCACGGAGTCGACGGACCGGATGCTGTTCGCCCGGCGCTTCGGCTGGGTGGACATCGAGGCGGACTGGATGGATCCCGAGGAGCCGCCGCTGAGCTTCTCCCACGCGGAGCTGCGGCGCGAGGCCCGTGACTTCCTCCACGACCTCATCGCGGACCTCACCGACCTCCACGACTCCCTCGCGGACAACCCCACGCTCTGGTCCCTCCAGTCCCGCTTCCCCCGCACCTCCCCCTAACCCCTTCCACCCCGGCGCGCCCGCCCTAGGCCCCGGGGCCAGCCACTCGTACGCCCACCTCCGCCGCGAATCCTCCCGCCAGCTCAATCAGCTGCCCAGGGCTGATGACCGCCCCGGCCATCGCCCCCACACCCCGCGCGATCTCCAACTGCCCCGCCGCCCGGAGATCGACGTCCTTCATCCGCACCCCGCTGAAGTCGACGCCCCGCAGCACACAGTCCCGGAACTCCACCCGCTCCAGGGTCGCGTTCCCGAAGTCCGGCTCCACCAGCACGCACTCCTCGAAGATCACATCCCGCAGCCGCGCCTTCCGCAGGTTCAGGTAGTCGATCTTCCCGCCCCGCACCACGACCCGTTCCAGCACACCGCCGTGCAACTGCACGCCACCGAGCCGGGCGTCGACGACCTCCACGTCCCGCAGCGACGCCTCCGCGAGATCGGTCCCCACTCCCCGCAACTCGCTGAGCACGGAGTCGACGAACCGTGCCCGGGTCAGCCGGGTCTCCCCGACCCCGCACCTCACCAGCGCGCAGTCCATGAAGAGCGCGCCGCCACCGTCCTGACCGCCGAGGTCGAGGCCGCTGAACTCCACCCCGTCGTAGTCCCCGTCGGGCTCCAGCTCCCCTCCCTCGAAGGGCCGCAGCGGCGGCAGCCGCACCTCGGCCCGCCGAGCCGCCTTGACCACACCCACAGCCTTCGCCTTCTCAACCATGCCCCCATCGTGCCCGCCGCCACTGACAACGCCCCGATGTCACATCCGGCCCTCCCCCACGCGTCGAGGAGACAGAGGCCCCATCCCCAAGCACCCACAGAGGGAGCCCGATAAATGCCCCACGACACCCACAGCCCACGCCCACATCCCACCCACACCCCCACCCCCCTGACCATCATCGGCGGCGGCATCACCGGCCTCACCGCCGCCATCACCGCCGCCGAGGCCGGTGCCCGCGTGACCCTGCACGAGTCCCACCACACCCTCGGCGGCCGCGCCCGCACCGCCGAAGGTCCGTACAAGACGAACGAGGGCCCGCACGCCCTCTACAACGGCGGCCCCCACTGGACCTGGCTCAAGCAGCGCGACCTCATCGGCCCGCTGGCGCCCCTCCCGCCCCTCGAAGGCGCCCGGCTCCGCCTCCACCACCACGGCACGCTGCACCGCATGCCGCCCCTCGCCATGCTCAAGCTGCTGCGCCGCAGGAGCGAGCAGGCGCCGGTGGACCAGGACTTCACCACGTGGGCCACCGGCCAGGTCGGCGAGGAGGGCGCGCGCGCCGCCGCGCACTACGTCGCCGTGGCCACGTTCCACCACGACCCCGGTTCGCTCTCCGCCCGCTTCGTCCAGGAGCGCCTGCGTCGCGCGACGAAGCTGCCTCCGGAGGCGCACTATCCGCGCGGCGGCTGGGCCTCGGTCATCGACCGCATGGCGGCGCTCGCCTGGAACCTGGGCGTACGCGTGGAGACGCTGGCCCGCGTCGACAGCCTCGCCGACGTACCGCAGAACGGCCCGATCGTCGTGGCGACGTCGCTCGACGCGGCCCGCCGCCTCCTCGGCGGCGGCGATTCCCTGCGCTGGGAGAGCGGCCGCACCGCACTCGTCGACGTGGCGGTCCGCTCCCGCAAGGGCGATGCCTTTGCCGTCTCCGACCTGGACCGGACGGGCTGGGTCGAGCGTTTCACCGCCCAGGACCGCACACTGGCCCCCGAGGGCGAGCAGCTCGTCCAGGCCCAGATCCCCCTCTCCCCCGACGAGACGAAGGCGGCCGGCGTCACCCGCGCCGAGCACCTGCTCGACCTCGGCTTCCCCCACTGGCGGGAGCGCCTGACCTGGCGCCGCGCCTCGGTGGCGAACGGCCGTACGGGCGCGCTCGACCACCCCGGCACCACCTGGCGCGACCGCCCCTCGATCGACCGCGGCCACGGCGTCTACCTCGCGGGCGACCAGGTCGCGGCGCCGGGCCTGCTGTCGGAGGTGTCGTTCAACAGCGCGGTGGAGGCGGTGACGTTGGCGCTGACCAGGTCGAGGCTTGCGAGGCTTGACCTCAAGTCCGCTTCAGGTTGAAAGGTGGGGGTCCACAGCCACCGGCATCCCCGACCGGCTGGGCCCGCACGACCCACCCAAGGAGCCCACCATGCAGGCCAGTGCCACCATGCACGCCATCCGCCTCCACACCTTCGGCCCCGCCGAGAACCTCGTATACGAGGAGACGGCCGCCCCCGAACCGGCCGCGGGCCAGGTCCGCGTCACCGTTGCCGCGGCCGGCGTGCACCTCCTGGACACCGCGATCCGCGAAGGCATGCAGGGCCCGCTGCCCGAACTGCCCGCCCTGCCGACCATCCCGGGCCGCGAAGTGGCGGGCACGGTCGACAAGGTGGGCGACGGCGCCGACCCGGGCCTGCTCGGCAAGCGCGTCGTCGCCCACATCGGCTTCGCCCCCGGCGGCTACGCCGAGCAGACCGTCACCGATGCCTCCCGCCTCCACGAACTCCCCGCCGACCTGGACTTCGCCGAGGCGGTCGCCCTCATCGGCACGGGACGTACGACGATGGGGATCCTGCAGTTCGCGGAGCTGACGCCCGACTCGGTGGCCGTCATCCCCGCCGCGGCGGGCGGCATCGGCACTCTCCTCACTCAGTACGCCAAGCACAGGGGCGCCACCGTCATCGGTCTGGCGGGCGGCCCCGAGAAGACGGCACGCGTCCGCGCGAACGGCGCCGACCTCGCCGTGGACTACAAGAACCCGGCCTGGCCCGAGGACGTACGTACGTATCTGAAGGAGGAGCTCGACGGCCGCCCCGCGACCGTCGTCTTCGACGGCGTGGGCGGCGAGGCGGGACTGGCCGCGGTCGGCCTGCTCGGGCCCGGCGGCGTGCACGTCGTCTTCGGCTGGTCCGGCGATGGCCTGCGCGACGGCGAGGCGCTGACGTTCAGCGAGGAGGAGCTGGCCGCGCGCGGCATCACGCAGGTCAATGTCCTCGGACCGGCGATGATGCGGAAGGCCGGCGGCGACAACCCGGTCCGCACCCTGGAGCTCGCCGCCCTCACCGAGGCGGCGACGGGCCACTTCACCCCGGCCGTGCAGCGCTACCCCCTGGCCGAGGCGGCGGCGGCGCACCGCGCGCTGGAGACCCGCGGCACGATGGGCAAGGTGGTCCTCACTCCCTGACGCCCCTGACGCCCCCACGCTCCCCCTTCCGCCACCCGCCGGGGCCGAAATCCAGCTGCCCACACCGCATCCGGGAACTACCGTCCGTTATATGGATATGGAACCCGTCCAGCCCCTCGCCCAGCGCTCCATCCAGTTCCGCGACGTCCCCGAGACGGAGATCGACCGCGCGCTGTCCCTCGCGTACCTCGTCTTCCACGAGAGTCCGGAGGACGAGAAGCGCAAGCACCACCACGACCTGCTGCTCGGCTGCACCCGCATCGGCGCGTACGACGGTGACGAACTCGTCGGCTTCCTCGCGGCGTTCCCCTTCACGGTCTCGGTCCCCGGCGGCGAAGTGCCCTGCCCCTCCTTGACGTTCGTCTCCGTGGCGCCGACGCACCGGCGGCGCGGTGTGCTCTCCGGGATGATCGCGGAGCTGTTCGGCAGAGGCGCGGCCGACGGCGCGCCGATCGCCGCCCTGTGGGCGTCCGAGGACGCCATCTACGGCAGGTTCGGCTTCGGCCCCGCCACGCACGGCAACACCGTGGAGGTCGACTCCCGCCGCCCGCTGGCCCTGCGCATCACACCCGACGACCGCCCGCTGCGCCTGGTCGACCCGGCCGACGCCCCGGACGTGCTCGGTCCGTATTACGCCCGCACCCGCACCGAGCGCGCCGGCCGCCTCGTCCGTACGGAGGCGTGGTGGCGCGAGGAGTGGATGGTGAAGGAGGACGAGGAGGACGACGAGTTGTCCCCGCCCCGCATCGTCACCCTCGAAGCCCCCGGAGACCCCGCTGGCTCCCCCGGCTCCACCACCCCCAGCAGCCCTACCAGCCCCATCCGCCCCATCGCCGGGTACGCCATCTACCGCACCAAGACCCGCGACGACGCCCCCGGCCTGGTCCGCCTGGACGACCTGGAGGCGGACACTCCGGCCGCCGCGGCCGCCCTGTGGCGCTACCTCGCCTCGATCGACCTGACGGGCGTCGTCCGTGCCTGGGGCCGCCCCCTCGACGATCCGCTGCTGCTCTTCGCCGCCGACCGCGACCAGGTGCGGATCACCGGGCAGTTCCCGGCGCTGTGGGTCCGCCTCATCGACGTACGCGCCGCGCTGACCGCCCGCTCCTGGGCGGCTCCGGTGGACGTGGTCCTCGACGTGCGCGACGACCGCCTCCCCGCCAACGCGGGCCGCCACCGCCTGACGGCGTCCCCCGAAGGCTGTACGTACGAGAGGTGCGAGGAGTACGAAGGGTACGAGGGGTACGAGGGGTACGAGGACAGGTACGAGGGGACGGAGCGCCCGGTTCCGGCCGATCTCACCCTCGACGTGCGCGACCTGGCCGCCGCCTACCTCGGCGGGACGACGATCGCCGCCCTGGTCGGCGCGGGCCTCGCCCAGGAGCACACCCCGGGCACGGCGTCGGCGCTGGACGCGGCGCTGCGCACCGCCCGACTGCCGCACACCGTGGACGAGTTCTAGGCCGCCCCCGGCCTAGGCCCCGGCGGCCCGCGGTGAGCCCAGCTCGGTGAGGGCCTCGTCGGTCAGCCGGTACACGGTCCACTCGTCCTGCGGCCGCGCGCCGAGCGACTTGTAGAAGTTGATGGAGGGTTCGTTCCAGTCGAGGACGGACCACTCCAGTCGCTCGTAACCGCGCTCCACGCAGATGCGGGCGAGCTCGGTGAGGAGCGCCTTGCCGTGCCCGCCGCCGCGCGCCTCGGGACGTACGTACAGGTCCTCCAGGTAGATCCCGTGCACGCCCCGCCACGTCGAGAAGTTGAGGAACCACAGCGAGAAGCCCACCACGTCGCCGCTCGCGTCGTCCTGCGCGATGTGCGCGAACGCGGCGGGCCGCTCCCCGAAGAGCGCCTCGTGCAGCTGCTCCTCGGTGGCCTTGGCCTCGTCGGGCGCCTTCTCGTACGTGGCGAGGTCGCGCACCAAGGCGTGGATGACGGGGATGTCGGCGGGTGTGGCGGTACGAATCATGGGGGCAGGCTAGCCAGCGGCGGCCCGCCGAGGTCAACGCCGTCTCACCAGCCGAGCAACACCTCTCTGGCGGCGCCTCGACGCCCCAGCAGCAGCCGCCCGAGCGTCCAGGCGCGCACCCGCTCCCGGTCGAGCCCGGGAAACGCCATCGGCCTCGCCCATGACCTCGCGCACCGCGCCCCCGCACCGCTCGCGCGTCAGATCCCACCGCTCGACGAACTCCCGTACGCGCGTAGGCGGTACGTCGGTGAAGGCGCGCGTTCCGGAGCCGCGCGCCCAGGGGTTCCCGCGTCAGGAGATCCCGGCCGACTTGAGCTCCTTGGCGAACGCCCCCTGGTCGTAGAGCGAATCACCCGCCGGCTTCTCACCGTCGACGAGGACGGTGGGCGTGCCCCGGATCCCGTCGTCGCCGAAGGTCGTCATCGCCTCGCCGACCCACTTCTTGTACGTCCCCTTGGTCACCGCCTTGTCGAAGGCGCCGCCTCGCAGCCCGTCGACCTTGTCGGCGATCTTCAGCAGGAAGGCCGGGGTGTAGGCGTCGTCCGACTCCTCCTCGGGCTGGTTGGCGAAGACGGCGGCGTGGAACTGCGGGAACTTGCCCGCGTCCACCGACGCCCGCAGCGCGTTCGCCGCGTTCACGGAGCCGCTGCCGCCCAGGTTCCTGTCGAGGAACGAGGCGATCACGTACTCGACCTTGACCTTGCCGTCGGCCACCGGCTCGACCAGGGCCTGCGCCCCGCCCTCCTCGAACTTCTTGCAGAACGGGCAGCGTGAGTCCTCGTACACCTTGACCGTGTGCCGGGCCTTCGGATCGCCGACGGTGATCACACCGCCCTTCACGGAGGCGGGCACCTTGGCGAGCCGGGCGCTGGACGCCGACGGAGCCTTCGCCTCGGGAGCGCCAGGAGCATCGGACTCCGGCCCCGTCGACTCGGGCGCGGCAGACGACGACTTCCCGGCGTCACCGCCCTTGCCACCGCCGTTGTCGCCACCGTCGGGACCACAGGCGGACGCGGCCACCCCGATCAGCGCCGCGGCGGCCACCGCGGTGGCGACGCGCCCGGCCTTGCGCCCGGCCTTGTGTACGGCCATGAGTTGATCCTCCAAGTTTCGGACAGGTCCCGGATTCCAGTTCCAGTCCCAGCGCCAGTTCGAGTTGCGCCCAAAGTATCGGAACATGACCTCCCCACCGCCCCCACCTGCGCAGTAACGTCCGCCCATGAGCAGCAGCACGACCAACACGGACCCCTCGACCGGCACCGTCAACGGCGGCATATCGTTCTGGTACGCGGACGACGGCCTGCCCGCGGCGCGCGAACCCCTGACCTCCGACGCCACGGCGGACGTCTGCGTCGTCGGCGGCGGCTACACCGGCCTGTGGACCGCGTACTACCTCAAGAAGGCCGCCCCCTTCCTCCGCATCACCGTCCTGGAGCAGAAGTTCTGCGGCTACGGCGCCTCCGGCCGCAACGGCGGCTGGCTCTACAACGGCATCGCGGGCCGCGACCGCTACGCCAAGCTGCACGGCCACGAGGCCGCGGTCCGCCTCCAGCGGGCCATGAACGAGACCGTCGACGAGGTGATCCGCGCCGCCGCCGAGGAGTCCATCGAGGCGGACATCCACCAGGGCGGCGTCCTGGAGATCGCCTACACCCCCGCCCAGTTGGCGCGCCTCAAGTCCTTCCACGCGACCGAACTCTCCTACGGCGAGAAGGACCGCACCCTGCACGGCGCCCGCGAGACCGCCGAGCGCGTCCGCGTCGCCGGAGCCGTCGGCTCCACCTGGACCCCGCACGGCGCGCGCCTGCACCCGGCGAAACTGGTCAAGGGCCTGGCGGAGACCGTGGAGGCCCTCGGCGTCACGATCCACGAGTCGACGCCGGTCACGGAGATCAGACCGAAGCACGCGATCACCCCGTACGGCACCGTCCGCGCCCCCTACGTCCTGCGCTGCACGGAGGGCTTCACGGCCTCCCTCAAGGGCCAGCGCCGCACCTGGCTCCCCATGAACTCCTCGATGATCGCGACGGAACCCCTGTCTCCCGTCCAGTGGGAGTCCATCGGCTGGGAGGGCCGCGAAACCCTCGGCGACATGGCCCACGCGTACATGTACGCCCAGCGCACCGCCGACGACCGCATCGCGCTCGGCGGCCGGGGCGTCCCCTACCGCTACGGCTCGAAGACGGACAACGACGGCCGCACCCAGCAGCCCACGATCGAGGCGCTCCACACCGTCCTGACCCGCTTCTTCCCCCAGCTCGCCGGAGTCCGCGTGGCCCACGCCTGGTCCGGCGTCCTCGGCGTCCCGCGCGACTGGTGCGCGACGGTCACCCTGGACCGCGCGACCGGCCTCGGCTGGGCCGGCGGCTACGTCGGCTCAGGCGTCGCCACCGCCAACCTCGCCGCCCGCACCCTGCGCGACCTGCTCCAACAGGACTCGGGCCAAGCGGGGCCCACGGACCTCACCACCCTCCCCTGGGCCAACCACAAGGTCCGCAAATGGGAACCGGAACCCTTCCGCTGGCTCGGCGTCCACGGCATGTACGCCACGTACCACGCAGCCGACCGCCGCGAACAGACCACCCACACCACGAACTCCTCCCGCCTGGCCCGACTGGCGGACCGGGTGGCGGGACGGCACTGAGCGCGCGACACCACGGACGACGCACAAAGGCGAAAGGCCCAGGCCACCTCTCAGGTGACCTGGGCCTTCGTCTCGCGGAGCCCCCTGTCGGATTCGAACCGACGACCTTCGCTTTACAAGAGCGGCGCTCTGACCAGCTGAGCTAAGGAGGCATGCACCGGACCGCACATGCATGTGGCCGTGCCCGTGCAGTGTAACCAACGAGGTCCCGCACCCGTCGAAAATTTCCGCGAAGGCCGGCCCGCCCCGACTACTGACAGACCCCGGACCTCCGGGGTACGGTCACGAGCAGTTCACTCAGGTGGACTACACCACTCCCTCTACTCGGATCGTCCGGCACGTTCCTGCCGGTGAAGGGGGCCCTCACCATGGCCACTGTTACGTTCGACAAGGCGACCCGCACTTACCCGGGTGGCGACAAGCCCGCCGTCGACGGCCTCGACATCGAGATCGAGGACGGCGAGTTCCTCGTACTCGTCGGCCCGTCCGGCTGCGGCAAGTCCACCTCGCTCCGGATGCTCGCGGGGCTGGAGGACGTGAACGCCGGTGCCATCCGCATCGGTGACCGCGACGTCACGCATCTGCCGCCGAAGGACCGGGACATCGCCATGGTGTTCCAGAACTACGCGCTGTACCCGCATATGACCGTCGCCGACAACATGGGCTTCGCCCTGAAGATCGCCGGCGTCAACAAGGCCGAGATCCGCCAGAAGGTCGAGGACGCGGCGAAGATCCTGGACCTCACCGAGTACCTGGGCCGCAAGCCCAAGGCGCTCTCCGGCGGTCAGCGCCAGCGTGTCGCCATGGGCCGCGCCATCGTGCGTGAGCCGCAGGTGTTCCTCATGGACGAGCCGCTCTCCAACCTCGACGCCAAGCTGCGCGTGTCGACGCGTACGCAGATCGCCAGCCTCCAGCGCCGCCTCGGCATCACCACGGTGTACGTCACGCACGACCAGGTCGAGGCCATGACCATGGGCGACCGCGTGGCCGTGCTCAAGGACGGTCTGCTCCAGCAGGTGGACAGCCCCCGCAACATGTACGACCGTCCGGTGAACCTCTTCGTCGCGGGCTTCATCGGCTCCCCCGCCATGAACCTCGTCGAGGTCCCGATCACCGACGGTGGCGTGAAGTTCGGCAACTCCGTGGTGCCGGTCAGCCGCGAGGCCCTGAGCGCCGCCGCCGACCGCGGCGACCGCACGGTCACCGTCGGCGTCCGCCCGGAGCACTTCGACATCGTCGAGCAAGACGGCGCCGCCGCGACGTCCCTCTCCAAGGCGACCGAGGACGCCCCGGCCGGCCTCGCCGTCTCCGTGAACGTCGTCGAGGAGCTCGGCGCCGACGGCTACGTCTACGGCTCCGCCGAGGTCAACGGCGAGCACAAGGACCTCGTCGTCCGTGTGAACGGCCGCCGGGTCCCGGAGAAGGGCAGCCAGCTGCACGTCGTGCCGCGCCCGGGTGAGACCCACGTCTTCTCGACGTCGACGGGCGAGCGGCTCACCGACTGAGCCGACTGACGCCGACTGATCGACAGGGGCCCCGCACTTCTCCGGTGCGGGGCCCCTCGGCGTATCCGCGGACACGGCGCGCTGTCGACAAATACCCCGGCAGACCGGTCATTTCGAACGAGCCGCGTCAACACCGCGCCAGGGCAACCCGCTTCGCCATCCCTCGACCGGGTGACTAAATGTCGCCAAATCATCACCTAGCGCTACGCTCTCACGCGTGACGCACTCCGCCAACTACACCCAGAAGTCGCGCCGAGCCCACCGGGGCCCCGCCCGCCGCATCGGCCGCACGCTCGCTCTCGTCCTGCCCGTGATGCTGGTGCTCTCCGGGACCCTCGCGGTCACCAGCGTCAACTGGTCGGGAAGCTCCTCGGACTCGATGCTCACCGCATCCGCCGACAACCTCTCCGTACCGGCCAAGTCCCGCGCCCCGCAGGACATCCTGCGCGACCGGCTCCTCCTGGACCTCCAGGAGAAGAACCCCGGCATCGCGCTCACCCACCTCCAGCAGGAGGTGGACCGTCACCCGTCGCTCGCCCGGCACTGCGTGGCCATCGCCAAGGCCCTCGGCCGCGCCGCCGTGGAGAAGTACGGCCCGACGCGCGCCCAGTCGTACGCCAGGCCCGTGTGCGACACGTCCTTCGCGACGGGAGTGGCGGCCCACCAGAACCGCTGAGACGACCCGGCCGGACCGCCGCGTAGGGTTTCCGGCATGACCACGCTGAACCCCACGCAGGCCGTAGTCCTGGCCGGAGGCCAGGGCTCCCGCCTCCGGCCCTACACCGACGACCGGCCCAAGCCGATGGTCGAGATCCCCGGCACGGGGACCCCGATCATCGGCCATCAGCTTGCCTGGCTGGCCGCGGAAGGCGTGACGGACGCCGTCATCTCCTGCGGCCACCTCGCCGAAGTCCTCCAGGAGTGGCTGGACTCCGCCGACCTCCCGCTGAACGTCACCACGGTCGTCGAGAAGGAACCGCTCGGCCGCGGCGGCGGCCTCAAGCACGCCGCCCGCCACCTCCCCCACGCGGACCGCCCCTGGTACGCGACGAACGGCGACATCTGGACCCGCTTCTCGCTGCGCGACATGGCGGCCTTCCACGCCGAGCGCGACGCCACCGCGACCCTCGCCCTGGCCCGCCCCCGCATCCCGTGGGGCGCCGTCGAGACGGACACCTTCGGCCACATCACGGACTTCATCGAGGCCCCGCCGTCGCCGTACCTCATCAACGCGGGCGTGTACGTCTTCTCCTCGTCCTTCACCGCGCTCCTGCCGGACCTCGGTGACCACGAGCGCACCACGTTCCCGCGCCTCGCCCGCGAGAAGCGCCTGGCGGGCTTCCCGCTGCCGCAGGGCGCCTACTGGCGCGCGATCGACACGGCGAAGGACCTCACCGAGGCCGCCAAGGAACTGGCCGCCCAGGCCCGTTGAGACCCTGCGTACGTCGAAGGGGCCCCGCACCTGCGCTGTGCGGGGCCCCTTCGGCGTACCACCACGGGGTCAGCGGCCGAGGACGCCGCCCAGCAGCCCGCCGGGCTCCTCGCCCCCGGTGCCACCGGAGCCGCCCGAGCCACCGGCACCGCCCGTGCTGCCGCCCGAGCCGCCTCCGGTGGACGACGGTCCCCCGGTCGAGGCCGGCGGCGGCTGCTGCTGTTGCTGCTGCCGCTGGGGCGCGGGCTGCTGCGGCGGAGCCTGGCCCGCCGTGCTGCTGCCCTGCGTCTGGCTCGGCTGCTGGATGGAACCGGCCGTACCCGTCTCGGGGGCCGCGCCCGGAGCCGTGGCGCCCGGTGAGGGCCTCGCCGAGCTGCTCTGCGTCGGGGAGCCGGAGGAGGAGGGGCTCTGCGACTTCCGCTCCTGCCGCTTCTTCGCGGGGTCCCCGGGGAGCGGGGAGCCCGGCAGTTCATTGCGCGGCGCCTCGCCGGGGCCGGGCACGGTGACCCGGTCCGCGTCCCGCACCGCGCCGCCGAGCAGCGAGCCGAGGAGCAGCGTGACGCCGATCGCGACCGCGCCGACCAGACCGCCGCGCCGCAGCACGCGCCGCCGCAGCTGCCAGATGTCGGCGCGCGGCCCGAGCCTGCGCCAGGCCTCTCCGGCGAGGCGTCCGTCGACGGAGTAGACGGGGGCGCCCGCGATGATCAGCGGCGACCAGGCGGCGAGGTAGATGATGTCCGGCGCGTCGTAGGCGGGGACGGTCTTCCAGCTGACGGTGACGATGAGCGCGGCGGAGAGCAGCACACCCACGGAGGCGGCGACCCGCTGCCAGAGCCCGAGCACCGTCAGGACGCCGACGATGACCTGGAGGAAGGCGATGCTGAGCCCGGCGCCCACCGGGTGCTGGAGGGCGAAGTCGCGCAGCGGTTCGGCGAGCGCCCACGGGTGCAGCGAGTTGAGCCACTTGACCATGGAGCCGCGCTCTCCGCCGTCGAAGTAGACGGGGTCGCAGAGCTTGCCCATGCCGGCGTAGATGGAGATGAAGCCGAGGAAGACGCGGAGCGGGAGGAGGACGACGCCGAGGTTCATCCGGCGCCCGGGGTAATAGGCGTGCCGGACCGGGTCATTGCCGTGGCGGCGCCTGCGCTCCTCGGCCTGCTCCTCGTCGTCGCCCTCGTACGGCTCGTACGCCTCGTACGCCTGGAGCTCCTCGGTCTCGTGGGCGAGGCGCTCGTCGTAGTCGCTGCTGGGCATCCGCATCTGCGGCAGCAGCTGGGTCTGGGGGGCGGGGCCGCGCGGGCCGGTGACGGCGGGCGCCCCGGTGGTCCCGGGGCCGTCGTCGAGGTCGATGCGCGGAATGACCTGGGTGGCACCCCCGTCGTCGTAGGGCCCTGCCTCTTCGGCCGAACGGCGCACGCCGCTGCCGCGTACGGCTTGCAGCAGTCCGGTCGCGCCGGGGTCGCCCGGCTCGGACTTCCCGCTCCAGACGAGGGGCGCGCGGCGCTTGACGGCCGGCCCCGCGGCGGGGATGCGCGCCGTCGCCTCGGGGAGGCCCAAGTGCCGTGCGATACGCGGGGATTGAATGCGCCCACCGGCGGGGAGCTGCACGCGGAAGCTCGCGTGCGCGACGATGACCTGCGCCGGGTCGCTCGGCACCTTCACCATGCTCAGCGCGGGAGCTTCGTCGAAGCCTGACGGGCTTCCCCCCGTGGGCGTGCGGGGTGTTCTGGTGTCCACACTCATCTAACCGAGTGATGTCTGTTTAGGACACTGCCTTGACCACGCGCAAATGTCCGGACCGCGTCAAGAGATCCCCGTCAAGAGACCACACGGCCCGGACATCAGTACGCCCGACTACACCTGCGCGCGGCGCCGCGCGGCCTCGTAGAGCACCACACCGGCCGCGACGCCCGCGTTCAGCGACTCCGCACCACCGGGCATGGAGATCCGCACCCGGTAGTCGCAGGTGTCACCGACGAGGCGGGACAGGCCCTTGCCCTCGCTGCCGACGACGATGACGACCGGGCCGCTGAGCGCCTCGAGGTCACCGACCTCGTGCTCGCCGTCCGCGGCGAGGCCGACGACGGCGATGCCCGCCTTCTTGTACGCCTCCAGGGCGCGCGTCAGGTTCGTGCAGCGGGCGACCGGCGTACGCGCGGCCGTGCCGGCCGACGTCTTCCAGGCGCCGGCCGTCATACCGGCGGCGCGCCGCTCGGGCACGAGGACGCCGTGACCGCCGAACGCCGTGACGGAGCGGACGATCGCGCCGAGGTTGCGCGGGTCCGTCACGCCGTCGAGCGCGACGATCAGCGGGTCCTCCCGGGCGTCGTACGCGGCGGCGGCGAGGTCCTCGGCGTGCGCGTACTCGTACGGCGGGACCTGGAGGACGAGGCCCTGGTGGTTGAGGCCGTTCGTCATGCGGTCCAGCTCGGGGCGCGGCGCCTCCATGAGGTGGATGCCGCCGCGCTCGGCCGCGAGCTGGAGCGCCTCGCGGACCCGCTCGTCGTTGTCGATGAACTGCTGGACGTAGAGCATGGTGGCGGGCACGCCGTCGCGCAGCGCCTCGAAGACCGGGTTGCGGCCGACGACCATCTCGGAGGACGACTTGCCGCCGCGCCCCTTCGGCGCGGGACGGCGGCCGACGGCCTTCTTGGCCTTGGCGGTGGCGACGCGGTTCTTCACATGCCCCTTGCGCGCCTCGGCGGGCGGCGTCGGACCCTTGCCCTCAAGGCCGCGGCGCCGGTTTCCGCCGCTGCCGACCTGTGCGCCTTTCTTGCCGGACATGCGGCGGTTGTTAGCGGCCATGACCTACCTGTCTGTTGTGATGCGTGTGCGCGTACGTCCGTACGCGCGAAGGTGTACGTCTATGAAGTGTGCCGCCCACAACGCCGGGCGGCACATCAGCGGGTGCTAGCGCGGACCGAGCGTCCAGCGCGGACCGGCCGGACTGTCCTCGATGACGAGGCCCGACTGGTTGAGCTGGTCGCGGATGGCGTCGGCGGTGGCCCAGTCCTTGCGGCCGCGGGCGGCCTCGCGCTGGTCCAGGACCATGCGGACGAGGGTGTCCACGGCGCCGTGCAGGTCTTCTCCCCGGTCGCTCTCGCCGCCGGCCCAGTGCGGGTCGAGCGGGTCGAGGCCGAGGACGCCGAGCATGGCCCGCACCTCGGCGAGGCGCGCCACGGCGGCTTCCTTGTCGTCGGCGGCCAGCGCGCTGTTGCCCTGGCGGACCGTGGTGTGCACGATGGCGAGCGCCTGCGGGACGCCCATGTCGTCGTCCATGGCGTCGGCGAAGGCGGGCGGCACCTGGCCGGCGGGCTCGACGACCCCGCCGGCCTTCTCCACCACGCGCTGCACGAAGCCCTCGATGCGGGCGAACGCGGACTCGGCCTCGCGCAGGGCCTCCTCGCTGTACTCGATCATCGAGCGGTAGTGCGGGGTGCCCAGGTAGTAGCGGAGCACGATCGGGCGCCACTGCTTGACCATCTCGCTGACGAGGACCGAGTTCCCGAGGGACTTCGACATCTTCTCGCCGCTCATGGTGACCCAGCCGTTGTGCGCCCAGTAGCGCGCGAACGCGTCGCCGAAGGCCTTGGCCTGGGCGATCTCGTTCTCGTGGTGCGGGAAGATCAGGTCGATCCCGCCGCCGTGGATGTCGAACTCGCCGCCCAGGTACTTGTGGGCCATCGCCGAGCACTCCAGGTGCCAGCCGGGACGGCCGCGGCCGAACGGCGTCTCCCAGGCGGGCTCGCCGGGCTTGACGGCCTTCCACATGGCGAAGTCGCGGGGGTCGCGCTTGCCCGCGACGCCCTCGTCGGGCTGGCGCAGGTCGTCGATGTCCTGGTTGGAGAGCTCCAGGTAGTCGGGCCAGGACCGCACGTCGAAGTAGACACTGCCGTCGGCCTCGTAGGCGTGGCCGCGCTCGATGAGCGCGCGCATCATCTCGACCATCTCGGTGATGTGGCCGGTGGCGCGCGGCTCGTAGGTGGGCGGGAGGCAGCCGAGCGCGTCGTACCCGCTGTTGAAGGCGCGCTCGTTCTCGTACCCGATCGACCACCAGGGGCGGCCCTGCTCGGCCGACTTCTTGATGATCTTGTCGTCGATGTCGGTCACGTTGCGCACGAACGTCACGTCGTAGCCGCGGTAGGTGAACCAGCGGCGCATGATGTCGAAGTTCAGGCCGGACCTGATGTGCCCGATGTGCGGGGCCGCCTGCACCGTGGCACCGCAGAGGTAGATCGAGACACAGCCTTCGTGGAGGGGGCTGAAGTCACGGATCTGCCGGGCGCTGGTGTCGTACAGGCGAATCGTCACCACTCCAGGGTAGTGGGCGCGGGACAGTGCCCCACGCCCCCTTCCGTCACCGGACACGCAACCGTGACGTGTGGGCGCCTCTCAGACCCTGCCGACCACCTTCCGCGCCGACACCCGCACCACGACCCGCTCGGAGTCGTCCTTCGACGCCGGGTTGAACTCCGCGTACTTCTGGCCCGTGTACTTCAGCGACAGCTCGTCGATCAGCTCCTGGCCGCCCTCCGTCGTCATCTCCGCCGTGCCGCGGATCTCCGCGTACGTATAAGGAGCGTCGAACGGCTGGAGCAGCACCGTCACGCGCGGGTCGCGGCGCAGGTTCTTCTCCTTGCGGCGGCCGACCGTCGTGGAGAACAGCACGTCGTCGCCGTCCCGCTTCACCCAGACCGGCGACAGCTGCGGGCTGCCGTCGGGCTGGATGGTGGCGACGACGATGAAGGACGGGGCGTCGAGGAGGGCTTTGAGCTGGTCGGACAGTGCGGCGGACATGGCTTCACTCCTTTGTGGACAGCGGCTGCGAGAGCCTCGCCTGTACGAGCCATACACCTACCCGATATCGCCCTCAGTGCGACGTACGTACGACCAACGCGGTGGCGACCGCGGCGAGCCCGTCGCCCCGGCCGGGGAAGCCGAGGCCGTCGGTGGTGGCCCCGGAGA
The DNA here is from genome assembly GCF_053589195.1 of Streptomyces sp. NPDC003379. NCBI lineage: Bacteria > Bacillati > Actinomycetota > Actinomycetes > Kitasatosporales > Streptomycetaceae > Streptomyces > Streptomyces sp. NPDC003379. The sequence goes on along the minus strand of NZ_JBSFRK010000021.1, from coordinate 104,204 downwards.
CCGAGACCGGCGCGCCCGCGGCGTCGGAGAGCACCTTCTGCGCCTCGTCGCGGCGCTTGCCGATCTTCGGGCGGGGGCCGATGACCTGGACCGCCACGTTGCCGACGGTGAAGCCGGCGTCGCGGACGATGCGGGCCGCCTCGGCGAGGAGGGTGAGACCCGAGGCGCCGGACCACTCGGGGCGTCCGGTGCCGAAGTGCGCGCCGAGGTCGCCGAGGCCGGCCGCGGAGAACAGCGCGTTGCACGCGGCGTGCGCGACGACGTCGGCGTCGGAGTGCCCGGCGAGGCCGGGCCCCTCGTCCTCCCACTTCAGGCCGGCGCACCACAGCTCGCGGCCCTCTTCGAAGGCGTGGATGTCGGTGCCGATGCCGACCTGCGGCAGCAGCGGGACCGGGGGGGCCGCGGATGTCTCAGAAGCCATCGTTGGCCCTCCTGCGGGCGAGTACGGCCTCGGCCAGTACGAGGTCGAGGGGCCGCGTCACCTTGAACGCCTCCTCGTGGCCGGGCACGACGACGACCGGCAGGCCCAGCTGCTCGACCATGCTGGCGTCGTCCGTGACGTTGTCGGTGACGGTCTCGTGGGCGCGCACGAGCGTGGCGCGGTCGAAGCCCTGCGGGGTCTGCACGGCGCGCAGCCGGGCCCGCTCGGGCGTGGCCACGACGGGCTCGGGCCCGCCGGGCGCCGCCGCGGGCTCGACCTGCTTGACGGTGTCGGACAGCGGCAGCGCGGGCACCACGGCGGGCGCCCCGTCGCGTACGGCCTCGATGACGCCGTCGACCGTGTCGACGGGCACCAGCGGGCGGGCCGCGTCGTGCACGAGCACGATGTCGATGCCGGGCGGCAGCACGTCCAGGCCGGCCCGCACGGACTCCTGCCGGGAGGCGCCGCCGGGCACGACGAGGAAGTCGGTCCGCTCGGGCAGCGCGTGGTCGTCGAGGAGGGTCTTCACCTCGGGGACGCCGTCCGGGGGTGCCACGACGACGACGAGGGAGACGGCGCGGGACTCCGCCATGGCGCGGATCGCGTGGACGAGCATCGGGGTGCCGTTCAGCGCGCGGAGCGCTTTGGGGGCGCCAGGGCCGAGGCGTACGCCCCGTCCTGCCGCGGGAATGACCACCGCGGTACGGGATTCGCTAGACATCGGTTCCGTTCAGGTTTGTGTGCTCGGCCGACGTGGGTATGGCCTCACCGTGCCGTGCCGGGCGCGACATCTTGACCGGACCCTTCCGTGACATCTGGTCGAGCCAGCTGCCCGAGCCCGGCACGCCACACACGGCTCCCTGGGGCCGCCCTCACGTACGTATGCCTGGGTGCGAGAAATATCTGTCGGAAATATCTGTCTGGGTACGGACATGCCGCAGCGCCCGGCGACTCCGGTTAAGGGTCAGCGGGCACCGCGGCATCATTGCGTCAAAACCATCGCGCCGAAGACAGACAGCCAAGGCGGGCGCCTCGGACGGTCCGCGTCAGGACGCGAGGACCTCGTCGAGCAGGGCCTCGGCCTTGTCCTCGTTCGTGTTCTCCGCGAGGGCGAGCTCACTCACCAGGATCTGACGAGCCTTGGCGAGCATGCGCTTCTCACCGGCGGACAGTCCACGCTCACGCTCGCGACGCCACAGGTCACGCACGACTTCCGCGACCTTGATGACATCGCCGGACGCGAGCTTCTCAAGATTTGCCTTGTAGCGACGCGACCAGTTCGTCGGCTCTTCGGCGTACGGCGCGCGCAGTACTTCGAAGACCCGGTCCAGTCCGTCCTGACCGACCACATCACGCACGCCGACGAACTCCGCATTGTCCGCTGGCACACGCACCGTCAGATCGCCCTGGGCGACCTTCAGCACCAAGTAGGTCTTGTCCACGCCTTTGATCTGGCGAGTTTCGATAGCCTCGATCAGCGCGGCCCCGTGATGGGGATAGACCACGGTGTCGCCAACCTTGAACGTCATGTGACAGGTACCCCTTCCGTGGCTATCCATCCTAACACGAGAATCGCCTCTTCTGAATGGCGTTTTCGCAGGTCAGGGCATATCTCGGGGCTTGACAACAGCAACAGGAACGTGCTGCGCAGGGCCGCCGGAACGGGGTATTCGCAGGTCGGAGCGGCTCTCCGGGGAGGGAGAAACGGGGGCGTTACGTCCCCCTCAAGAGCGCTCCGAGCGGCCGAACGTCCCGGTTTGCGCGGTTCCAAGCGGTGAACTTCCGCTACTCCGTTCGGTGACCGAAGAGGTGTACCGCACGCCGTCCGGCCCGATTCCGGAATTGATCAAGCCGCTCGGTGATCAATTCTCCGGGCCGCCCGCATTCCTTACCGGAAATCCGCAAGACGGTTCCGGCCGACTCCCGGCGACGCTTATGTGAATGGTGGACGAGTGGCCAATGGGGTGGTCGTGACAGAGGGGCGGGCCGAGCCGCCCGGGAAGAGGCTCGCGGGCCCAAGGGGCGGGTCGGGTGCGGCGGCGTGGGAACGGCTCGGTAACCTAAGCGCGCTGACACACCCTTAGGACGGCTTTACGGCCGTCCGCCCGTCCCGTATCGCCCACGTTCAAGGAGTTGCCGCCGCCGTGAGCCGCAGCCTTCGACGCGGCGCCCTCGCCGCCACCGCCATCGCGTTCTCGCTCGCCTCGCTCGCCGCGTGCGGCGCCGGCAGCGACGCCCAGACGTTGGGGGTCAAGCCCGACAACGCCGCGACCTCCGTCGGTGACATCAAGATCCAGAACGCCATGGTCATCACCCAGCCGGACCTGAAGGCCAAGGGCCCGGCCGTGGTCTCCGCGACGATCTTCAACGGAGGCACGACCGACCAGACCCTGGAGTCGATCAGGGTCAACGGCGCCTCCGAGAAGGCCAAGATCACGCCGGGCAAGGACGACAAGGCCTCCAAGGCGAACGGTCCGCTGACCATCCCGGCCGGCGGCTCCGTCGTCATCGGCGGCAAGAACAACGCCACGGCCGTCCTGGACGGCGGCCGTGAGGCCGTCAAGGACGGCAACGCCCAGCAGGTCACCTTCGCCTTCAGCAAGACCGGCGACGTGAAGCTCAAGGCGTTCGTCGTGCCCGCCGAGAGCTACTTCACCAAGTGGGGCCCGACCGAGGTGCCGCGGGCGCCGGGCGCCGAGCCGGAGAAGTCCGGGAAGCCGGAAGCGCCGTCCACGGGCGCCTCCACGGAGCCGTCGGGCCACGCGTCCGATGATGCCTCCACGGAGCCCGGTACTGGTACCGGTACTGGTACCGGTACTGGTACCGGTACTGGTACCGGCACCGAGCACTGATCTACGTACGTACACACGTCCTACGAGGAAGGGCGGGACCCCCACCGGGGATCCCGCCCTTCCTCACGTCAGGCCGCTCGCGGTCTACGGCTCGAACTTGTAGCCGAGGCCGCGCACCGTCACCAGGTAGCGCGGGGCCCCCGGGTCCGGCTCGATCTTGGCGCGCAGCCGCTTCACGTGGACATCCAGCGTCTTCGTGTCGCCCACGTAGTCCGCGCCCCAGACGCGGTCGATGAGCTGCATGCGGGTCAGGACGCGGCCCGCGTTGCGCAGGAGCATCTCCAGGAGGTCGAACTCCTTCAGGGGCAGGTCGACCTTGGAGCCGGAGACCGTGACCACGTGGCGGTCGACGTCCATGCGGACCGGGCCCGCCTCCAGGGCCTGCGGGGCGACCTCCTCCGGCTCGCCCCGGCGGCGCAGGACCGCGCGGATGCGGGCGACCAGTTCGCGGGACGAGAAGGGCTTGGTCACATAGTCGTCGGCTCCTATTTCGAGGCCGACCACCTTGTCGATCTCGCTGTCCTTGGCGGTGACCATGATCACCGGGACGTTGGAGCGGCTGCGCAGCTGGCGGCAGACCTCGGTGCCGGGCAGGCCGGGCAGCATCAGGTCGAGCAGGACGAGGTCGGCGCCGTTGCGCTCGAATTCGTCGAGTCCGTCCGGGCCGGTGGCCGCGATGGCGACCTCGAAGCCCTCTTTGCGGAGCATGTAGGACAGAGCGTCGCTGAAGGATTCCTCGTCCTCGACGACGAGCACTCGGGTCACGGAAGGACCTCCGGGGCAGGGATGGGTTCGTACGTAGTGGTCTCGTCGGTCGCGGCGTTCTCGGGGTTCGCGGTGTTCTCGGGGTTCCGGGTATTCCCGGAGTTCCCGGTGTTCTCGTTGTCGAGTCCGCCGCCGTGACCTGATCCGCGCTCGCGGTGCGCGGCCGCCTCCGGCAGCCGCAGGGTGAAGGTGGAGCCCTGACCCTCGGAGCTCCACACCGTGACCTCCCCGCCGTGCGAGGCGGCCACGTGCTTGACGATGGCGAGGCCGAGGCCCGTGCCGCCGGTGGCCCGGGAGCGGGCCGGGTCGACGCGGTAGAAGCGCTCGAAGATGCGCTCCTTGTCCTTGTCGGAGATGCCGATGCCCTGGTCGGTGACCGCCACCTCGATCATGTCACCGCCGGGTGCGCTGACCCGGCGGGCGGCTATGCCCACGCGGGTGCGGGCGGGGCTGTAGTTCACGGCGTTCTCGACGAGGTTGCCGAGCGCCGCCGCGAGCTGGCCGCGGTTGCCCCAGATCTGAAGTTCGGCGGTGCCGCCCGCGGCCAGGGTGATCTGTTTGTGGGAGGCCTGGTGACGGCTGCGGTCTATCGCCTCCGCCACCAGCTCGTCGACCCGTACGGGTTCCGCGTCCTCCAGGGGGTCGTCGTTCTGGACCCGGGAGAGGTCGATGAGCTCCTGGACGAGGTTGGTCAGGCGGGTCGCCTCGATCTGCATGCGGCCCGCGAAGCGTTCGACGGCCTCCGGGTCCTCGGAGGCGTCCATGACGGCCTCCGAGAGGAGGCTGAGGGCCCCTACGGGGGTCTTCAGCTCGTGGGACACGTTCGCGACGAAGTCGCGGCGTACCGCCTCGATGCGGCGGGCCTCCGTGAGGTCCTCGACCAGGAGCAGCACGAGCCGGGAGCCGAGCGGGGCCACCCGCGCGGAGACCGCGAGGGCCTCGCCGCGGCCGGTGCCGCGCCGGGGGAGGTCCAGTTCCACCTGGCGTATCTCCCCGTCGCGGCGGGTGTCGCGGGCCATCTTGAGCATCGGCTCGACGGCGAGCTTGCCGCCGCGGACGAGTCCGAGCGCGTACGCCGCCGAGCTGGCCTTGACCACGCTGTCCGCCTCGTCGAGGACGACGGCGGAGGAGCGCAGCACGGAGAGGACGGTGTCCACGCCCGGTGGCAGGACGGCGTCGGTGTGCAGGGAGGTCCGGGTGGGGCGTTTCTGGTCGCGCTCGCTCCAGCGGAACGCCAGCATGGCGATGACGCCGGTGCACACTCCGGCGATCGCTGCCGCTGCGGCGACCGCCGCGTTCACGTCCATGTCTCCAGGTTATGCGCCGGGTGAGTGCCGTCCACAGCCATTCGGGTGCGGCCTCGAACACTCGTCGCCCAGAGTTCACCGAGGAGACGGCGTCGGTTCATTTCTTCTGAGGGGTGCGGCAGGGGGCCGATCGGGGGACGATCAGAGATGTCGTCCTACGTCGCCCACAGTTCACCTTGATGACAGGGACGGTTCATTCGGGGTGCCGGAAACGGACGCGTCGGGGTCGCACCGTGGCAGCGTAGGGGCCAGCCCCCTGAGACGTACGAGAGAGGGACAGCCACATGCGGGACGCGTACCACGAGGAACTTGACTCGATCGGCGAGAGCCTGGTCGAGATGGCCCGCCTGGTCGGGTCCGCGATCGGCCGCGCCACGACGGCCATGCTCGACGCCGATCTGAAGCTGGCCGAGAGCGTGATCGCCGCCGACCAGAAGGTCGACGACCTCCAGCACGAGCTGGAGGCGCGCGCGATAGCCCTGCTCGCGCGGCAGCAGCCGGTCGCCACCGACCTGCGCATAGTCGTGACCTCGCTGCGGATGAGCGCCGACCTGGAGCGCTCGGGCGACCTCGCCCAGCACGTCGCCAAGTTGGCCCGGCTGCGCTTCCCGGACTCGGCGGTGCCGCGGGACCTGCACGCCACGATCCTGGAGATGGGCCAGCTCGCGCAGCGCCTGATGGCGAAGGCGGCGGAGGTCATCATCACCAAGGACGTCGACCTCGCGCTCCAGCTGGAGCAGGACGACGACGAGATGGACCAGCTGCACCGCACGCTCTTCCAGCACCTGATGGACGACCGCTGGAAGCACGGCATCGAGACGGCCGTCGACGTGACGCTGCTCGGCCGCTACTACGAGCGCTTCGCGGACCACGCGGTGTCGGTCGCCAAGCGGGTCGTCTATCTGGTGACGGGCGAGCACGCGGACGAGATCCAGGCGTCGGGCCCGGCGGCGGTGGAGGGGGCGTAGGCGGCGGTGGAGGGGGCGTAGGGCTCTCCGCGTCCTTCTCACCCGCGAGGTGCGTTATTCGCTCCGTACGTGTGTGTGCCCCGCGCGACGTCAGGTTGTCGTGCGGGGCACGGTCTGTTCTGTTCCTGCCCGTTCCTGCTGCCTGTTCCTGCTGCCTGTTCCTGCTGTCTGTTCCTGCTGTCTGTTCCTGCCCGTTCCTGCCGTGTCGGGGCGCGGGCGTCAGCCGCAGCCGCCGCCGCACTGGCAGGCGCCGCCGGACTGGCAGCCGCACTGGCAGCCGGGGCCGCAGGTGCAGTTCATCGCTATGACTACGGGCTTGGGGGACTCGGCCATGGTCTCCTCCTCGAAGGCGTACGGGACGCGCTGCCTACCTCCCATTGCATGCCGCCGGGCAGGGGCGCATCAACGGCGCACGTGTGCGTGAGGCGGGCCGGCCGCCGCCGGGCCGATCACCTTGTGAAACTTCCTCCACAACTGTCACAGACATGCCATAACCTGCGCTGTGAACTAGGGATTCCGGCTCGGGCGAACGGCCCGGGCCACTCATGTGGGGGGTCACATCACCGTGCGTACGCGCACCATCTCGACCGCGACAGCGCTCGCGGTCCTCTTCAGCTCGGCGGCGCTGGTCGCCGTGGCGTCCGGCCCGGCGGCGGCGGACTCCGCCAAGGTTCTCGACGTGCGGTCGGCCGGTGACGTACTGGTGGACGGTAAGCACCAGCGCGTCTACGTCTCCGACCCCAAGGGCGGCAAGATCGTCGTCACGGACTACGCGGGCACCGTCAAGGCGACCCTGGACGGGCTGCCGGACGTCGAGGGCCTGGCGCTCTCGCCCGACTCCGGCCAGGTGTACGCGGCTGTCGCCGGCCTCAACCGGATCGTCTCCGTGGAGACGACCTCGTACTCCCAGAGCGCCAGTTACGCCCTCGACGGCGCCGAGAAGCCGCGCACGCTGGCGCTGGCGAGCGGAAAGCTCTGGTTCGGCTACGGGCCTTCCGCGGCGGGCGGCATCGGCTCGCTCGACCTCGCCGGGGAGGAGCCGGTCGTCGCGCTCGACCAGGACGGCGACGTGAGCTTCTACGCCGCTCCCGAGCTGGGCTCCGACCCCGACTCGGGCATCCTCGTCGCCGGCGAGAAGGCGACGAGCAGCGACGCCCTGACGGTGTACGACGTCTCGGGCCCGAAGCCGGAGGTGCGGGTCTCCAAGTCGGTCGAGGGCAGCTTCTTTGACGACATCGCGGTGTCGCCCGACGGCACGCAGATCGTCACGGCCAGCGGCTCCCCGTACTACCACCCGGTGTACTCCACGAAGGACCTGTCCCCCGTGGGCCGCTACGACTCCGGGGACTACGGCGCGGCCGTGGACATCGCCCCCGACGGCACCGTGGCGGCGGGCACCTCCTCCTGGTACCGGCCCGACGTGCACGTCTACCGGCAGGGCCAGTGGTCCAAGGTGCGGGAGTACGACTTCCCGAACACCGGCCAGAGCAGCGGCGCGGACACCCTCGCCGAGGGCGGCCTGGCCTGGGCGCCGGACGGCAGCCGGCTCTTCGCGGTCACCTCCAACAGCAACGACGTCTTCTCGCTGCGGGTCCTGACCGACCCGGCCAAATCCCTGCCCAAGCTGACGGTCGAGGCGCCCGCGAAGGCGCCGCGAGCCAAGCAGCTCACCGTCAAGGGCAAGCTCACCGGGGCGGGCCTCCCGGCCGGAACCGTCCTGGCGGTCACCCGCACGGACGTCGAGTCGCCCGCCCCCGGCAAGGAGCTGCCCCCGGTCAGGACCAAGGCGGACGGCTCCTTCTCCTTCACGGACACCCCGCCCGCGGGCGGCAAGGTGACGTACAAGGTCGCGTACGCGGGTGACGCCACGCACGCGGCGGCCTCGGCGTCGGACACGGTGGAGGTCTCGCGCTCGAAGACCGCGCTCACGCTCGACAAGAACGGCAAGGTCTACGGCTACGGCGCGGACGTCTCCTTCACGGCGCACCTCGGTACGACGCACAAGAACCGCACCGTGGAGATCTGGGCCGACCCCTACGGCGCCGACAAGCCCAACAAGCTGATGAAGAAGGGCACCGTCAACTCGCGCGGGAACCTGTCGGCCACGGTCGACATGAAGCGCGACACGAAGGTCACGGCCGTCTTCTCCGGAGACGCGCGGTCGGCCTCCGCGAAGGCCACGTCGACGGCGTACGCCAAGGTCAAGATCTCCAGCTCGGTCTCCAGGCACTACAAGACGGGCAAGATCGGCTCGACGAAGTACCACTACTTCCACAAGAACACCGACCCGGTGCTCTCCACTTCGATGACGTACTACAAGGACCGCAAGCAGCGCTTCGAGATCCAGGTCTACGGCCCCGACCGCAAGTGGCACGCGACGGGCTCGGAGTACTTCGAGCTCGGCTCCGACGGCACGTCCGCGGTGCGCCTGGGGGCACCCGGCGAGTCGGGCATCCGCGCGCGGATCCGCTCGTCGTATGTGAACGGGACGTCGGGGGACAGCGTGAACTCGACGACGCATGGGGCGTGGAAGTACCTGAACTTCACACGCTGACGGCGTTTCTCTCCTGAGTCGCCCGCCCCTGGTCGCCCGCCCCTGCATAGGCGCTGTGCTGGCATGGGCACCGTGCTGGCATAGGCACTCCGCACGTGCCGATCCGGCCGCGGATGAGCGCTTTGCTGCCAAGTGCGGGCGACTTGGGGGCCCGGGGCGGGGGTTGGAGGCTAGACAGGAAGGCCGGGACGTTCTCTTCCGAGGGGGCCTGGCCGATGGTGCTGTCGATCAACGTGGCGGTTCTCCTGGCTGTCGTCATCATCCTGCGCCTCCGCAGACGCACCGAGGCCAGGAGCCGCAACGACGAAAAACTGACGGTGGTCATCGTCCTGGTCTTCGGCGTACTGATCGCCCCGACGGCGTTCGGCCAGTGGATCCTGGACCTGGTCGGGGAAGTGGCTCAGGGGATCTCGGATTCGGGGGGTCCGTGAGGTCCGGCGCGTGCAGAGGTCCGGCGTATACACCTGAGAGGTCGCCATCGGCCATCGCCGCCGACGCCGACGAGTCACCAAGAAGCCCCCGTCCTGCCAGAAAGCGCAGGTCGGGGGCTTACTTGGGTGGGCCTACTTCTTCTTGCCCTGGTTCTTGACCGCCTCGATCGCCGCCTTCGCGGCATCCGGGTCGAGGTAGGTGCCGCCCGGGTTCAGGGGCTTGAACTCGGCGTCCAGCTCGTAGGTGAGCGGGATGCCCGTCGGGATGTTCAGGCCCGCGATGTCCTCGTCGGAGATGCCGTCCAGGTGCTTGACCAGGGCGCGGAGGCTGTTGCCGTGGGCGGCTACCAGGACCGTCCTGCCCGTCAGGAGGTCGGGGACGATGCCGTCGAACCAGTACGGGAGCATGCGGACGACGACGTCCTTCAGGCACTCCGTCCGGGGGCGCAGCTCCGGGGGGAGGGTCGCGTAGCGCGGGTCGGAGAACTGGGAGTACTCGGCGTCGCGGTCCAGCGCGGGCGGCGGGGTGTCGTACGAGCGGCGCCACAGCATGAACTGCTCCTCGCCGAACTCGGCGAGCGTCTGGGCCTTGTCCTTGCCCTGGAGGGCGCCGTAGTGGCGCTCGTTCAGGCGCCACGAACGGTGTACGGGGATCCAGTGGCGGTCGGCCGATTCCAGCGCGAGCTGCGCCGTGCGGATCGCGCGCTTCTGGAGCGACGTGTGGACCACGTCGGGGAGCAGGCCGGCGTCCTTGAGCAGCTCACCGCCGCGGACCGCCTCCTTCTCGCCCTTCTCGTTGAGGTTGACGTCCACCCAGCCGGTGAACAGGTTCTTCGCGTTCCATTCGCTCTCGCCGTGGCGGAGGAGGATCAGCTTGTACGGTGCGTCGGCCATGCCTCTGAGCGTAATCGAACCCCGGCGGCCCTCGCGCGCGCGGGCGGAGGAGAGGCGGAGGGAGGAGGGGGAGGGAGGAGAGGGTGTGGCAGTTGACGGTTCTCGTCAACTGGGTGGCGGCCCATGGTGGGCGGATTGTAATGTGTGCATAGCGCAAGAGACACTTACAGCCGGGGGGATCAGCAATGCCATTCACCGCCATGAGACGTGCCGTCAAGGAGAGCGTCTCGGGGCTTCCCCGTGCCTTCTGGTGGTTGTGGACGAGCACACTGGTCAACCGGCTCGGGGCTTTCGTCGCCACCTTCATGGCCCTGTATCTGACCCTGGAGCGGGGCTATTCGGCCTCGTACGCGGGTCTCGTGGCCGCCCTCCACGGCCTCGGCGGCGTCGTCTCCTCGCTCGGGGCGGGGGTGATGACCGACCGGCTCGGGCGGCGGCCCACGCTGCTCATCGCGCAGGCGTCGACGGCGGCCTCCGTGGCGCTGCTCGGGTTCATGGAGCATCCCCTCGCGATCGCCGGCGTCGCCTTCCTGGTGGGCATGGCCAGCAACGCCTCCCGGCCCGCCGTGCAGGCGATGATGGCGGACATCGTGCGGCCCGAGGACCGTGTGCGGGCCTTCTCGCTCAACTACTGGGCCATCAACCTGGGCTTCGCCATCTCGTCGGCGGGCGCCGGGTTCATCGCCTCGTACAGCTATCGCGCGGGCTTCCTGATCGAGGCCGCCATGACGATGGTGTGCGCGATCGTCGTCTTCGCGAAGCTGCCGGAGTCGCGGCCCGTGCGGACGGCTCTGGAGAAGGCCGCCGAGCCGGAGGTCGGGCTCGGGACCGTGCTGCGGGACGGGCGTTTCATGGGGGTCGTGGGGCTGTCGTTCCTGGTGGCGCTGATCTTCCAGCAGGGTTCGGTGGGGCTGCCGGTCGCCATGGGCGAGGCGGGGTTCGCGCCCGCCGACTACGGCCTCGCGATCGCCGTGAACGGTGTGCTGATCGTGGCTCTGCAGATCCCGGTCACGCGCTTCATCGAACACCAGGACCCGCGGCGGCTGTTGGTGATCTCCTCGGTCGTCGCCGGGTACGGCTTCGGGCTCACCGCCTTCGCCGGGTCCGTGGGCATCTTCGCGCTGACGGTGTGCGTGTGGACGCTCGCGGAGATCGTCAACGCGCCGACCCAGACCGGTCTGGTCGTACGGCTCTCCCCCACGCACGGGCGCGGGCGCTACCAGGGCATGTACACGATGTCCTGGTCCGTGGCCGCGCTGGTCGCGCCGCTGATGGCCGGCTTCATGATCGACCGGTTCGGGGCGGAGTGGCTGTGGGCGACTTGCGCGGTGCTCGGGACGGGGGCGGCGTTCGGGTACTGGGGGCTTATGCGGGGGCTTCCTGAGGAGGACGCCTCTTCGAGCGGGGGCGCTGTAGAGCCGGTAGAGCCGGTGGAGTCCATAGAGCCCGTTGCGCCTCGTGCGGATTCCGTGGCCGCGCCGCGTCCGTAGTGCCGTAGCGCCGCTACCGCCCTCCATTAACCCTTCGGCCGGGTCAGATGGCTGAACGCGTCGAGATTCCGCGTGGACTCGCCCCGCGAGACCCGCCACTCGTACTCCTTGCGGATCGCCGACGCGAACCCGAGTTCCAGGAGCGTGTTGAAGGAGTCGTCCGAGGCGGAGAGGACCGCGCCGAGGAGGCGGTCCAGTTCGGCGGGGGTGACCGCGGAGAGCGGGAGCTTGCCGGCGAGGTAGATGTCGCCGAGGGCGTCGATCGCGTAACTCACGCCGTAGAGGCGGAGGTTCCGCTCCAGCAGCCAGCGGTGCACCGCCTCGTGGTTCTCGTCGGGGTGGCGGATCACGAAGGCGTTCAGGGAGAGGGAGTGGTTGCCGACGATCATCGACAGGGTGGTCGAGAGTTTGCGGGTGCCGGGGAGTTTCACCACGTACGAGCCGGGCTCGGGGTTCTCCCACTCCAGCTCGGCGTCGTCCAGGGTCCGCTCGATGACTGCGCGGGGCGCGAGGCCGGTCATATCCACCGCTCCACCACTCGCGCTCGGCGCGACGCCGGTCGTACCCGCCGCAGCGCCACCGCCCGCGCTCGCCGCGACGCCACCCGTACCCGCCGCACCGCCACCGCCCGCGCTCAGCGCGGCACCACCCGTACCCGCCATCGCCCCAGCATTCGTACCCGCCGCGGCATCCGCCGTCTCCGCAGCCTCGGGCGCGCCGCCAGTGTCAGGTGCCCCGCCAGCCTCGGGCGCCCCGCCAGTGTCAGGCGCCCCGCCAGTCCGCTCAGCCATGATGCGAGCGTACGCGACGGCGGAAATCGTGCACGGCCGCGTTGTAGACGTCCGCCGTGGCGGCCGCCGCCCTGTCCCAGCCGAAGGACTGCGCATGCCGGGCCGCCGCCGACCCCATGCGGTCCACAAGCTCGGGGTGGTCGGCGAAATCGCGCAGCACGCGCGCGTAGTGGGCCGGTTCGTGGCCGGAGACTAGGAAGCCCGTCACCCCGTCGCGTACGGCGACGGGCAGGCCGCCCACCGAGGCCGCGAGGACCGGCGTGCCCGCAGCCTGCGCCTCTATGGCGACGAGGCCGAAGGACTCGCTGTAGGAGGGCATCACGAGGATGGACGCCGCGCGGAACCAGTCCGCCAGCTGCTCTTGGCCCACCGGCGGCTGGAAGCGCACCACGTCAGCGATCCCCAGCCGCGCGGCGAGCTTCTGGAGGCCTTCCGGCTTCGCGAGGCCGCTGCCGCTGGGGCCGCCGACGACGGGGACGACGATGTTCGAGCGCAGGGCGGGACGCTCGTCCAGGAGCACGGCGACCGCGCGGAGCAGCACGTCGGGGGCCTTCAGGGGCTGGATGCGGCCCGCGAAGAGGGGGATCAGGGCGTCCTGCGGCAGGCTGAGGCGGTGGCGGGCCGCGGCGCGCCCGTCGGCCGGGCGGAAGCGGTCGAGGTTGACGCCGGGGTGGACGACGGCGACCTTGCCGGGGTCGGACTCGTAGTGGCGTACGAGTTCGGCGGCCTCTTCGGAGGTGTTGGCAATGAGGCGGTCGGCGGCCCGGACTATCTGCGTCTCACCGATGACGCGGGCGGCCGGCTCCGGAGTGTCGCCCTCGGCGAGCGCGGCGTTCTTGACCTTGGCCATGGTGTGCATGGCGTGGACGAGGGGCACGCCCCAGCGTTCGGCGGCGAGCCAGCCGACGTGGCCGGAGAGCCAGTAGTGGGAGTGGACGAGGTCGTAGTAGCCGGGGCGGTGGCCCGCCCAGGCCTGCATCACGCCGTGCGTGAAGGCGCAGAGCTGGGCCGGCAGCTCTTCCTTGGCGAGGCCTTCATAGGGGCCCGCGTCGACGTGGCGCACGAGGACTCCGGGCGCCAGTTGCACGCTCGGCGGGAGGGCGCCGGTGGTGGCGCGCGTGAAGATCTCGACCTCGATGTTGATCGCGGCGAGGCGCTTGGCCAGCTCGACGATGTAGACGTTCATGCCGCCCGCGTCGCCCGTGCCGGGCTGGTGCAGCGGCGAGGTGTGCACGCTCAGCATGGCCACGCGGCGCGGGCGCCGCTGGGTCCCGGGCATGCGGAGCCGTGGGGGGGCCGCCGGGGAGCGACGCCCGAGCCTGGACACGTACTGGCTCACGTGGCGGTCCTCCTTGCGTACGGGCATGACGACACGGAGGGCGTACGTACCTCCGGTAGGGGAACACCGGAAGGCTCTACTCCATTTCCGCTCTCGTTCGTCTCTGTTCCTTTTTGCCAAAGCGTTACGAGCGGTACGCGGTTCTGGGGCGCCGTCCCCTGAACCGTCAGCCTCCGCACCGCCGCGCCCGCATACCCTTTCCCCATGGCCCCCCGCACCCCCTCCCGCCCCGTGGGAACGGTGACGCGCGGGACCACGAACCCGAACCGGCTGCGCCGCATGGACCGCTGGATCGCCGCCACGCACGGCGCCGCCCTGCGCCGCTCCCCCGACCCCGTCGCCGTCGACCTCGGCTACGGCGCCTCGCCCTGGACCGCCGTCGAACTGCTGCTCCGACTGCGCACCGTCGCTCCCCACGCGCGCGTGGTCGGTATCGAGATCGACCCGGCGCGCGTCGCGGCGGCCGGGCCCTACGAGCGGGAGGGACTCACCTTCCGGCACGGCGGCTTCGAGGTGCCGCTGCCGGGCAGCCCCGCGCTGATCCGGGCCGCGAACGTCCTGCGGCAGTACGACGAGCAGCAGGTCGCCGCCGTCTGGGAGCGGCTCTGCGGGCGGCTCTCCCCCGGCGGGCTGCTCGTCGAGGGCACCTGCGACGAGATCGGCCGACGGCACGTCTGGGTCGCGCTCGGCCCGGAGGGACCGCGCACGGTGACCTTCGCGGCGCGGCTCGGCTCCTTGGAGCGGCCCTCGGACCTCGCCGAACGGCTGCCGAAGGCGCTGATCCACCGGAACGTGCCGGGCGAGCCGGTGCACGCGTTCCTGCGGGACTTCGACCGGGCCTGGGCGGCCGCGGCGCCGTACGCCTCGTACGGGGCGCGCCAGCGGTGGATCAGGTCGGTACGCGATCTGAGCAGCGACTGGCCGGTCCTCGACGGGAGTTCGCGGTGGCGGCAGGGGGAAGTGACGGTGGCCTGGGGGGCGTTGGCACCGCGGGCGGGGTGAACCCTTAGGCCACCCGGAGGCCGCCGGAAGGCCGCCGGAAGGCAACCAAGGGTGAACCCTTAGGTCACCCGGAGGTGGGACCCGGAGTCCACCCTGAGGCCCTGACCTGCGGGGAACGAACGCCACGGACCGTTCGTCACATGAGGCGGGTGGGGGATCGGAGTTTGCTGTCGGGCTCTGTCGCATTGAGCGTCGGCATGGCACCATCCCGAGGGCGACGAGAAGTTACTGACGGTAAATCAGCTTTGGGGGTGGCAGGGCGTGACCGGCAAGCGATACTCGACGGCGGCGACTGTGGCGCTGATCTGCGCGGCTGTGGTGGTGACCGCGCCGGGAGCGGCGTATGCGAGCCCCTCGCCCCCGTCCAGCCCTGTGGAGCCGACGCCCGGGTCGGACAAGGGACTCTCGGACAAGAGACTCTCGGACAAGACACTTGAGCAGGTCCGCAAGGAGATCGAGAAGCTCTACCACGACGCGGGCGTGGCCACGGACGCGTACAACGCTGCCGAGGAGAAGGCCGACAAGCAGTCCGAGCAGATCGTGAAGCTGGCCAAGGAGATCGCCGATGGCCAGGCGAAGCTGAAGAAGCTCAAGGCACGCGCGGGCGCCGCGGCCCGCGCGCAGTACCGCGGCGGTGGCCTGCCGGACGAGGCCCAGCTGATGCTCAGCGACGACCCGAGCCAGTTCCTGGACGGCGCCGGACGCCTGCGGCAGGGCCAGAAGGCCACCAAGGGCATGCTCACGGAGCTGGACAGGACCCAGGACGACCTGCGGATATACGCCAAGGACGCCACGGCCCGCTGGAAGAAGCTGGAAGCCAACCGCAAGACGAAGGCCGCGTCGAAGAAGAAGATAAAGAAGAAGATCGCGGACGCCGAGAAGCTCGAATCGAGGCTGGAGAAGGAGGAGCGGGATCGGCTGCGCAAGCTGGAGGAGGAGGCCGCCCTCAAGAAGCAGTCGGCGTGGGTGGATTCGGGCGTCCTGAAGGACGTGCAGGGCAAGGCGACGCCACAGGGCAAGAAGGCCGTCGAGTTCGCCACGGCCCAGATCGGCAAGCCGTACGTATGGGGCGCCGAGGGCCCGGGTTCGTACGACTGCTCGGGGCTGACGTCGAAGGCATGGGCGGCGGCCGGGCGCGGCATCCCGCGGACCTCGCAGGAGCAGTGGAAGCAGCTGCCGCGCGTCGACGTCAAGAACATGCGCCCCGGCGACCTGATCATCTACCACGCGGACGCGAGCCACGTCGGGCTGTATCTGGGCGACGGCGCGATAGTGCACGCGCCACGGCCGGGGCGGGACGTGACGATCGCGGGAGCCGGTTCCATGAAGATCCTCGGGGTCGTACGGCCCGACAAGTAGCGTCACGCCGCCGAAAGCGCTCGGGGGCCGGGCGGCGGGCGTGGGGTGTGTGACCCACTCCACCTCCTGGCCCTCCCCTCAACCCCCGGGGCGTGATGTTCGTCATCCCCATCGGTGCCCTGCCGTGCCCAATTGCGTTCCAGGATGCGGCATATGACGGTGGCGGTTTGCCGCGCGGCATTCCAATGGAGGCGCGGCTACCGCTAAGGTCCCCGTCGGTGCCGCGTCGACCTGCGCGGCACCATGCCCTCGGGGGGAGGGAAGGAACCAAGCGATGCCCGTACCCATACCGCGGCAGAGAGCGATCCCGGCCGCGGAAGGCGGTCAGGCTCACGCGGCGCCCCCGCACGACGCGGCGACGCCCGCCCACGACGAGACGACCGGCGACGGCAGTGCCAGCAGCTCCGGCGGCCCCAGTGGTCCCAGCGGTCCCAGCAACAACACTGACCCGAGCTCGGGCACCGGAACCAGCCCCACCCCCGGCACCAGCACGGGCACCAACACCGGACTCAGCCTGCTGGTGATCGAGGACGACCCCGCGGGGTCACTGAGCGTTCCCCGGCTGCTCGACTCCGCGGGCAAGCCCATCCGTATCCGCACCGCCCGCAACCTCACCGAGGCCGAGCGGCTGCTCACGGACGACGTGCACTGCATCCTGCTCGACCTCGCCCTGACCGTCCCCGGCACCCCCGAGGAGGACGAGGACGAGCTCGCCGCCCTCAAGCACGTGCTGCGGCTCGCGCCACGCCACGCCGTCCTCGCGCTCACCGCCAACGACGACTCCGAGCGTGGCGCCGAGGCCGTGCGCGTCGGCGCCCAGGACTACCTCTTCCGTGAGGAGCTGGACGGACGGCTGCTGAGCCGCGCCATCCGGTACGCGGTGGAGCGCAAGCGCGCCGACGCCGCCCAGCGCCAGCTGACCGAGTCACGGCTGCGGGCCCAGGAGAACGCGCGCCTGGAGCGCGGCCTGCTGCCGACGCCGCTCCTGGACGGCTCACCGCTGCGGTTCGCCGCCCGCTACCGGCCCGGCCGCTCCCGCGCCCTGCTCGGCGGCGACTTCTACGACACCGTGCGCACCCCCGACGGCTCCGTGCACGTCATGATCGGCGACGTCTGCGGCCACGGCCCCGACGAGGCCGCGCTCGGAGTGGAGCTGCGGATCGCCTGGCGCGCGCTGACCTTCGCGGGCCTGTGCGGCGACGAACTGCTCTCCACCCTCCAGAAGGTCCTGGAGCACGAGCGCGCGGACGACGAGATCTTCGCGACGCTCTGCACGGTCGACATCGCCCCCGACGGCCGCCGGGCCGGTCTCTGTCTGGCCGGGCACCCGTCGCCGCTGATCGCGCGCGAGGGCCGCCTCGCCGAACTCCTTCCGTACGAGGACGGGGGCCCCGCCCTGGGCCTCCTCCCGCGCGCCCGATGGCCGCGTCGGCAGGTGGAGCTGGGCGGGAAGTGGAGCCTGATGCTCTACACGGACGGCCTGATCGAGGGCCGGATCGGCCAGGGCAATCAGCGTCTGGGGCAGGAGGGCATGGTGGAGATGGTCCGCCGCCAGATCGCCGCGGGGCTCCAGGGCGAGGAACTGCTCGAAGCGGCCGTGAACGAGGCGCGGGACCTCAACGGCGGTGATCTCACGGACGACGTGGCGGTCCTGCTGCTGGACCGGGCGCCGGGCGGCCACTAGCGCGCGGCGGGCCATCGGACCGGGGCCTACCTGGGCCCTATGGACCCTGTGGGCCGTGTGGGCCCTATGGCCCGGTCGGCTGCTCTCTACCGGCCGCCGTTGTAGGGCCCGTACGGCCCGTCGCTGCTGGAGCCGCCGCGGCGGCCGCCGCCGCCGGTGATCTGCCGGATCGCGGGGCGCACGTCCACCATGTAGACGATGGTGGCGATGAGGCCGAGGATCGGCAGGAACGACAGAATGTTGAAGATCAGGTTCACCACGAAGGCGAGCCCGAGGATGATCAGCCAGAACGGCTTCGTCTTCTTGTCCGCGGCCCGATAGGCGTCCTCGCGCCGGATGGCGGCGTCGATGAGCGCGAATCCGCTGAAGACAATCAGGGCCAGCGACAGCAGCCACATGAAGTTCGCGAACCCCTGCATCAGCACAACGTCCACCACCAGTCTCGGCTCTTCATTACGCGGCCACGGTACCCGCTACCCCGTCAACGGGGCGGACACTCCGTGAGTGCCCGCCCCGTACAACTCGCCGGTATTACTTCGCGGGCGGCGTGGTCTTCTTCGCCGCCGTCGTCTTGCGGGCCGGCGCCTTCTTGGCGACGGGCTTCTTCGCGGGCACGGCGGTCGCGGGCTCGGAGGCTCCGGTCACCTGGGGCGCCACGGGCTCCGCCTCGTCGTCCGGCTCGACCGTCTCGGCCAGGTCGAGGATCTCCTCGGCGGCCTCGCCGCGCCAGGTCTTCACGGTCTGCTCGCCGTGCTCGGCGACCTCGTCATACTTCTCGCGCGCCTTGACCGCGAGTTCGGCGGCCACGCCGACGCCGCGCAGCGCGAGGTCCTGGGCGGTCTCGCCGAGCTTCTTCAGGTCGGTGTCCAGGGTGCCGAGCACCTCGGTGACCTTGGCCTGGATGGTCTCCTGCGCCTCCTTGGCGCGGGCGGCGGCCTTGTCCTGGACGACCTTGGGGTCGGTGTTGCGCACCGCGTCGAAGCGGGAGGGCGCCTCGGCGATCAGCTGCTCGACGATGCCCGGCACCTTCTTCGCCTGCTGGAAGGCGAGGTCCGCGGACCCGGCGACGAAGTATGCGGGGGTGGTGTTGGTGAGAGTCTTGCGCAGGTCATCAGTGATGGCCATGACGATGGTCCTCCCGGATTCGCGTCAGCTGGTTCAGCTTGGGGACGTCTGCTTCGGATGGGCATCACTGCCGCCGACGGTGTCGGCGCTTTCATCCGTGTACGAGGAGTCCGCGTACGCCGAGCTCTCGAAGCCGTTCTCCTTGCGGAACGACTCGTAGATCTGCAACAGCACCTGCTTCTGGCGCTCGTTGATGGAGGGGTCGGCAAGGATGACGGCGCGCGTCTCCAGCTCGTCCCGCTCCTTCTCGTCGAGGATCCCGGCCCGCACGTACAGCGTCTCGGCAGAGATCCGCAGGGCCTTCGCGACCTGCTGCAACACCTCGGCGCTCGGCTTGCGCAGGCCGCGCTCGATCTGGCTCAGATACGGATTGGACACCCCGGCGGCATCGGCGAGCTGCCTGAGCGACAGCTGCGCGTTGCGCCGCTGCTCACGCAGATACTCGCCGAGATTGCCGACGTTGAGTGATGCCATGCCTCGATGGTGCAGCACCCTTGCTAACTTTTGCAAGCACCTGCTTGCAAAAGTGCGCCACGCCACTTGGTCGGGTTTGTGTGACTGGTCCGGTGTGGTGCTGTGCAGGCCGCCGCCGAAGAGTCCGGCTATGCGTACCGGGACGCCTGCGATCGGGGCGAGTCCGGCCGGTGACCGCGTCGAAGAGTCCATGGCCATCCCTGGACACGACCATGACGAGGTCGTGGCCGCTGTCGGGATGAACGGCGAATCCGACACCAAAGAGGCCCCCGATGGGAGTCCTGTGGTCCAGCACCGGCTGCCACGGCTCGGGAGCCGGCATGACGGTGGCGGCGATGTAGCACTCGCGCGGCGGCCCACGTCGACTCGGGTTCTTGGCGGGTGGTCATGGTCGTCGAGCTCGGAGCAGTACGACCAGGCATCGTTCTCACCGTCGCGGGCGCGGGTCCATGGCCTGGGGGGTGATCAGGCCGGATTCGTAGGCCAGGACCACCAGTTGGGCGCGGTCGCGGGCGTGGAGTTTGGTCATGGCGCGGTTGATGTGGGTTTTTGCCGTCAGGGGGCTGATGACCATGTCGGTCGCGATCTGGTCGTTGGACAGGCCGCGTGCCACCAGGGAGACCGCCTCGCGTTCACGGTTGGTCAGTTCGTCCAGGCCCGTGTTCGCGCCCGGGGGGAAGGCCGGGAAGGGTTGAGTGACGTATCGGTTGATCAGTTTGCGGGTGATCGACGGGGCGAGCAGCGCGTCGCCGCGCGCGGCCACGCGTACGGCGTGCAGGAAGTCCTCCGGCACGATGTCCTTGACGAGGAAACCGGCGGCTCCGGACCGCAGCGCCTCGAAGACGTACTCGTCGAAGCCGTAGTTCGTCAGGATGACGACGTGCACCTCGGCCAGCGCCGGGTCCGCGGCGATGCGCCGGGTCGCCTCGATGCCGTCGACGACCGGCATCTGGATGTCGATGAGCGCGACGTCGGGCAGGTGTTCCCGCGCGAGCGCCAACGCCTCTTCTCCGTCGTCGGCCTCGGCCACCACCTCGATGTCGTCCTCGAGGTCGAGGAGCGCGCGGAAACCGCTGCGGATGAGTGGCTGGTCGTCGACCAGCAGAACTCGGATCATGTCGTTCGGTCCAAGGGGAGTTCGGCGTGGACGGTGAATCCGCCCTCGCTGCGGGGTTCCGCGTGGAGTCGGCCACCGAGAATGGTGACCCGTTCGCGCATTCCCAGCAGTCCGACGCCGGGCGCCTGGGGGGTGCTGCTGTCCGGTTGGGTGTTGTCCGGGCTGGTGCCGTCGCGTCTGGTGCTGTCGTGCCGGTTGCTGTCCCGTCTGGTGTTGTCCCGTCTGGGCTCGCCGTCGTCGTCGATCCGTACCGTGATGGCGTCCGGGCGGTGGTCTATGTGGATGGACGCGGTCGCCGCGGTGGCGTGGCGGGCGATGTTGGTGAGTGATTCCTGAACGATCCGGTAGACGGTCCGGTCCACCGCCGTCGGCACGTCGTGCCGTTGCCCTTCTATCGTCAGGGTCGCGTCCATGCCGGTCGTACGGGCGTTGTCCACCAGTGCCTGTACGTCGTCGAGTCCGCGCGGCGGCGTCGTGTCGTCGTCACGCAACGCCCCCAGTGTCGCCCGCAGTTCCCGCGTGGCCTCGCGGCCTGCCTGCTGAATCGCCAGCAACGCCTCCGGCACCTCTTCACCTCGCCTGCGGGCCACATGGACGGCGACCTCCGACTGCACCTTGATGATCGAGATCTGGTGGACGAGGGAGTCGTGCAGTTCGCGGGCGATGTGCAGCCGCTCCTCGTCGGCCCGGCGCCGTGCGGTCTCCTCCCGGGTGCGCTCGGCTTCGTCGGCCCGCCGCTCCGCCTGCCGCAGCGCCTCGCCCGCGGCAGCGGCGGCGATCAGCCAGGCGATCTCCAGCGCGCCGCGGGCCTGCGCGAACGCCTCGCTCACGTCGTGCAGGGAGAGCAGGGCCGCGAGCGGCAGGGCGGCCAGCAGCGCCACGGACGCCACCACGGTCACGACGCGGTGCCCCGCGCGCACCGCGGCGTACACCGCGAACAGGTACGCGACGGCCGGTACGTCGAAACCGGCCGCCTGGTAGCCCGCCGCGCAGAGCCCGGTGACGGCCAGGACGGGGACCGGGGCCCGGCGGCGGGCCACCAGCGCCAGGCCGCCGACGGCCAGCAGCGCGTATCCGAGCGGGTCGAGGCTCGTGGCGTCGAAGCTCGTGACGTCGGGGCTTGTGGTGGAGCGCTGCGCGGACATCCCGGCGACCAGCAGTGTCGCCGCCACGAAGACGGCGATCGCCCAGTCTCGGAGACCCACCGGCACGCCGAACCGTCCTGTGACCATGCGCGCACCCTAATCGGCCCTCGCGGCAGGCGAGTCCCGCTTCCGGACGAGCCGGTGACTACCGCACGCGTAGTACCTGCGGTGCGCCTGCGGCGTTCGCGGTAGTCGGATGCGGCGTCGGTGGCAGCGCGAAGTGCCTGCGTACGGCGGACGACCGGGGGTGGGGGTGGCGGACATGCTCGGGGTGCGTTCGGTCGGTCGTAGGGCCGAGCGGTTACGGAAGAGCGGTCGTCGCGTAGCTGCCCTCGTTGGTTGTCGTCGTCGGCCGTCGCAGAAAGAGAACAGGAAGAGAAGAGGAGCAGCTCATGTCGGTTCTGTTCGTACTTGCCGCACCGGAGGCCGCCGCCACTGTTTACGGCATGAGCGTCGGGCGGCTCGGCGCCTTCGTGGCCACGCTGGCGGCGCTCACCGGCGTGATCGTCGGCGGGCTGGCGCTGGCGCGTCCCACCGGTCGTCTCGGTACGGGACGCGGGCGGCGGACGTGGATTCTCGTCCCCCTGGTGGCGGGGCCGGTCGCCATGGTGCTGGGCGGGCTGATCGTGGCCACGTCCGACAACGGCATCGGCACCGGCAACGGGCGCGGCGGGGCGTTCGTGGCCCTGGCCGTGGGGCTGCTCAGTGTGGCCCTCGGCGGGCTGGCCCTGACCCGCTCGCGCCGCCCGGAGCGGCCCGCCGTACCGAGCGGCCCTCCGCACCGGTGACCGCCTACTGACCTGTTACCCGCAGCACCGGCAGGCGTTCCTCCTCGCTCGCAAGCCCACTAACCCGCTCGTCGCGCGGGTTGTCAGAGGGGGTCGGTAACGTTCCTTGTGTGGTGTCCATCCCCGACCTCGTCCGGCTGCGTCAGGCCCGTGACCGTATGGATCGTGACTACGCGCAGCCGCTGGACGTGCCCGCGCTGGCGCGGGACGCGGTCATGTCCGCCGGGCACTTCTCGCGCAGCTTCCGTGCCGCCTTCGGCGAGACGCCGTACAGCTACCTCATGACGCGGCGGATCGAGCGGGCCAAGGCGTTGCTGCGGCGCGGCGATCTGTCGGTGACGGAGGTGTGCATGGCGGTGGGGTGTACGTCGCTGGGCTCGTTCAGTTCGCGGTTCACGGAGGTGGTCGGGGAGAGCCCGAGCGCGTACCGGGCCCGTGATCATGGGGCGGGCGCCGCCATTCCCGCCTGCCTCGCCAAGATCTACACCAGACCGGTCAGGAACGGAGAAGCCAAAAGCCCTGGCGGTCCCTAGCGTGGTGGGCATGGAAATCAACCTCGCACAGTGCTTCATCGTCGTCGACGACCACGACAAGGCGCTCGCCTTCTATCGCGACGTGCTCGGTCTGGAAGTACGTAATGACGTCGGGTTCGAGGGGATGCGCTGGGTCACCGTCGCCTCGCCCACGCAGCCCGGCGTGGAGATCGTCCTCGAACCGCCGCTCGCGGACCCGAACGCCACGGAGTCCGACCGGCGGGCGGTGGCCGAGCTGATGGCCAAGGGCCACCTGCGCGGCGTCATCTTCCGGACCGACGACTGCGACGCCACGTTCGAGCGGATCCGCTCCGCGGGCGGCGAGGTCCTCCAGGAGCCGATGGACCAGCCCTACGGCGTACGCGACTGCGCCTTCCGCGACCCGGCCGGCAACATGCTCCGCTTCAACCAGCCGCGTGGGAAGTAGCGGCGCGAAGTCGCGGCGGGGGTAGCGGCAGGAGTAGCGGCGGGGTGCCCGCATCGCACCCCCAACGGTCGCTGCTGATCCGCGCCTTGGGCGCGGGCGAGGCCACCCCCGACATGCGCCTGCACGACGCCCGGCCCGGCGACCGCTACCTGCTCTGCTCCGACGGTCTGAGCGCCGTCGTGCCGGTCGAGGACATCCGGCGCGTGATCACGGAGGTCGGTGATCCCGAGCAGGCGGTACGCGAACTCGTCGCCCTGGCCAACGGCTCCGGCGGCCCCGACAACGTCAGCTGTGTGGTTGCCGACGTCGTCACGTCCGTGACCGCATCGACCGCATCCCACGTCACGGCCACCGTCACGGCCACCGTCACGTCCGCCGTCGCGTCCGATGTCACGGCCGATGTCACGGCCGATGGGCCCGCTCCGGCCAGGTAGCCACTTTTTTGTGGGTACTTGGCGTGCGGCCCGCCTCGGGCCAATCTGGTGAGGGCGCCGCGAGGCGGAGAGCCGTGAGGCGTAGAGAGGAGGCGGCGTGGAGATCGTCGTCTGTCAGGAGGCCTGCGGCAACGCGGACTCCGGCTGGGACGCCGGCTGCCGCTCGGTGAGCCCGTCCAGGCGGCGGTGGCCCCAGTCCGACAGGGGAGCCAGCGCCTCGCAGAGGTCGCGGCCGAACTCCGTGAGGGAGTAGACCGTCTTCAACGGCCGTACGTCGTGCACCTCCCGGTGCACGAGGCCGTCCGCCTCCATCTCGCGCAGCGCCTGGGTCAGCACCTTCTCGGTGAGCCCCGGCAGCAGACGGAGGATCTCGCCGGGCCGGTGCGGGCCCCTTTCGAGCGGCCAGAGCAGCGCCGTCTTCCACTTGCCGTCGATCACGGCGATCGCGGCGGTCACCCCGCACACGTTCGGGTCCTGGGCACGGCTGCGCGTCATCTCTGGGCCCTCCCTGTCCTCATCGCTGCCCCAATTGTCCACATAGCAGCTCTCAGCTCTCCATTCGGCTGCCCAGCAGCCTACTTACCGAGCGTTATTAGGAGTTCACTCATGTCGTCGTCGTCGCACACTGAGAAGTCCGCCGTCACCGTCCTCGGTCTGGGGCCGATGGGGCGGGCCCTCGCCTCCGCCTTCCTGGCCGCCGGGGTGCGGACCACCGTCTGGAACCGCACGCCGGGGCTGGATGCCGAGCTGATCGAGCGGGGCGCGATCAGTGCGCGTACCGCCGAGGAGGCCGTGGCGGCCAGTCCGCTGACCATCGTCTGCGTCGTCAATTACGATGCCTCGGACGCCCTGCTGCGCCGCGACGCCGTCGCCGACGCGCTCAAGGGCCGCACCCTGGTGAACCTCAGCGCCGACACCCCCGACCGGGCGGTGGGCCGCCGAGCACGGCATCTCGTACCTGGACGGTGCGATCATGACGCCGACCACCGTCGTCGGCACGCCGGACGGCGTCTTCCTCCACAGCGGCCCCTCGGAGCTCTACGAGCGGCACCGCGCCGTCCTGGACGCGCTGGGCGGCACCCATACCCACCTCGGCGAGGACATCGGCCGGGCGGCGGCGTACGACATCGCGCTGCTCGACATCTTCTGGACCGCGATGACGGGGTACATGCACGCTCTGGCGGTGGCCAAGGCCGAGAGCATCTCCGCGCGGGAGCTGGCCCCGTTCGCCCAGGGCATCGGCGCGATCCTCCCCCCGGTCTTCGAGGAGTCCGCCGGAGAGGTCGACGACGGCACCTTCTCCGGCGAGGGCAATCCGATCACCTCGGCGGCCTCGACGATGGCCCACGTCGTACACACGTCCGAGGCCCACGGCATCGACGCGGGCGTGATGCGCGCCGCCGAGGGGCTCGCGCGCCGCGTCATCGGCGAGGGCCACGGCGCGGACGGTCCGACCCGGATGACGGAACTGCTCACCCGCCGCTGAGCCTCGGCCCCGGCCCCGGCCCTTCATGAGTGCGAGGCCGCACCACGCGCCTCGCCCAGCGTCGGATAGTCGGTGTACCCGGCCGCCCCGCCCACGTACATCAGCCCCTTGTCCCGGAGTGCGTTGAGCGGCGCCCCGACACGCATCCGCTCGACCAGGTCGGGGTTGGCGAGGAACGCGCGCCCCAGCGAGACGAGGTCGGCCCCGGCGGCCAGCAGCCACTCGCCCGCCGCCCTGCCGCCGTCGGCGGGGAGCGGTCCGCCCCAGCCGAGGACCGGGTTGGCGATGAGCGCGCCCGCCCAGGCGGCCCGGATGCGGCGGAAGAGCGGCTGGTCGGGGTCGGCGAAGACGACGTGGAGGTAGGCGAGGCCGCCGATGTCCGCGAGGGCGTCGACGAGTTCCGGGTAGATGGCCTCGGTGTCGCCCTCCTCGATGCCGTTGACGGTGATGCCGGGCGCGACGCGTACGCCGACCCTCTCGGCGCCGATCGCGTCGGCGACGGCGCGGACGACCTCGACGGCGAAGCGGATGCGGTGCGCGACGGGGCCGCCGTAGGCGTCGGTGCGGTGGTTGGTGTTCCGTGCGAGGAACTGCTGGAGGAGGTAGCCGTTGGCGGCGTGCACCTCGACCCCGGCGAAGCCCGCGTCGACCGCGCGGCGGGCGGCGTCCGCGAAGTCGGCGACGGTGGCGCGGATGTCGTCGACGGTCATCTCGCGGGGCGTGACGGCGGGCTGGTGGCCGGCGGCGGTGTGGATGGTGTCCGGCAGCGGCACCGGCGAGGGCGCGACCGGTGTGAGGCCGCTGTTGTCCGGGTGCCCGACCCGGCCGCCGTGCTGCAACTGCAGGAACATCCGGCCGCCCGCGTCACGCACCGCGTCCGTGACCTGCCGCCATCCCGCGACGTGGGCGTCGGTGTGGATCGCGGTGGTGTTGGCGTACGTCTGTCCGACGGCGTTGGGCGTGGCCGCCTCGGCGATGATCAGGCCGGCGGAGGCGCGCTGGGCGTAGTACGCGGCCATGACGGGCTGCGGGACGCCGTCGGCGGAGGCACGGTTCCGCGTCATGGGTGCCATGACGAGACGGTTGGGGAGGGGAAGAGCTCCGAGGTGGGTGGGGCTCAGGAGGGGGGAGGGGCTCGGGAGGGGGGAGGGGCTCGGGAGGGGGGAGGGGCTCGGGAGGGGGGAGGCGGCGGGGGTGGTCGAGGCGCCGATAGCACCGTTGGCGCCCTTGGCGGCGGCGGTCGTGGGGCCCGCGACGGTGGCGGCAGCCGTGCTGCCGGTGACGATGGCGGCTGCGGGGCCCGTGACGGTGACGGTCGTGGGACCGGCGGCGGAGGCGGCGGACGTGGCCCCCGTAACGGCGGTGGTCGTGTCGGTCGTGGTGGCGTTCATGGTCTGGCTCCCTGTCGGTTCGCGGCCTCGGCCGGCCGGTGGCGCTGCGGCGTGGTGGTGCCGCTGACAGGGATGACTCTGCGCCAGGGCGCTTCGGGGGTCCTGATGGTCCGCTGACGGCCGCGCCGACCGCGAAGGCGGGTGTCACCCCAGCGAATCGAGCGCCACGTCCACCGTCCGCCGCAGCGCGGCCGCGTCGGCCCCGGCGCGGGACCGCAGGTTCACCCCGTACGCGAGGAGTACGAGGATCTCGGCGACGGCCTCCACATCCGCACCGTCACCCAACTCGCCCCCCGCCCGCGCCACTTCCAGCGCACTCCGCATCGCATCCCGCAACTGCTCGTGGTGCTCCTCCAGCAGGGCCCGCACCTCGGGGTCGGCGCGCTCGGCCCCGGCATGGGCGTTGACGACCATGCAGCCCCAGCCCGCGTACGGACCCGAGCAGCGCAGCTCGATCAGCCCGCCGAAGAACGCGCGTACGGAAGCGAGCCCACGGCCGTCCTCGGCGACGAACCGGAACGCGCGCTGGGAGTGGTCGCGCAGATAGCGGCGCAGGGCGGCCAGATACAGCTCCTGCTTGCCACCGAACGTGGCGTACAGGCTGGAACGGTTCAGGCCCGTCGCGGTCGCCACCGCCTGGATGGAGGTCGTGGCGGCGCCGTGCTGCCAGAAGAGGCGGACGACGCGGTCGAGCGCCTCGTCCGGGTCGAAGTGCTTGATGTCAGGCATGTGTTGTTCGGCTCCCGCACGTCCTTCGAGACCGCCTCCGAGCTGATCCCGGGGTCCGGGGTCCGGGGTCCGGGGTCCTGAATCTCCGGTCCCGAATCCCGGGTCCTGAATCCCGGAACGGCAGCTCCTGAATCCTTAATCCTGGAACGGTAATTCCAAGATACCCCTTGACGCCCCACCGCACCCCCCGCATCCTGAAACGAACGTTCCAAGTTCAGTTCAGCCAGGACACGAAAGGCCACCGGCATGAGCCTCAAGGACGACCTCCGCGACCTGTACGTGAACGGCCACCGCAGACTGCCCCCGGACGTACTGGAGGTCATGGACCGCGGCGCGGCGCAGCTCCTCGCCACCCGGCTCGCCGAGAACGCCCTCGGCACGGGTGACCCCGCGCCCCGCTTCACCCTCGCCTCGGCCACCGGTGAGGAGGTCTCCCTGGATGCCCTACTGGCCGACGGCCCCGTCGTCCTGACGTTCTACCGCGGCGCCTGGTGCCCCTACTGCAACCTCGCCCTGCGCGCCCTCCAGCAGCACACGGACGACTTCGCCGCCCGCGGCGCACGCCTCGTGGCGCTCTCGCCGCAGATCCCCGACGAGAGCCTCACCCTCACCGAGAAGGAACAGCTCGCCTTCCCTGTCCTCAGCGACATCGGCTCCGACGTCGCCAAGCAGTTCGGCATCGCCTTCGACCTCTCCGACGAACTGGGTGCCTTGTACGACCGTCTGGGCTTCGAGCTGCACCGCGTGAACGCGGGCCACCACCGCACCCTGCCGCTGCCCGCCACCTACGTCATCGACCGCGCGGGCGTCATCCGCTGGGCGTTCGTCGACACCGACTACACCGTGCGGGCCGAGCCGTCCGACATCCTCAAGGCCCTGGACGTGAAGAAGGACCGCCGGTAGTCCCCCGGCGACACCCCGACCTGCTTGAGGAAGTGGTGCCGCAGATTGTTGGCCGTGCCGAGGCCGCTCAGCTCGCCCACCTTCTCCACCGGCAGGTCCGTCGACTCCAGGAGGCTCTGCGCCCGCGCGAGGCGCTGGTTGAGCAGCCACTGGAGCGGGGTCGTGCCGGTGGCCGCCTGGAGACGGCGGTAGAAGGTGCGCGGGCTCATCGCGGCCCGGCGCGCCAGCTCGTCGACGGTCAGCGGCCGGTCCAGGTGCGCGCGGGCCCACTCCAGTACGGGACCGAGACCGGCGCCGTCCGTCGCGGGCACGGACAGGTCGATGAACTGTGCCTGGCCGCCCGGCCGGTGGGCGGGCACCACCATGCGCCGCGCCAGCTGGTTGGCGACGTGCGCGCCGAGGTCGCGGCGCACCAGATGCAGACAGAGGTCGACGCCCGCGGTCAGGCCCGCGCTGGTCAGGACGTCACCGTCGTCCACGTAGAGGACGGAGTCGTCGACCGTCACCTTCGGGTAGCGGGCGGCCAGCTGGGCGGTGTGCATCCAGTGCGCGGTCGCCCTGCGGCCGTCGAGCAGGCCCGCCTCGGCGAGCGCGAAGGCGCCGGTGCACAGCGAGACCATGCGGGCGCCCGCGTCATGGGCCGCGCGCAACGCGTCGGTCAGGCCCGGCGCCAGCGGCCCGCCCTCCTCGACGAACGCGTCCGGCACGGAGGTCACGATGACGGTCTCCGCCCCGGCGAGACCTTCGAGTCCGTAGGGAGTGCGCAGCGCGAGGCCGAACTCCCCGCCGCCCGCGTCCCGCTCGCCCGTGGCGCACAGCCGCAGGTCGTACCAGTGGTCGGACAGGTCGGGCTGCGGCTTCCCGAACACCGTGAAGGGGATGCTCAGTTCGTACAGATCCCAGGACGGGATCCCGATCTCCTCGGCCACGACCACCGCGACGGAACCAGCGCTCATGCCCCGAGCGTACGAGGTCGGTGCGCCCGGCGACGCCTGGCAGGAATTTGGTGATCGCCGTCACCACTGTCACTGTCCGGCCCCGCCCGGCCCTGCGAGCGTGATCCCCATGAACGCACAGAACACGCCCGTCACTGTCATCGGCCTGGGCCTCATGGGCTCCGCCCTCGCCACCGCCCTCCTGGACCGGGGCCACCCCACCACCGTCTGGAACCGCACCCCGCGGAAGGCGAAGCCCCTGGCCGACCGCGGCGCGCACCTGGCGGCGACCCCGGCGGACGCCGTCGCCGCGAGCGGCCTCGTCCTGGTCTGCGTACTCGACTACGACGCGCTGCGCACCGTCCTCGACCCGGTGGCGCAGGCGGGCGGGCTGGCCGGGAAGTCCCTGGTCAACCTCACCTCCGGGGCCCCGGAGCAGGCCGTGGAGATGGCGGCGTGGGCCGCTTCGCACGGCG
The DNA here is from genome assembly GCF_053589195.1 of Streptomyces sp. NPDC003379. Lineage (NCBI taxonomy): Bacteria > Bacillati > Actinomycetota > Actinomycetes > Kitasatosporales > Streptomycetaceae > Streptomyces > Streptomyces sp. NPDC003379. The sequence goes on along the minus strand of NZ_JBSFRK010000021.1, from coordinate 74,384 downwards.
CCGGCTACCTCGACGGCGGCATCATGACGACCCCGCCGGGCGTCGGGAACCCCGAGATGATGTTCCTCTACAGCGGCGCCGAGACCGTCTTCGAGGCCCACCGCCCCACCCTCGCCGTCCTGGGCGACCCGCTCTACCTCGGCGCCGAACCGGGGCTCGCCTCGCTGTACGACTCCGCGCTGCTCGGGCTGATGTGGGCGACGTTCACGGGCTGGCTGCACGGCACCGCCCTGGTCACCTCCGACGGGGACGGGACGGCGTCGGCCACGGCCTTCACCCGGGTCGCCCTGCGCTGGCTGACCGGCGCCGTCTCCGGTTTCGTCACGACGTACGCGCCCCAGGTGGACGCCGGACGCTATCCGGGGGACGACGCCACGGTCGACGTACAGATCGCCGCCATCGGCCATCTGATCCACGCCGCTCGGGCACGCGGCATCGACAGCTCCCTGCCGGAGCTGCTCAGGACGACGATGGAGCGCGCCGCCGCCGCGGGCCATGGCTCCGACAGCTACGCGAGCGTCATCGAGGTGCTGCGCGCCCCGACGCGCCGCTAGGCCACGTCCGGCCGACCGGCGGCCGACCGGCGCGGATCTCGGGATTCCACCCCGCGCCGTGGCGGAAACGGACAGGATGGACGGGAGACGGCAACCGTTCGTTCGTTCGTCGGCATCCGGGGGGAGCCACCCATGAACCGTCCGCTGCGGCACATCGCCGTCTTCTGCGGAATCCTCACGTTCGCCCTGCTGCTGCGGGCGACCTGGGTGCAGTTCGCGCAGAACGACAAGCTGTCGAACCACGAGAAGAACCGCCGCGTGCAGATCGAGGCCTTCTCCCACCCCCGCGGCGACATCATCGTCGGCGGCAAGTCCATCACCGGCTCGAAGGAGACCCCGGGCTCCGACTTCACGTACAAGCGGGTCTTCAAGGAAGGCCCGATGTACGCGCCGGTGACGGGCTACTTCTCGCAGGCCCAGGGCAGCACCTTCCTGGAGGGCGTCCACAACAGCATCCTCAGCGGCAACGACGACCGGCTCTTCATCAAGCGCACCCTCGACATGCTGACCGGCAAGAAGCAGCAGGGCGGCGACGTCGTCACGACCATCGACCCCAAAGCCCAGAAGGCCGCCTACGAAGGTCTCGTCGCGCTGGACGCCAAGGGCGCCGTCGTCGCACTCGACCCGCGCACGGGCAAGGTGCTCGCCCTGGCCAGCACACCTTCGTACGACCCCTCGGTCTTCGCGGGCATCTCCCAGGAGGAGGGGCGCACCTTCGAGCGCCTCGCCGAGCGCAAGGACAAGCCGCTGAGCAACCGCGCCCTGCGCGAGACCTACCCGCCCGGCTCCACCTTCAAGATCCTCACGGCCGCCGCGGCGCTGGAGCACGGTGTCGTGACGGACATCGACAAGCCGACCGGTGCGAGGACCCCGTACAAACTCCCCCTCAGCTCCACCCGCATCGGCAACGACGTGCCCGACTCCAACTGCGACAAGGTCTCGCTGAAGACCGGCATGCAGTGGTCCTGCAACAACGTCTTCCTCGACATCGCGCACAAGGTCGGCAAGGACAAGATGCGGCAGACGGCCGAGCAGTTCGGCTTCAACGAGCAGCAGTTCATCCCGGTGCGCGCGGTCGCCAGCAGCTACCCGGAGAAGCTCGACAAGCCGCAGACCGCCCTGACCGGCATGGGCCAGGGCAGCCTGACCAGCACCCCGCTCCAGATGGCGATGGTCACGGCGGGCCTCGCCAACGACGGCAAGGTCATGAAGCCGTACCTGGTCGAGGAGTTGAAGGGCCCCGACCTGACGACGATCGAGAAGGCGGAGCCCGACGACCTGAACCAGGCCGTCTCCGAGGACACCGCGAAGGCGGTGCAGGACATGATGGAGAACACCGTCGAGAACGGCACGGCCAACAAGGCGAAGATCGACGGCGTCACGGTCGGCGGCAAGACGGGCACGGCCCAGCACGGCGCGGACGTCAACGACGAACGCCCGTACGCCTGGTTCGTCTCCTACGCGAAGACCCCCGGCGACGACGGCGAGTCACCGGTCGCGGTGGCCGTCTTCGTCGACCCGTCGAACATGAACATCCCCCGCTCGGAGATCGCGGGCGGCAAGCTGGGCGCGCCGATCGCGAAGGCGGTCATGGAGGCGGTCCTGGAGCGCTGACCCCGTTCCATGTCCCCACATACGCCTCCCGGGGCAGAGGGTCCTACGCCTCCCACGGCAGGGGTCCGCTGTGCACCACGTCGAGCCGTGACACGGCCCGGGTCAGTACGACGTACAGCCGGTGGAGGCCGCGCCGCTCGGCCGCCGCGATCGCGGCCGGTTCGACGGCGACGACATGGTCGTACTCCAGGCCCTTGGCGAGGGAGGCGGGCAGCACGGTCACGCGGGCGCCCAGCTCGTCGGGGCCCGCACTGTCGATGCCGGCCGTGTGCAGGGCCGCGCGCAGCCGCTCGGTGTGCGCGTCGGCGGCGATGACGCCGATCGACCCCTCGCGCCCGAGCGCGCCCCGCACGACCTCGGCCACGGCGGCCTCCACCTCGACTGCGTCCCCCTCGGTGGACTCCACCGCTGCGGACTTCCCACCGCGCACCTTCCGGACCCGCAACTCCCCGTCCGCGCGCATCGACCGGGCGGGCGGCACGTCCACGTCGAGGTGGGCGAGGAGCCGGTTGGCGAGCCCGACGATCGCCCTCGGCACGCGGAACCCGATGGTCAGCGGAGTCACCGTGGCGTCCGGTTTGCCGAGGTGGCCCAGCAGCTCGGCCCAGCTGCGGGCCGCCCAGGGAGTGGTGGCCTGTGCGAGGTCACCGAGGACGGTCAGCGAACCGAAGTCCGCGCGGCGCGCGATGGCCCGGCACTCCATCGGCGAAAGGTCCTGCGCCTCGTCGACGACGATGTGCGCATAACCGGCCGGCCGTTCGAGAAGCCCCTCGATCTCGTCCATCAGGACCAGATCGGCGGAGCTCCACTTCACGGATTTCACCGACTTCGCGGACTTGTACGAGCGTGGGGGCCTCGTCCACAGGATCTTCCGCTGCTCCTCGGCCCCGAGAACACCCTCCGCGGCGGCGGCGAGCGCATCCGGATCGCCCAGCAGTCCCGCGAGGACCTCGTCCGCCCTGACCTTGGGCCAGACCTGGTCGACGAGGGCGCTCAGCGGGCGGGACCGGCCGATCTTCTGCACCCAGGTGTTGTTCCGCGGCCCGGACCGCCGCTCGGCCTGCTCCTGGACGGCCCGCACGACACGGCTCCGCACCCGCTCGCGCCCCACCGCGTACGACGGCTCCTCGCCCCGCACGCCCTCGACGATCCGCTCCAGCTCCTCCAACGGCAGCCGCCAGCGGTACGACCCGTCCGGCACCGCGAGCGCCTCGGCGGGCGCCCGGACGCGTGAGTACAGGGCGCGGCGCAGCACCTCGGCCATCCGGGCGTCGTGCTTGACGAGCGCGGCGGCCGCACTGTCCTCGGCGCGCACCGGATGCCGCCCGACCTCGTCGAGGACGGTGGACTGCCGTACGCCCGTCTCGCCGAGGGACGGCAGCACCTCGGCGATGTAGCGCAGGAAGGTGCGGTTGGGCCCGAGGATCAGCAGCCCGGAGCGCCGCACCCGCTCGGGGTGGGTGTACAGGAGGTACGCGGCACGGTGCAGGCCCACGGCGGTCTTGCCGGTGCCGGGCGCGCCCTGCACACAGAGGGAGGCGGTGAGTTCACCGCGTACGAGGTCGTCCTGCTCGGGCTGGATGGTGGCGGCGATGTCCCGCATGGGGCCGACGCGGGGCCGCTCGATCTCCCCGGCGACGATGCGGCTCGCGCCTTCCTCGGCCTCGCCGTCGGTCAGGTGCTCGTCCTCCATGCCGGTGAGGTCCGAGGAGTCCCCCTTGCTGCCGGGCGCCCACCCGAACCGGCGGCGGACGGCGACGCCCTGCGGGTCGCGGGCGCCGGCCTGGTAGAAGGCGCGGGAGACGGGTGCGCGCCAGTCGACGACGAGGGGCGGCGCGGAGGGATGCTCGGTGATGCGCAGCCGCCCGATGTGATAGCGCTGCCCGCGGTGGTCCCCGGCCTGGGCCGCGTGGGTTCCGGTGGCGGCGAAGTCGAGGCGGCCGAAGAAGAGGGGCGCTTCGGGCAGCTCGCGGAGGGCCTTGGCGTGGCTGCGGAACTGGTAGCCGAGGACCTCCGCGTCGGCACCGGACGCGGAGACGTCGGCTCCTCCGACGACTCGCTCCTCGGCGCCGTCGACCATCGCGGCGAGGGCGGCCCGGCAGGCGTCGTGGTAGCTGCGTTCGAGGCCGAGGGGTGACGTGTCCATACGGCCACGATAATGTAACTGAGTTAAATTTGATACCGAGGAACGTACGGTACCGAGTGACTTTCGATACCGAGTGACATTCGACACCGAGTAACGTTCGTAACTCGGTAATGCCCCCGCCCCCTAGACTCACCACATGAGCGAAGAAGAACCCCCCGAGCCGGGCCTGCGGAGCCGCAAGAAGCAACAGCGCTACCGCACGATCTCGGAGACAGCGATCACCCTCTTCCTGGAGAAGGGCTTCGACAAGGTCTCGGTGGCCGAGGTGGCGGCCGCGGCGAACGTGTCCAAGCCGACCCTCTTCCGCTACTTCGCGTCCAAAGAGGACCTGGTCCTGCACCGCTTCGCCGACCACGAGGACGAGGCGGCCCGCGTGGTCACCGCCCGCCCCGCCAAGCGCCCCGCGCTGGACGCGCTGCAACGCCACTTCCTGGACGGCCTGGAACGCCGCGACCCGGTCACCGGCCTCTGCGACGACCCCGCGGTCCTGGCCTTCCACCGCCTCCTCTACGGCACCCCGTCCCTGGTGGCCCGCATCCACGGCTACCAGAACCGTTCCGAACTGGCCCTGTCCGAGGCCCTGCTCATCGCCCACGGCGGCAATCCTCTGGAGTCCCGCCTCGCCGCCGGCCAGATCGTGGCCGTGCAGCGCATCCTCGCGGAGGAGAACTGGCGCCGGATCACCACGGGCGAGACGGCGGACGAGGCCTGGCCGGACGCGGTGACCTCCGCGAACAGGGCGTTCAGCCAACTCCGCTCGGGCCTGACGCGCTACGCGTGACGCGCTACGCCTGCCCCTGCCTCCCCCGGGCACCCGGTCACCGGGTCACCGGGTCACCGCCCCTCCACCAACACCGCGACCCCGTCCAGCACCCGCTCAAGTCCGAACTCGAACTCCGTGTCGGACTCATCGGCCACGTCAAGCACTCCCGCCCCCAACACCCGCCGCAGCGCCGGAAACCGCCCGGGATCCACCGAGGTCAACGCGTCGACCGTGCGGGCATACCGCCGCATGACCTCGTCCGGCGCGACCCCCTGCGCCCGCATCGCCGCGTCGAGGTCGGCCATGAGCGAGACCTCGTTGCGGACGTAGCCGCCGACCAGCATCATCACGGAGATCTTCCGGCCCTCCTCCAGCCCACTGCCGTCGAGGACCTCCAGCCCCCGCTCCATCCACTCCAGGCCATGCGGCGTCGCGGGCGGTGAACTGATGGGGATCCGCAGCAGCCACAGGTTCCGCTGGAAGACCGCGCGCTGCTCCCGCGCCCACCATTCGAGCCCGGCCCGCCACCCGGCCGCGGACGCGGGCCGCCGGGGCGGGGCGCCGGAGGCGGCGTCCTGCATGAGGACGTACAGGTCGTCCTTGGCGGAGACGTAGCGGTAGAGGGACATGGTCGAGACGCCGAGTTCCTTGGCGACCCGCCCCATGGAGACCGCGTCGATGCCTTCGGCAGCCGCGACGCGGATGCCCGTGTCGACGATGCGTTCCAGGGTGAGTCCGGGCTTCGGCCCCTTCGAGGGCCGCTCCCGCAACCCCCAGGCCGTTTCGAGGCCGGCGGAGAGCCCCGTGTCCTCACCACTGCCGGCCACCATGCGCCCACCCTTTTCCCGCTCGCCCTCACCCGCTCTTGACGCACATGGTAGTTCTGCGTAAGCCTTACACAGTCACGCGTATGGCATACGCAATACGAGCGGCGCCCGAGCAACACCACATCCGAGCAGCACCGCACCCGAGCAACACCGCACCGAGGAGCACACACCCATGCCCGGAGCCCCCACGCCCCCTGCCATCCAAGCCACAGCCCTCCACAAGACCTACGGCCCCGTCCCCGTCCTGCGCGGCATCGACCTGCACGTCCCGCGCGGCACCGTCTTCGCCCTGCTCGGTCCGAACGGCGCGGGCAAGACGACGACCGTCCGCATCCTCGCCACGCTCACCGAGCCCGACGCGGGAACCGCGCGCATCGTGGGCCACGACATCCGCACGCACCGCCGCGAGGCGCGCCGGTCCCTGAGCCTGACCGGCCAGTTCGCGGCGGTCGACGAGAAGCAGACCGGCGCGGAGAACCTCCGCATGATGGCGCGGCTCGCGGGCCTGTCCCGCCCGGCGGCCCGGGCCCGCGCCGCCGGACTCCTCACCCGTTTCGGCCTCGCCGACGCCGCCGACCGCCTGGTCGCCACGTACTCAGGAGGCATGCGCCGCCGCGTGGACCTGGCGGCGGGCCTGGTCCGGGACCCGGAGGTGATCTTCCTGGACGAGCCGACGACGGGCCTGGACCCGCGCAGCCGCAAGGAGATGTGGGACGTCGTCCGCGAACTGACGGCGCGCGGCACCACGGTCTTCCTCACCACGCAGTACCTGGAGGAGGCCGACCGGCTGGCCGACCGCATCGCGGTCCTGCACGAGGGCCGCGTCGTCGCCGACGGCACGGCCGCCGCGCTCAAGTCACGCGTGGCGGGCCACCGCCTGGACGTCACGCTCACCACGCGGGAGGCGTATCTGCGCCTGACGGGCCGAGCCGCGCACCACTCCCCCGACACCCTCACCCTCGGCATCCCCACGGACGGCACCGCCACTCACGTACGCGCCCTCCTCGACGGACTCGACCCCCACCGCACGGAGATCGAACGCTTCGTCCTGCACACGGCGACGCTCGACGACGTCTTCCTGACCCTGACCCAGCCGAAGGACCCCGCCCATGCCCATGCCTGACGCCCTCACCATGACCGGCCGCTCACTGCGTCTGAGCCGCCGCAACACCGACGCGCTGATCACGGCCCTCGCCCTGCCGGTGATGCTGCTCCTGGTCTTCGTGTACTTCTTCGGCGGCGCGATCGACACGGGCACGCGGTACGTGACGTACGTCGTCCCCGGAGTGCTGCTCCTCTGCGCCGGTTTCGGCTCGTCGAACACGGCCGTCGCCGTGACCGAGGACCTCAAGGGCGGCATCATCGACCGGTTCCGTTCGATGGACATCGGCGGCACCCCGATCCTGATGGGCCACGTCCTCGCCTCCACGGCCCGCAACCTGATCGCGACGACGCTCGTCCTCGGCGTGGCCTTCGCCATCGGCTTCCGCCCGTCGGCGACCCTGCCGGGCTCGCTGGCCGCGCTCGCCGTGCTCCTCGCCTTCATCCTGGCCCTGTCCTGGCTCTCGGCGACGGTGGGCCTGCTGGCCAAGTCCCCGGAGGCGGCGGGCGGCTTCACGTTCTTCGTGAGCTTCCTGCCCTACCCCAGCAGCGCCTTCGTCCCCACCGACACGATGCCGGCCTGGCTCGCCGGCTTCGCCGACCACCAGCCGGTCACCCCGGTCATCGAATCCCTCCGCGGCCTCCTCCTCGACCGGCCGGTGGGCCACACCCCGTGGCTGGCACTGGCCTGGTGCGCGGGCATTCTGGGGGTTTCGGTGGCGCTCTCAGGGACCCTGTTCGCACGACGCGCCCGCTAGGGACGGATACCAGTCCCGCAGCGCCCGCTCCGCCCGCCGCTCGTCCGGCACCTCGGCCAGCTTCAGGGGCTCGGCGGCCCGCCGCAGGGCCCGGCAGACCAGCGTCGACGCGAGCGCGTAGTCCGCGTCGTCCGGTTCGCCCGGCAGCGCGGTCAGATCGAGCGCGGCCCGCATGATGTCGGGGAAGACGGACTGGGCGTACTCGAAGTCCAGGTAGACGGGCAGGTCGGTGGCCAGGCCCGCCGTCATGCCCCCGTGGCCCGCGTCCTCCATCGCCTCGGCCCACAGCTCTTTCATGCGGGTCTGCTCGTCCTTCTCGTACTCCATGCGTACGAGATGAGTGGCGAGGTCGTGCAGGGGGTCCCCGAACATGGCCAGTTCCCAGTCGATGACCGCCATGTGCCTGCGGTCGACGACGACGTTGGCGCGGTGCACGTCGGTGTGGAGGAGGCAGAAGGGGCGTGGTGTCAGGGGCGGGCGGTCCGGGTCGTCGCGGAAGGCCGTCATGACGTCGGGGCGGATGCCCACGGCGGTGAAGAGGTCGCCGAAGCGCCGGCGATTGGGCCGGTGCACCCGCTCCTCGGTGAAGCCGATGAGCCAGTCGAGGAACGCCTGGCTCTGCCCCGACTCGGGCCAGTCGGCCGGTCTGGGCGGCAGCTCCTCCTCGGGCACCCTCGCGGTCCTGGCGAAGAACCTGGCGAAGGAGCGCATCATCGGCTCCCCGACGGGCCCCTCGGGCTGCACTTCGGACAGGGCTCGCCCCGCCCGGTACGCGTGGAGGGACCAGTCGCCGAAGTCACGGAAGCAGCGCGGCACTTCCTTGAGGTGCCGGCACACCACCTTGAGCACGTCCGTCTCACTGGGCCAGATGCGCGGCACCACCTCCACGGTCTCGCGCGGCACCCGGCATTTGACCCGGGCCCGGAACGGCATCGTGCGCAGCAGCAGGGCGAGGGACCAGCCCAGCGGCACCACGTGGTTGATGTTGTGGTGGCCGGCCACGACCTCGCGGTCGGGGTGGTTTCTGTGCGAGTCGGCGAGACGTCGGATCCACGACTCGCGGCGCCCGCTCTTCGGCGCCTCGTGGGGGGAGCGAGGCGGAGGTGACGGCATGAGCGCAGAGGGTATCCGGTGCACGGAACCGTTTTTGCCACTTGCCGCATCGTGGACACCGGCGCGCCGTTCACCACCACCGCCCGCTCCTTCGTGCCTCCTCAAGCCCCCTTGCGCAGACAGCGCAGGACCGGCTCCAGGGACGAGACGAGATGGGTGCCGCCCGCGTCACGCAGCAGCCCTGCCTTACGTCCGTTGCGCGCGTAGCCGAGGAAGCCCACCCCGGCCCGCCGGGCCGCCGCGTAGTCGGTGGGGGCGTCGCCGATCATCAAGGTGGCCTTCGGGTCGGCGCCCAGGGCGCTCAGGGCGCGCAGTACGCAGTGCGGGTCCGGTTTGAGCAGCCGCAGGTCCTGGGTGCGGCCGTAGATGTGCGGGGCGAAGCACTCCAGGAGGCCGCGGGAGGCGAGGTAGCTGCTGACGGCGCGCGGGGAGTTGTTGGTCGTGACGGCCAGCCGGACGCCGACCGCCGACCAGGTGCGGATCAGCGGATCGACGTACGCCGTGGGCCAGGCGGACGCCACGGCGTTCAGCTCCTGCTGGGTGAGCCGCTCCTCCAGCTCTTCGACCAGGTCGCTCCGGGGACGCCGACGGTCGACGGCGCGCAGCACCAGGTAGGGGTCGGGCTCCTGCCGCTCCTCCGCGGTGAGCAGGCCGCGCAGGCCCCGCCCCTCCAGACGCCGGACCTGGTCCTTCGCCACCTCCTCGGCCGAGAGCCTGGCGAAGAGGCGGCAGATGGGGCCGTCGAAGTCGAAGAGTACGAATCGAACAGGACCGATCAGATCTCGGAGCCTTTCGGTCTCCTCATCGAGCATCTCGGGCCATATCGCGTCGGATCGCGTCGAGTCAGAGGTCACTTAAGAGAGTGTCAGGTCCGTGGTGATGGTTGCCCAGAGCGCGTCGAACCACTTCTGCGACTCGTCGACGAACAGGGCGTCGCGCGAGGCCTCCACCGCCTTGCCGAAGGAGAAGAGCGGCGCCTTGATACCCGGGACGTCATAGAGGTCCACGTTGTCGCTGCCGCCGTCGTCGCTCAGCTCCAGCTGCTGCGGGACCAGCGTGTAGTACGCGAGCAACGCCTCCCCTCCGTTCAGCAGATACAGCTTGACCGGCGTGGTGAACGGCAGCGCGCGGAACTGTACCGACACGTCGATGCCGTGCGAGGCCCGCAGTGCGCGCAGGTTGTGCCGCAGCACCTGGCCCTGCGCGTTCCGCTGGGCGAGCCAGCGCTGGTGGAGGCGGTGCCGGCTCTCCGCGTCGCCCTTGATCGGCACCGGGAAGGCCAGCTGTATGTCGCTGCTCGGCAGCAGGATGCGCACCTTGATCGACTCGGGGCGGATGCGGCCCTCGTGAATCAGGCGCACCGGCTCGCCGAGGGCGATCATCAGCGTCTCGGCGGTGTACGACACCACGTCGATCCGCACATCCGGCTCCGCGAACGCCGCGGCGAGGCGGGGGGCGAGGGCGACCATGGAGGGCTGGGGGCCCTGGCTCGCCGGGGCCGGGTCCGAAGCGGCGACGCGGGGCGGGCTGCCCTTGCTGACGTTGGACAGGAGACCTTCGCTCTGGAGCTTCTTCATCGCCTGCCGCACGGCCCCGCGCTCCACACCGAACTCCTCGGCGAGCTCGGCCTGGGTCGGCAGACGGTCCCCCGCTTTGAGCAGGCCCGCCCGGATGCGGTCACGGAGGGTGTCGGCGATGTCCTGGGGTGAGAGCTTTCTGCTGCCGTTCACTGCAACGTTCTCCTGGGTCACGACCAAAAGATACAACTGACCGCCATCTCGGGGCAGTTGACTGGAGTTGTTTATTCCGTCCGGCCAAGTGGGGACAACTCAAGCAGAGTTGGTTGCCAACTTGCTCAAGATGGCAGAAGGGGGAACCACCATGCCCGTCATAGCCCTCCTCGCAGCCGTGGTCGCGGTCACCGTCGAGCAGCTCGTGCAGTGGAAGTACGGCCCGATGGGCATCGCCGGTCTCCTCCTGCTGACCATCGGGGTCAAGGCGAAGAGCCCCACGTGCAGCTCCATCGGCGCCGCCGTCCTCGCCCTGATGGTGACGGGGCCGGCGATCTGACCGGCCGGCGGCGGGTGTCCGCGATCAGCCCGCCGCCAGCTCCAGGTCCCTGCTGATCGTGTTCCACAGGGCGTTGAACCACAGGTGGGACTGTTCCACGAACGTCGTGTCCCGCAGGTCGTCCCCCTCCTTGAACGGGAAGAGCATCGACTGCGTGCCCTGCGCGTCGTACATCTCCAGGGACTCCTGACCGATCTCCTCGTCCCGCTTGGTGAGCGTGTAGTACGCGAAGAGCGCCTCCGCGCCATTGATCAGATACAGCTTCACCGGCGGCGTGAACGGCAGCGCGCGGAACCGCACCGACACGTCGATGCCGTGCGAGGCCCGCAGCGCCAGGAGGTTGTGGCGCAGCACCTGCCCCTGCGCGTTGCGCTGGTCGAGCCAGCGGCGGTGGATCCGGCCGCCCTCGTCGTCCCCGCTGTCGACCGGGATCGGGAAGGCCAGGTCGATGTCGCGGCTCGGCAGCAGCACCCGGACGTCGACCTTGGCCGGTTTGCGCTGTCCGGCGTGGATCTGCCGGAGCGGTTCGCCGATCGCCATGGTGAGCGAGACGGAGGTCAGACAGAGCGCGTCTATCTCCACGTGGGGGGCCTCGAAGGCCGCCGCGACGCGGGGCGCGAGGCCGACCGTCGTGGGCTGCGGGCGCGCCGAGGCGACCGTGTCGAGCGCGCGCTCCGGGGCTTCCGCGACCGTGGCGGGGCTGCCCTTGGACACGTTGGACAGGAGGTGCTCACGGTGCAGGATGCGCAGCGCCTCGCGCACGGCTCCGCGCTCCACGCCGAACTCGTCGGCCAGTTCGGCCTGTGTCGGCATGCGCTGACCGGGCCGCAGCGATCCGGACCTGATCCGGTCGCGCAGCGCGTCGGCCACCTCTCGGTGTGAACGCCGCCTCTTGCTCCCGTTGACGGGTGCGTGTTCCGTGCTCACAACCAAACAGTACAACTTCGCGCCATCTTACGGGAGTTGCAGGAAAGGTGGTTATGAGTCGTCTCCTGGCGGAGATAAGTCAGTTGAAGTTGGTAGCCAACTTTGGCGACATGGTCAGATCCCTCCGGGGTTGGCCACCAGCCATCGGCAGCCGCGGCGAAGTTCGCTCCCGGGACAGCCAGTTGGTCACCGGCCCAACGGGGTCCGCCGCCCCGATCCCGAAGGAGGAACGTCATGCCGCTCATCGCCATCGTCGTCGCCGCCCTCGCCATCGGTTTCGAACAGCTCATCCAGTGGAAGTACGGTCCACTGGGCATCGTCGCCTTCGTCCTGCTGACCGTGGGGATCAAGGCCAAGAACAACAAGATCAGCGGGGTCGGGGCAGCGCTCCTCGTCCTGCTCCTCGCACAGTCGGGCTGACCCGCCCGGCTGGACGGATCCGACTGACCGGGCTCCCATCCGGAGGGGAGCCGGGAGTCCGGTCACCGTCGGAGAACCGAGCCCCGGCTCCCGGCTACGGGGGGCCGGGGCTCACACACGCCCCTCGCCCCCTGGGCCTGCCTCAGAAAAGGTCCTGGCACCACGGACGCCTGGCCGTCCTGAACAGGGCGTCGGCCACCGCGGCCGCCCCGGCCCGCTCCTCCACCACCCGCCCCAGCGCCACGAGCCGCGCCATGGACTCGTCACCGAGCCACACCCGCCCCAACTCGCCCACACTCAGACTGAGATCGGGGGCCTCCCCACTCGGCACGCACACCCCGCCACCGTCCGGCGCCGCCTCAAGCCGGTAGCGCCCGCCCGCGAGCCCCGCCTCGTCGACGACCTCCAGGACGAGCGCGCCCGCCCCGCCGTACGTACGCGCTTCCAGGGCCCGTACGACATCCAGGAGCCGCACCCAGAGCCAGTCCGCGTGCCCCGTCACCCGGGCGGCACGAGGATCCGGCAGCAGCTGGGGAAGCAGGTCGTCGGGGGCCAGCCAGCCGCTCTTCACGGTGACGACCTTGTCGACCGAGCAGACGTAGTGCCACAGGGCGCGCTCGGCGGCGGGCGTGACGGCGGTCATCGAGAGCACCGTCGCGGAGTTCCGCGGCAGCAAGGAGTCATCCCAGTCGTAGGGGGGCGTGCGGTACACGAGCAGGCCGTCGACGCGCCCCGACGGATCGCGGTAGAGGGCGTAGAACGGCTCCTCCCAGGGGAATTCGGGCGCGGCCAGCTGCCCGGTGTTCATCAGCCACCAGCGCTCGTCGCGGTCGATGGCGCCGTGCCGCGCGGCCCTGAACCGCTCATGCAGCTCGGGCCCGAACTTGCGTACGTCCTCACCGTCGACGAGGTCGATGCGGGCGCCCGCCTCCTCCGGCCGCGACCAGCGCGGGTCGAGCCCCGAGCGGGTCACGTCGACCGTCCACTCGGTGGCCGCGGTCGCGGGCCCGAAGCCGTACCGCCCGTAGATCCGGTACTCCGCCGAGATGAGCGTGGCCACCACGTCACCGCGCTCCTTCGCCGCGGCGAGGTCGGTGGCCATCATGCGGCTGAGGATGCCACGGCGCCGGTGCGTGGGGCTCACGGTCACCGCGGAGATCGCGTTGGCGGCGACGGTGGCACCGCCCACCGCGGTGAGCTGCTGCCGGTAGGACCGGTACGTCCCCACGCAGCGGCCGCGGTCGAAGGCGCCCTGCATGCCGCCCATGTCACCGCGCGAGCGCACGTTGGCCAGGGCCTGGTCCGAGATGGTGGCCCGCGCCTGCAGGAACCCGGCCTGGGCGGCCCGCATCCAGCCGGGCAACTCGGCGTCGGCGACCGCCCTTACCTCGACATCACCCTCGTGATCACTCATGCGCCCACGCTAGGCAGGGCGGCGCCGCGACCGCACTCCATTTACGCACCGGCATATGTCACCGGCCGCCCGCCCCGCCCGCGTCACACCAGCAGGTCGTCCACCTGCGCCTCACCCTCCCGGTACCGCCGGGCGATCTCCGCGCTGCAGTCGTCCGCCGTGCGCTGCAGCGACTGCCGGCGCCGCGAGACCTGCTGTTCGTACCGGACCAGGCGCCCCATGGCCGTGTGCAGCTCCTCGTCCGTGCGGGCGGCGAGGTCGGAGAGCTGCACCTCGGCGAGCATCTCCGTGGCCAGGAGGCGGTACTCCTCGCTGTGCGGAGTGCCGAGCGTGACGTGCCGGGCCGAGGAGCGGTGCCGGGCCGGTGCGTCCGCGAGGATCTCCGAGAGCCGGTCGACGACGGGCGCGTCCGGCGTGGGCGCCAGCGGGACCCGACGGCGCGCGATCTCGGCGCGCAGGATGTCGATGCGCCCTTGCAGCAGCCGCCGCACATAGCTGAGGTCGGCCTCGTCCTGCTGCGCCGCCCGCCGCAGCTCCCGCAGATCGGGCAGGCGCCGGGCGACCAGATCATGCCCGGCCACGTCGGGCAGCAGCGGGCCTTTCGTGCGCTGTGTCGGCGGACGCGGAACCGGCGTGCGCCGCAGCGAGATGTGGCCCGGCGGCTGCCCCGTACCTGGTGTGCTCATATGCCTCTCCCCGTCCCCTCGACCGGCCTACGCGGTACACCGCGTGTGAGCATGGTGCCACCCCCAGTGGCCGCTATGTGAATGAGTGCCCGGAATCCGCCCCAGATGGGGGGATCGGGAGCATCCGGGAGGCCGCGCCCGAACGCCCGCACGGCACGGCATGATGGCCGTATGCGAGCAGTGGTACAGCGGGTCGACGGCGCGAGCGTGGTCGTCGACGGCGAGGACGGCCCCGAGACGGTGGGCGAGATCAGCGGCGAGGGCCTGTGCGTCCTGGTGGGCGTCACCCACGACGACACCAAGGAGAAGGCGGCCCAACTGGCCCGCAAACTCTGGACGTTGCGCATGCTGGCCGACGAGAGGTCGTGCAGCGACATTGACGCGCCGCTGCTGGTCATCAGCCAGTTCACGCTCTACGGAGACGCCCGCAAGGGCCGCCGCCCCACCTGGAACGCGGCCGCCCCCGGCGATGTCGCCGAGCCCCTGGTCGACGAGGTGGTCGCTCAGCTGCGCTCCTTGGGCGCGACGGTGGCGACGGGCCGCTTCGGGGCGCAGATGAGGGTGGGGCTGACGAACGACGGTCCGTTCACGGTGGTGCTGGACATGTGACCGCGGGGCGCGCCCCTACGGCTCGACGACGACTTCCTGCGCGGCAGCGATGTCCCCGGCGACGAGCTCCGCATCGACCGGCACGTTCCGCTTGATGAGAGCCAGCGCGATCGGCCCCAGCTCGTGATGGCGTACGGCCGTCGTCACGAATCCCAGCTTCCGCCCCTCGGCCCCTTCAGCGGCGAGGTGCAGCGGAGTACCCGCCACCGGCAGATGCACCTCGCTCCCGTCCAGGTGGAGGAAGACCAGGCGGCGTGGCGGCTTCCCCAGGTTGTGGACGCGGGCGACGGTCTCCTGCCCGCGGTAGCAGCCCTTCTGCAGATGCACCGCCGTGCCGATCCAGCCCAGCTCG
Source organism: Streptomyces sp. NPDC003379 (assembly GCF_053589195.1). NCBI lineage: Bacteria > Bacillati > Actinomycetota > Actinomycetes > Kitasatosporales > Streptomycetaceae > Streptomyces > Streptomyces sp. NPDC003379. Next base: position 59,030 of record NZ_JBSFRK010000021.1, on the reverse strand, counting down.
TGGGGGATCGTGCGGTGGTCGGTCTCGAAGCCGAGGCGCGGCCGGTGGGACTCGACCCGCAGCGCCTCGTACGCGAGGAGCCCGGCCGCGGGGCCGTGCCCGGCGGCGTACGACTCCAGGTCCGTGCGCGGCAGGAACAGGTCGCGGCCGTGTGCCGTCTCGCGTACGACGACGCCCTCGGGGACCGCGGCGATCGAACCGGCCGGCAGATGGACGACGGCGAAGTCGTCGGTCCGGTCGGCCACCTCGACGCGGTAGAAGAACTTCATGCCCTCCAGGTACGCGATGAGCGCGTCCTGCGTGCCGGGCTCGACGTGCGCCCAGACGGTGTCGCCGTCGTCCACGATATAGAGCGCGTGTTCGATGTGACCGTTGGCGGAGAGGATCAGTGCTTCGGTGGCCTGGCCGGGCGGCAGCTCGCTGACGTGCTGGGTGAGCAGCAGATGCAGCCAGCTCAGCCGGTCGGACCCGGTGACGGTGATCACGCCGCGGTGCGAGAGGTCGACGAAACCGGCGCCGTCGGCGAGGGAACGCTGCTCGCGGAACAGTTCGCCGTAGTGCGCGGCGACGCCTTCGTCCACGCCCTCGGCGGGGACGGCGCCGGGCAGGGACAACAAGGGGCTCTTCATGTTCACAAAGAGTACGACCAGCGGGGCGCGGCTTTTATCTCTGGCCGGGCTTCTCTTTCCGGGAGCACGTCCCGCACTGCCCGAAGATCGCGAAGTGCTTCAGGTCGGTGTCGAAGCCGAAGGTCTCCCGCAGCTTGGCGGTGAACTCCGCGGCGATCTCCGTGTCGGCCTCGATGACGTCCGTACAGTCCCGGCAGACCAGGTGCATGTGGTGGTGCCGGTCCGCCAGGTGGTACGTCGGCGCGCCGTGCCCGAGGTGGGCGTGCGAGACGAGGCCCAGCTCCTCCAAGAGCTCCAGCGTGCGGTAGACCGTGGAGATGTTGACCCCCGACGCCGTCCTGCGCACTTCGCAGAGGATGTCGTCGGGGGTCGCGTGCTCAAGGGTGTCGACGGCTTCGAGGACAAGCTGGCGTTGCGGTGTCAGCCGGTAGCCGCGCTGCCGCAGGTCGCTCTTCCAGTCGGAGTCGGTACTCGCCACACCGTGAAGTCTAGGTCTACTTGAAGAAAGCGATGCCGTCGTCGGGCAGATCACCGAGATTGCGCGCCATGTCGGCGACCTCCTCGGGCGTGACGACCTTCTTCAGCTGCGCCGACATGTAGGGGCGCAGCGGCACCTCGGGGGTCTGCTTCTCGCCGACCCACATCAGGTCGCCCTTCACATAGCCGTAGAGCCGCTTGCCGCCGGTGTAGGGGCCGGAGGCCGCGGTGCGCGCCACGGCGTCCGTGACCAGGTCGATCTGGGGCTTCTTGTCGGCCAGCTCGCCGTACCAGACCTCGACGACGCCGTCGTCGCGGACCATCACGACCTCGACCTTGCGGTCCTTGTCGATGCGCCAGAAGCCGGACTCGGACTCCAGCGGCTTGACCTTGTTGCCCTCGGAGTCGAGCGCCCAGGTGTACGAGCGGTACTCGATGAAGTCCCGCCCGTCGTGCGTGAAGGAGACCTCCTGGCCGAAGTTCGCCTTCTCGGCGCCGGGGAAGTCGGTGACGCCCGCGCCCGCCCAGTTGCCGAGGAGGAAGGCGAGGGGGAGGAGGTCGGGGTTCAGGTCGGACGGAATCTCGATCATGGGAAGCTCAGGCGATCTGTGGAGGTCTGGAGGTGGCGGTGGTCAGCGCTGGCCCTGGTACAGCTTCTTCACGGCGAGCCCGGTGAAGGCGAGGACGCCGACGCAGACGAGAACGAGCAGGGCGGAGAAGAAGGCCTCAAGCACGGGGTGCTCCTCGGTGAGCTGGTGGGGCAGGTATCAGAGCCGGTCCCACTGTAGTCGGGCGGCGCCCGTCCCTCTCTGTGAGGGGCCTTACGATGCGGCCATGGCGAAGAAGCTCGTGATCAAGGTGACCGCCGGGGCCGACGCCCCTGAGCGCTGCTCGCAGGCCTTCACGGTGGCGGCCGTGGCCGTGGCCAGCGGAGTGGAGGTGTCGCTCTGGCTGACCGGTGAGTCGTCGTGGTTCGCGCTTCCGGGGCGCGCGGCCGAGTTCGATCTGCCGCACGCGGCGCCGCTGCCGGATCTGATCGACTCGATCATGTCGGCGGGCCGGATCACGCTCTGCACGCAGTGCGCGGCGCGGCGCGACATCTCGGAGCAGGACGTCATCGCGGGCGTGCGGATCGCGGGGGCGCAGGTCTTCGTCCAGGAGGTGACGACGGACGGCGTCCAGGCGCTCGTGTACTGACCGCCGGTCTACCGACGGTGCCGCTTGCCGTCCAGTTCGTCCCACCACTCGTCGGACTTGGGGTCGCCCGAGGGATCGTCCCACCAGCGGTCCTCGGGTCCGCGCCGGTTGGCGACCATGGCGGCGACCGGTGGGATCACCATCGCCACCACGCACATGCCGACGGCGACGGGGACGGACCAGAGCCGCACGACGCCCCACGCCAGGACGAACAGGGCGACGCACGTGCCCATCATGACGAAGTAGGCATGGCGCCGTCGCGCGTACATACGTCCAGCCTAGGCCCGGACGAGCCGAAGGGCCGCACCCCGTTCCAGTGGCGTCCAACCCCCTGGGGTGCGGCCCTTCAGCCGTTCTCGGCGCGGTAAGGACCCGATCGCGGTCAGACCGCGATCGCGACCTCCGCGAGGCCGCCCGTCCGCGCGACGACCGTGCGGTCGGCCGTGCCGCCGGGGATCAGCGCCCGGACGGTCCACGTGCCCTCGGCGGCGTAGAAACGGAACTGACCGGTCGCCGAGGTCGGGACCTCGGCGGTGAACTCGCCGGTCGAGTCGAGCAGGCGCACGTAACCGGTGACGGGCTCGCCGTCGCGGGTCACCTGGCCCTGGATCGTCGTCTCACCGGGCTTGATCGTCGAAGCGTCGGGGCCGCCGGCCTTTGCTCCACACATGTGTACTCCTGAGGGGGAAGGGAGGTCGGGGTGTCTAACTTGAGCGGGGGGTCTTACTTGTTGGCGCCGAGCTCGATCGGCACGCCGACGAGCGAGCCGTACTCGGTCCAGGAGCCGTCGTAGTTCTTGACGTTGGTCTGGCCGAGCAGCTCGTGCAGGACGAACCAGGTCAGGGCGGAGCGCTCACCGATGCGGCAGTACGCGATGGTGTCCTTGGAGAGGTCGACCTGCTCGTCCTCGTAGAGGGCCTTGAGCTCGTCGTCCGACTTGAAGGTGCCGTCGTCGTTGGCGTTCTTCGACCACGGGATGTTGCGGGCGCTGGGCACGTGGCCGGGGCGCTGCGACTGCTCCTGCGGGAGGTGGGCCGGGGCGAGCAGCTTGCCGCTGAACTCGTCGGGCGAGCGCACGTCGACCAGGTTCTGCGCGCCGATGGCCGCCACGACGTCGTCGCGGAAGGCGCGGATCGAGGTGTCCTGGGGCTTGGCCTTGTACGCGGTGGCGGGACGGCTGGGCACCTCGGCGCCGTCGACCAGGTCGCGGGAGTCCAGCTCCCACTTCTTGCGGCCGCCGTCGAGGAGCTTCACGTCCTGGTGGCCGTAGAGCTTGAAGTACCAGAAGGCGTAGGACGCGAACCAGTTGTTGTTGCCGCCGTAGAGGACGACGGTGGAGTCGTTCGCGATGCCCTTCGCCGACAGGAGCTTCTCGAAGCCCTCCTGGTCGATGAAGTCACGGCGGACCGGGTCCTGGAGGTCCTTGGTCCAGTCGATGCGGATCGCGTTCTTGATGTGGTTCTTGTCGTACGCGGAGGTGTCCTCGTCGACCTCGACGATGACGACCTTCGGGTCCTCGATGTGGGCCTCGACCCAGTCGGCGTCTACCAGGACGTCGCTGCGGCTCATAGTTCTCTCCTCCGGGGCAGTTACGGCGGTGCGGCGGTGCGAGGGGACGTGCGGGTACGGCTGTGGCACGCGGGGAGGCGCGGCGTACGTGGCACGGGGTGGCCCTGACCGAAGTCGTCAACGGGCCGGGGGAATACGGGAGTCCGAGCTCCCGCTAGAAGGTGCGACAGAGCATGGCGGCGACGCGGCACAGGTCTACTGCCCGCCGCTTCGTGAGGTCCGCCTGTCGGTTCATGGGGTCGATCGTAGGGATGCGGAGGCGGCTGTGTCACCGGTGCTCCGCATAGTGAGACTCGATCGTCCACAGTGTGAGAATGGTTGAAGCCGGCGGCCGCCCCGGTGGGGCCGCCGGCCCGCTGTCGTCCCCGTCACATCCGCCCGCCGGACGGCTGCGTCTCGCACTTCGGACGCGGCCGCTCCGCAAGGGGGCTCAGCCGGTCAGGCTCACGTTCGAGCCCGTCACCGACATGTCCACGCCGTCCGTGGCCACCTCGACCTTCTCCAGCTTGATCCCGGCCGGCAGGTCGTCGATCTTCTGCTCGAAGTCGGTGACGTCGCGGACCATGCCCTCGGGCAGCGGGATGGAGACGCCGAGCACGTCCAGCTTCTTCGGGATCTCGTCGGCGTGGACCACGATGGTGTCGCCCTCGACCCGGACCGAGCTGAGTACGTGGACGGGCTTGGGCAGCTTCGCGCCGCCCTTGCTGACCTCGACCTCGACCTTGATCTTGCCGTTGCCGCCGTCGGAGAGGCCGACGACCTTGCCGGTGGCGCCGAGCGGCAGCTCGACGGGCTCGGACTTGCCGGCCTTCAGGAGCTCGTCGTACGTGATGTGGGCGGTGCCCGTGGCGGTCGCGGCGGTCGCCGAGCTGTAGTCGCCGGAGAACTTCACGCCCTTCATGTGGGCCGTCAGATCGGCGATGCGGACCGAGTCCGAGCCGGACTTCGCGTCGTAGTCCTTGATGCCGACCTCCACGTCGTCGAGCTCGCCGCCCGCGACCTGGGTCAGGAAGGGGAACCCCTTGATGGAGACGTCGGGAGCCTCGCTCAGCCCCTCGTTGGTGCGCAGCTTCTCCGCCGCCTCGCCCTCGGCGAAGTTCACGGCGAGCCGGTCGGCCGCCACGAACAGACCCCCCAGGATCACGACGACGATCAGAAGTATTCGTACGGCGCGCTTGCTCATGTCCGGTGTTCCCCCACCCTGATCCCCCGCCTCTACTGTCCTTGCCGCGAGCCTAAAGGACAGGTCCCCGGCCATTGAGCCCGGCCGGGGACCTGTCGATCAGCTGTGACGATCGCGTACGAGGGCGGTGGTCAGCCGATGGCGCGCCCCAGGAGGTAGACGGCCGGCGCGGCGGCGGCCAGCGGCAGCGCGACGCCCGCCGTCATGTGCACGAAGCGGGACGGGTAGTCGTAGCTCGCCACGCGGTGTCCGATCAGCGCGCAGACACCGGCGCCGAGGGCCAGCAGCGCGCCCTTGTTCCCCAGGTCCGTCATGCCGCCGACGGCGACCCCGGCCCCGGCCGCCGCGAGCAGCGCGACGACGACGGAGGCGGGCGTCGGCAGCGGCAGCGCGCGGGCGAGGACCGCGACGGCGACGGCGATGCCGCCCACGGTGACGGCGTCGGACGCGGCCGCGAGGTGCCCGGCGGCGATGATCGCGAGCGCGGCGGAGGCGACGGTGGCCATGAGCCCGTACATCCGCTCGTCGGCCCCGGCACGGCTGCGCAGCTGCAGGACGAGCACCAGCAGCACCCACACGCCGAGAGTGCCGAGGATCGCGGCGGGCGCGTTCTGCCTGCCCACGGCGAGGAGCGCGGCGTCGGCGGCGACACCGCCGAGGAAGGCGAGCGCGATGCCCTGCCGCGCCGGCCACATCCCGTTGAGCCGGAACCATCCGGCGGCGGTCACGGCCTGGAGGATCACCAGCGGGACGAGCAGCGCGTACTGCCCGGCGGCGGCGCCCGCGGCGAGCAGCAGCCCGAGGAGCGCGGTCAGGGCCGCGGGCTGCATCCCCGGCTCCATGACGGGCGACCGGCCCTCGGCGCGGGCGCGCTGGGCGTCGGTGAGGCGGGCGTTGCCGGTGGTGGTGGCGGGGCCGTAGGTGGAGTCCTCGGCGTCTCCCGCACCGGCCGCCGGTGGAGCCTGCTGCTCACCCTGCGAGGGCAGATACGCGGTCTCCGTCACGTCCACCGCCACGGCGGGCGGCTGCGCCTGCGCCTCCCAGGTCTGCCCCTCCCACTGCTGGGCGTACTGATTCTGGGCGTACTGCTGCTGGGCGTACTGATTCTGCGCGTACTGGTCCTGGCCGTACTGGCCCTGGGCGTACTGCTGCTGGGCGTACTGCTGGGGGTCCGGGTAGGGCTGGGCGTACTGCTGCTGCGGGTCCGCGTACGGCTGCTGGGCGGCGTACTGCTGCTGGTCCGGATACGGCTGCTGCTGGGCGTACTGCTGCTGGTGGTCCGGGTACGGGGCCTCGGGGTACTGGGCGCCGGGGTGCTGCTGCCCGGAGTCGGAGTACGGGTCGTACCCCTCGTACCCCTCGTACGGCTGATTGGACATGGCGCTCATCCTCCTGCGAACGGCGGGAGCACCTCGACCGTGCCGCCCTCGGCCAGCCGTACGGTCTCATGCCCTCGGGTCCCGACGGGGTCGCCGTCGATCAGGAAGGAGCATCGCCGCAGCACCCGGACCAGTTCCCCGGGGTGCCGCTCGCGGGCGGCGTCCAGCGCCTCGGCGAGCGTCACCGCCGCGTACGGCTCCTCGGCGACGCCCGCGGCCGCCTTGGCAGCGGCCCAGTAACGAATGGTGCCGTTCACCATGCGACCTCTCCTCTCAGTCGGCGGTTGCCGACGTCCATGATGCCGTGGCCCACGCCGCGATCCGCCCGATCAGCTCGTCCGAGGCCGCGTGCTCCGCGTGCCCCATGCCCTCCTCCAGCCACAGTTCGGCGCCGTGCGGCGCGGCGGCGGCCAGTGTCCTCGGGTGGTCGACGGGGAAGTACGGGTCCCGGGTGCCGTGCACGAGGAGCAGCGGCGTCCCGCCGATGAGGGGGACGGACTCCACCGGGGAGAGGGGCACGGGGTCCCACTCGTGCGGGTGGATTCGCGTGCGGAGCCCGAAGCGGCCCACGACGCGCCCGGCGGGCCGCGTGATGACCCAGTGCAGCCGCCGCATCGGCGCTGTCCCCCGGTAGTACCAACGCGCCGGGGCGCTGACCGCGGCCACCGCGTCGGTCCGCGCTTCCGTGCGCCCCCGGTGCGACGCGGCGTGCCGCAGGACCACCGAGCCGCCCATCGAGAAGCCGACGGTCACCACGCGCGCGTGGCCGAGCGAGCGCGCCCACTGAACGGCCGCCGCTAGGTCGAGCACCTCGCGGTCGCCCACCGTGGAGTGCCCGCCGGAGGCCCCGTGCCCCCGGAAGGAGAAGGTGATCACGGCCGCACGCTGGGCGAAGACGCCCGCGACGCGGCGCACGTGGGGCCGCGCCAGGTCGCCGCTGAAGCCGTGCGCGACCACGACCGCGACGCCGCCACCCGGCCCGGGACCGGAGTCGTACGCCGCGTCGATGGCGACCCCGTCCTGTGTACGGAGCGTTGCGCGACGCCGAACGTGAGGCTGCTCGCGAGTGATCGGCTGCACAGAAGATCGCGCCGCTTGACCTGCCGGACCGGAACTCATGTGAGCTATTGTGCTGGGCAGAGGATCCGGGCAGCGACGCCCCCGGGTCCTTTTGTGCTTTCAGGCACGCCGTGAGACGACGGCGCGCGGGGCCGCGGGCGCGGGCCCCGGGAACACAGCAGTGAAAACGGCGCCAACGACGCCAACGCAGCAAGACGTACGAAGCAGTGCCGTAAACGTCCTCGCAGGGACCGAGGAGGAACCGACGTTATGGGCGAGCGAAACGTGCACGACCGCAGGACGACCCGAGCAGGTGAGGGGCGATGAGTTCTCTGCTGCTCCTGACCAATGCCCTCCAGCCGTCGACGGAGGTGCTCCCCGCCCTCGGCCTGCTCCTTCACAACGTGCGCGTCGCCCCGGCGGAGGGGCCCGCTCTCGTCGACACCCCCGGTGCCGACGTCATCCTCGTCGACGGGCGCCGCGACCTTCCGCAGGTGCGCAGCCTCTGCCAGCTGCTGCGCTCCACGGGCCCCGGCTGTCCGCTGGTCCTCGTGGTCACGGAGGGCGGCCTCGCGGCCGTCACCGCGGACTGGGGCATCGACGACGTACTCCTCGACACGGCAGGACCGGCCGAGGTCGAGGCGCGGCTGCGGCTCGCGATGGGCCGCCAGCAGATCACCTCCGACGACTCCCCCATGGAGATCCGCAACGGCGATCTCTCCGTGGACGAGGCGACGTACAGCGCGAAGCTGAAGGGCCGGGTCCTTGACCTGACCTTCAAGGAGTTCGAGCTGATCAAGTACCTGGCGCAGCACCCGGGGCGGGTCTTCACGCGCGCCCAGCTGCTCCAGGAGGTCTGGGGCTACGACTACTTCGGCGGCACGCGGACGGTCGACGTCCATGTGCGGCGGCTGCGGGCGAAGCTCGGGGTCGAGCACGAGTCGCTCATCGGGACCGTCCGGAATGTCGGTTACCGGTTCGTGGTCCCGGAGAAGGTGGAGCGGGCCGCCGAGGAGGAGAAGGCGAAGGCGGCGAAGCCCGCGTCCGAGGGGACCGCGGCGCCCGAGGCCGGGGAAGCCGTCGTACGGCCTACGGGACGGTAGGTCCATCCGCGTAGACTGCGCGCGTGGCCAAGGTGACGCGGGACGATGTGGCGCGACTGGCGGGTACTTCGACCGCTGTTGTCAGTTATGTCATCAATAACGGACCCCGGCCGGTCGCCCCGGCCACGCGCGAGCGTGTACTCGCCGCGATCAAGGAACTGGGGTACCGGCCCGACCGGGTCGCCCAGGCCATGGCGTCCCGCCGTACGGACCTCATAGGCATGATCGTGCCGGACGCGCGTCAGCCCTTCTTCGCGGAGATGACGCACGCCGTCGAACAGGCGGCGTCCGAGCGCGGAAAGATGGTGCTCGTCGGCAACTCCGACTACGTGGAGGAGCGCGAGACCCATTACCTGCGCGCCTTCCTCGGCATGCGGGTCTCCGGCCTCATCCTCGTCAGCCACGGCCTGACCGACCAGGCCGCCGCCGAGATAGACGCGTGGGACGCGCGCGTGGTGCTGCTCCACGAGCGGCCCGAGGCCATCGACGACGTCGCGGTCGTCACGGACGACGTCGGCGGCGCGCAGCTCGCCACGCGGCACCTCCTCGAACACGGCCACGAGTACGTCGCCTGCCTCGGCGGCATGGCCGGGACCCCGACCGTCGGCGACCCCGTCTCCGACCACGTCGAGGGCTGGCGGCGCGCCATGCGGGAGGCCGGGCGGTCGGTGGAGGGGCGGCTCTTCGAAGCCCCCTACAACCGCTACGACGCGTACAAGGTCGGCCTGGAGCTGCTCACCGGGCCCCACCGGCCCACCGCCATCTTCTGCTCCACGGACGACCAGGCGATCGGGGTGCTGCGGGCCGCGCGGGAGCTGCGCATCGACGTGCCCGGGGGGCTGGCCGTCGCCGGCTTCGACGACGTCAAGGAGGCGGGGCTGACGGATCCGCCACTGACGACGGTCGCCTCGGACCGCCCCGCGATGGCTCGGGCCGCGGTGGATCTCGTCCTGGACGACGGGCTGCGCGTCGCCGGGTCGCGGCGGGAGCGGCTGAAGCTGTTTCCCTCTCGGTTGGTGGTGCGGCAGTCCTGCGGCTGTAAGTAGCCGGGTCCGGCCTCGAGGGGCAGGGGGCGGTCCCGGGTACCCCCGGCTTTATAAGGGGCATACGTACTTCTGCCGGGCTTCTCAGGACGTACTAAGCCCGCTCTCATGTACGCCGGTCACTCTCAGAGACATGACCGAGACCTTCCGCCACAGCGGCGAGTACCCCACGCAGCAGCCGTCCGCGCCTGTGCACCACGGCGGTACGCGGGGCGGCGCCTACCCGCCCCCGCCCGCCCACGCGCCGGAGGCACCCGAGAACGCACCCCACGACCCCGCCGCCCCCCGGCGCCGCCGCGCCAAGGGCCCCGTGGCCCTGCTCGCCGCCGTCGCCATAGCGGCCGCGGCCATCGGCGGCGGAACGGCGTACGCCGTGCAGACGCTCACCGACCAGGGCGCCGGCACCTCCGCCACCAGCACGGATGTCGTGCCGACGAGCAAGAAGGGCACCGTCTCCGGTGTCGCAGAGGCCGTCAGCCCCAGCATCGTGGAGATCAGCGCCACGACGGCACAGGGCAAGTCGACCGGCTCCGGTGTGATCACCAAGAGCGACGGTGAGGTCATCACCAACAACCACGTCATCTCCGGCGCCACGTCGATCAAGGTGCGGACCAACGACGGCAAGACGTACGACGCCGAGGTCGTCGGCACGGACAGCAAGAAGGACCTCGCGCTCATCCAGCTGAAGAACGCCTCCGGCCTGAAGCCGGCGACCCTCGGCAACTCCGAGAACGTCAAGGTCGGCGACGAGGTCGTCGCCATCGGCTCCCCCGAGGGCCTGACCGGCACCGTCACCAGCGGCATCGTCTCCGCGCTCGACCGGGACGTCACCGTCTCCACCGGCGAGGGGCAGCAGCAGCCGCAGAGCCCGCAGGGCGGCTGGCCGTTCGAGTTCGGCGGGGAGGAGTTCAACGGCGACACCGGGTCGTCGAAGACCACGTACAAGGCGCTCCAGACCGACGCCTCGCTCAACCCCGGCAACTCCGGTGGCGCCCTCATCGACATGAACGGCAACATCATCGGCATCAACTCGGCCATGTACGCGCCCAGTTCGTCGGCGCAGGGCGGCGGCGACTCCGCCTCCGGCAGCGTCGGCCTCGGCTTCGCCATCCCCATCAACACCGTCAAGGACGACCTCGGCAAGCTCCGCTCCGGCTCGAAGACCTGACCCCGGCCGAAACGAGCGCCCCGCGTGCGAGGCTGATACCGGCCCGTTCCGCCCCTTACCCGAGGAAGTCCGAAGCCCATGAGCCCCGCCGAAGGCGACCGCACCGGTGACCGCGAGCAGCTGCGCATCCTGATCGTGGACGACGAACCCGCCGTGCGGGAGGCACTGCAACGCAGCCTCGCGTTCGAGGGATACGGCACAGAGGTCGCCGTCGACGGCGCCGACGCCCTGGAGAAGGCCGCGGCCTACCGCCCCGACCTCGTCGTACTCGACATCCAGATGCCCCGCATGGACGGCCTCACCGCCGCGCGCAGGCTCCGCGCCACCGGTTCGACCACGCCGATCCTGATGCTGACCGCGCGCGACACGGTCGGCGACCGCGTCACGGGACTCGACGCGGGCGCCGACGACTACCTGGTCAAGCCGTTCGAACTGGACGAGCTGTTCGCCCGTATCCGCGCGCTCCTGCGCCGCATTTCGTACGCCGCCGGGGCGGGGCAGGCCGAGGAGGGCGACACCCTCGCCTTCGCCGACCTGCGGATGGACCTGGCGACGCGCGAGGTCACGCGGGGTGGTCGCACGGTCGAACTGACCCGTACGGAATTCACCTTGCTGGAGATGTTCCTCGCGCACCCCCGCCAGGTCCTGACGCGCGAACAGATCCTCAAAGCCGTCTGGGGCTTCGACTTCGAACCCACCTCCAACTCCCTCGACGTGTACGTCATGTATCTGCGCCGCAAGACGGAAGCGGGCGGCGAACCCCGCCTCGTGCACACGGTGCGGGGCGTGGGGTACGTACTGCGGGGCGGCGAGTGAGCGGCCTCGTACGCCGCTTCCGCCGGCTTCCGCTGCGGTCGCGGCTGGCGTTGCTGGTCACCGTGGCGGTGGCCCTCGCGGTGGCGGCGGTCGCGGTGTCCTGCTGGGTGCTCACCCGCGCGCAGTTGCGGGACCAGATGGACCAATCGCTGCGCAGCCTCAATGTGGGCCGCGGTTACCTGGACCTGACGGCCGCCGCCTGCAATGACGGCAGCATCAGCCCCAACGCCGAGACCCCGCCCGGAACCACCACCGTCTTCGTCCAGATCATCCGGCCGGACGGCTCGCGCTGCGTGGGCCGCGACTCCACACCCGTGGTGGTGCAGGACTCCGACGTACAGGTGGCCCAGCACCTGCGGGAGCAGACTCTGCACGACGGCAAGACGGACAGCGGGGTCTCGGTGCGCGTTCTGACCCAGGTGGACGCGGACAGCCGGTACACGGTGTCCCTGGCCCGTCCGCTCTCGGAGGTCGACGAGCCGCTGAACAGTCTCGCCCTGCTGCTCACCGCCGTAGGCGGAATCGGCATCCTCGGCGCCGGCGCAGCCGGCCTCTGGGTGGCCCGTACCGGGCTCCGCCCGGTGAACCGGCTCACCGAGGCCGTGGAGCACGTGGCCCGCACAGAAGACCTTGACCTCCGCATTCCCGTGGACGGCGACGACGAGATCGCCCGTCTGTCGGAGTCCTTCAACTCGATGACCGCCTCACTGGCCTCCTCCCGCGACCTCCAGCAGCAGCTGATCGCCGACGCCGGTCACGAACTCCGCACGCCGCTCACCTCCTTGCGTACGAACATCGAGCTGCTGGCCCGCAGCGAGGACACGGGCCGGGCCATCCCGCCCGACGACCGCAGGGCACTGCTCGCCTCCGTCAAGGCACAGATGACGGAACTGGCCTCGTTGATCGGCGACTTGCAGGAGCTTTCCCGCCCGGACGCGGGTCACGGCGGTGCCAAGGTCCAAGTGATCGCCCTGCACGAACTGGTGGAGACGGCCCTGGAACGGGCCAGGCTGCGCGGCCCCGAACTGACCTTCACGGCCGACCTGGCCCCCTGGTACGTCCGCGCGGAGCCCGCGGCCCTGGAGCGCGCCGTGGTCAACATCCTGGACAACGCGGTGAAGTTCGGCCCGCCCGGCTCCGTCATCGAGGTCGCCCTGAAGGGCGGCGAACTGACGGTCCGCGACCGCGGCCCCGGTATCCCCGCCGAGGAGCTCCCCCACGTCTTCGACCGCTTCTGGCGCTCGCCCACCGCGCGGAGCCTGCCGGGCTCGGGACTCGGCCTCTCGATCGTGGCCCGTACGGTACGCCAGTCCGGCGGCGAGGTGACCCTGGGCGCGGCCCCCGGCGGCGGGACGGTGGCCTCCGTACGACTGCCGGGCGCGGCGACGCCACCTCCCGGCGACCCCGCCCTGTCGGAGCGTACGCCGGACGCGTGAGCGTCGGGGCACGAAGGGTAATCGGCTCGCGTCAGGGCAGAGAGAACCAACATGACCGACGCGGACGAAGCGCAGGAGCGGGAACGGATGAGGCTGCTCCCATGGGCCTCACCCGAGGGCAGGCCGTGCTACCTCGACACGGACGACCCCCGGAGCCTGCTCTCCCTCCTGGCCGACGAGGTGGAGGAGGCCCAACTGTCGTCCGGCTGTGAGGTACTGATGGGCTCCGAGGCGGTACTGGCCGACGCCATGGCGGGCGAACGAGCCATCCGCTTCGCCCTGACCCGCACGACCGAGTCCCTCCGCGAGGCGTTGCGCATCGCCCACAGCAGAGGCGATCGCGTCCAGAGCTGATCCGCTCGGGAGGGGTCTGCCCCGACCGCCGCGAGACGGAGCGTCTTGTCATGCGGGGTGCATCGCGCTACAGTCGGCACACGCGAGACGGTACGTCTCGTGCATGCGGAACTCGTATGCGGACCCGTATGCGGAACTCGTATGCGGACCCGTATGCGGAACCCGTATGCGGACCCGTATGCGGAACTCGCATGCGGAACCAGCACCCCGCCGCCCAGCCCCAAGAGGATCTACTTGTACCCATCTGCCGACGCACCCACCACCTCCAGCACCACCCCCATCACCTCTCCCGCCAACTCCCCCACCACCTCCCAACTCACCCTCACCCACCTCACCAAGCGCTACACCGACCACCTCGTCCTCGACCGCGTCTCCCTCTCCATCCGCCCCGGCGAGAGAGCCGGCGTCATCGGGGACAACGGCTCAGGGAAGTCCACCCTGCTGCGCCTCATCGCCGGGCTGGAGTCGCCGGACAACGGTGCGATCACCGTCAGCGCCCCCGGCGGCACCGGGCACCTCGCCCAGACCCTCGACCTTCCCGGCACCTCCACCGTCGGTGACGCCATCGACGTCGCCCTCGCCGAGCTGCGCTCCCTGGAGCGGCGGATACGGATCGCCGGGACGGAGCTGGAGGGCGCGGAACCGGCGGCGTACGACTGCTACGCCGCCCTGGTCGCCGCCTTCGAGGCGCGCGGTGGGCACGACGCCGACCGGCGCGTCGCGGTCACGCTGCGCCACCTCGGTGAGCGCGCGCCTCTGGAGCGGGCGCGGCCGCTGGCCACGCTCTCCGGCGGGCAGCGCTCCCGCCTCGCGCTCGCCGGGACCCTCGCGTCCTCCCCCGAACTGCTGCTCCTCGACGAGCCCACGAACGACCTCGACGACGAGGCCGTGCGCTGGCTGGAGGAGCGGCTGCGCGCCCACCGAGGCACGGTCGTCGCCGTCACGCACGACCGCGCCTTCCTCGACCGGGTCACCACGACCATCCTGGAGGTGGACGGCGACGAGCGGACCGTGCGGCGCTACGGCAACGGATACGCCGGGTACCTGACCGCCAAGGCCGCCGAACGCGCCCGTCACGTACGGGAGTACGAGACGTGGCGCGCCGAGGTCGCCCGGCAGTCGGCACTCGCCGAGTCGAACATCGGGCTGCTCTCTGCCATCCCGCGCAAGGCGCCCAGCGCCTTCAGCGGCGCGGGCGCGTTCCGCGCGAGATCGCGGGCGCACGGCGCGATGGGCCGCATCCGCAACGCCCGCGAGCGGTTGCAGCGCCTCACCGAGAATCCTGTCCCGGCTCCCCCGCGGCCCCTGCGTCTCACCGCGCGCGTCGCCGGGGAGGCCGTGGACACCGCCGAGCTGACCGACGTACGCGTGGCGGGGCGGCTGACCGTCGAGGGGACGCTGCGGATCGGCGCCGGTGAGCGGCTGCTCGTCACCGGGCCCAACGGCGCGGGCAAGTCGACGCTGCTGCGGCTGCTCGCCGGGGAGCTGGCGCCCGACAGCGGGGAGGTCCGCCGGCCCGCGCGGGTCGGCTTTCTGCGCCAGGGCAACGCCCTCTGGGCGGAGGGGCGTTCCGTGCTCTCCGTCTTCGGTGAGGAGCGGCGCGATGAGTTGTTGAGCCTCGGGCTGTTCCGTGAGGCGGATCTCGTACGGGCCGTACGGGACCTCTCCGTGGGCCAGCGCCGCCGCCTGGAACTGGCCGAGCTGGTCTCCCGGCCCCTGGACCTGCTCCTCCTCGACGAGCCGACGAACCACATGTCCCCCGCCCTGATCGAGGACCTGGAGGCGGCACTCGCCCACTACCGGGGCACCCTCGTGATCGTCAGCCACGACCGGCGGCTGCGGTCGCGCTTCCGGGGCAGGCACCTCTCCCTGAGCGACGGCCACCTCGACGGCCACCTCGGCGACCGTTGAGGCGACCGTTGAGGCGGCCGCGGAATTGACCGGTTTTCCTGGTCCCCAACTGCACCCTGTCCGGGGCCAATCCCACGCATAGAGTCTTACTCACAAGGCCACGGCGAAAGCCCGGGGCCACCGCCCGGAGCAGGGAGAACGACCATGAACGCCAGCATCCTCAAGCCGGTTCTGACCCGCGCCACCACCGCCGAGACCACCAGTGACCCGAGCAGCGTCATGACCCTGCTCGCCGACTCCGGCACCGACGGCAGCTCGGTCACCAGCTACCGCTCGACCTTCGCCAAGGGCGCCGTGGGAGCGCCCGCCCACTTCCACACCAAGGCCTCGGAGCTCTTCTTCGTCATCGGAGGCTCCCTCCAAGTGCTCGTCGACGACGAGGTCAAGGTCCTGGAGCAGGGCGACTTCCTGCTCGTGCCGCCGCACACCCCGCACGCCTTCGCCGCGGCCCCGGGCTCCGAGGCCGACGTCCTGTTCGTCTTCACGCCGGGCATGCCCCGCTTCGACTACCTGCGGCTGCTGGGCCGCGTGATGCGGGGCGAGGCGAGCCCGCAGGAGATCAAGGACTCCTCCGAGCAGTACGACAACCACTACGTGGACAGCCCGGCGTGGCGCGCCGCCCTCGAAGCGGGTCAGTGAGCGAAGCCGAGCGGCTCAGTGGCCGAAGCCAAGACCCGTCCCCGTGAGACGTACGCGGATGCCCTCCTTCTCCACCGTCACGTCCCGCAGCGCCACCGTCCCCGCGCCCGGCAGCTTCGGCAGCTGGAAGGCGAGGGTGAGGCGGTCGGCCAGGACGGGGCGGGTGAGCTGGGAGAGGCCCTTGAGGAGGGCGGGGTCGAGGCCGAGCTTCTTGAGCAGCCAGGGGTGGCCCATCGCCACGTCGATGAGGTTGAGGCCCATCACGTCGCTCACGAAGTGCGGCGAGCCGGTGAGTTCGCCCAGCTTGGCGTCGCTCTTGAGGGCCTCGCGCACCACCGACTCGGGTACGCCGAGCCGCTCGACGATCGCGGGCACGGACAGCAGCGCCTTCGCCTTGGCCGTCTCCTTGGCCACGCGGTCGGCGGAGCCGCGCGACAGGTGCAGGCCCTCCTTCTCGCGCGTGCCCGGACGGTACGTCGCCAGGTCGCCGAGTTGCAGGCTCATGCCGCCGATGTCGGTAGAGATGCCGCGCTCGCCGTTGCGCTGGATGCGGGCGTCTGCGCGCACCTTCAGGTCGTGCCCCGCGACGGGCAGCGTGCCGCGCGCGAGGACCTGGTCGCGGCCGCGGCCGGTGAACGTGACCTGGGAGGCGCCGAGTTCGCGGTTGAGGTCCTCGAAGGAGAGCAGCACCTCGCCCTCCATCGCGCCGATGCGGGCGCCGTTGACCGAGGTGGGCCCGTCGCCGTCGATCGTGACGTCCGTGGCGGTCGCGGAGACCTTGGCGAGCGAGACGCGGTCGGCCGCGACGTCCGGGACGGTCACCTTCACCCTGTCCAGGCGCCTGTCGAGGACCTGCGTGAGGAACGGGAACCCTTCGATGTCCACCTCGGGCGCCGCGCTCAGGTGCATCTGCTCCTTCAGCTTGTCCGCGGCCTCGTGCTCGGCGTAGAGCAGGGCCCAGCGGTCGCCGAGGGCGAGGAAGGCGGCGGCGACGAGGACGGTGACCAGGGCCTTCGCGGCGAGCGGCAGACCGGCGAAGCGGCTACGGCCACGGCTGCGGCGGCCCCGGCGGCGGCTGCCGCGACGGTGGTTGGGCGGTTCCCAGGGAGCTTCGGCGGCGTCCTCCTCGGGCTTCTCCTCGTGGAGGAACTCCTCCAGCGGGTTGGGAGCGAGGGCGGCCAGCTCGTCGTACGGGTTGCTGTAGGGCTTGTCCGGCGGGGGTGGTTGCGTGGTTATGCGGTGGGGGGAACGCATCAGATGATCTCACCATACGTTCACACCCCACCCCAAGCCTTACCTCCAGTAGGCGCCGAAGTGAGCGCTACTTCACGATCGTGATCCGGTCCGCCTTCGGCGGCGCGATCGGCTTGACCGCCGAGGAGTTGGCGGTCAGGTAGTCGTTGAACGCCTTCAGGTCGTCGGCGCCGACCAGCGGCTTCGTGCCCTTGCCCAGCTCGGGGAGGCCGTCGCCGCCGCCCGCGAGGAAGGAGTTCAGCGCGACGCGGTAGGTGGCCGCCGGGTCGATCGCCTTGCCGTTCAGCTTGATGGAGTCGGCCACGACACGGTCCGCGCCGGTCCTGGTCATGTCCAGCGTGTACGTCAGTCCTTCCGACACCTGAAGAATCTTCGGGGAAGCCTGGTTCCCCCCGCTGACCTGCTGCTTCAGTGCGGTGACGAGCTGCGCGCCGGTCAGGTCGACGAGATTGACGGTGTTGCTGAAGGGCTGCACGGTGAACGCCTCGCCGTATGTGACGACACCGTCGCCCTCGCTGCCGCTCGCCTTGTGGACGAGGTCGGAGCGGATGCCGCCCGGGTTCATCAGCGCGAGGTCGGTCTCCGGGTCCAGCGACTTGCCGTGCGCGAGCTGCGCGTCGGCGATGAGGTCGCCGAGCGGGGACTCCGGGGCTCCGGCGCCGCGGCCGGGGATGTCCGCGGAGATGTAGCCGACGGGCTTGCCGGCGACGGGCGCGGCCAGCTTGTCCCAGCGGTTGATCAGCGAGGTCATGTCCGGGGCCTTGGGCTGCTCGCGGCTGACGACGTGGTTCGCGGACCTGGCCGAGGAGACGCTCGTACGGACGATGTCCTTGGTCCTGCGGTCGTACGTGAGCGTGGTGTCCGTGTAGAGCTTGCCGTAGGACGACGCCGAGGTCACCATGCGGGGCTTGCCCGACGGGTCGGGGATCGTACAGACGTACGCGGCGTGCGTGTGCCCGGTGACGAGCGCGTCCACCTTGGGCGTGATGCCCTTGGCTATGTCGGTGATGGGCCCGGAGATGCCGTCGCCCGCGCCCGGGGAGTCGCAGTCGTAGTTGTACGTCTGGCTCGCGGGGGCGCCGCCCTCGTGGATGAGCGTGACGATGGACTTCACGCCCTGCTTGTCGAGGATCTCGGCGTACTTGTTGACGGTCTCGATCTCGTCGTGGAACTTGAGGCCCTTGATGCCGTCGGCGGAGACGATGTCCGGGGTGCCTTCGAGGGTGACGCCGATGAAGCCGACCTTCACGCCCTTGTGCTTCCACACCCAGTAGGGCTTGAGGATGGGCTTGCCGGTCTTCTCGTCCGTGACGTTCGCGGCGAGGTAGGGATAGTCGGCGCCCTCGAACTCCTTGGGCTTGCCCTTCCCGTCCTTCTCGAAGCAGCCGTCCTTGGGGTGGCAGCCGCCGTTCTGCATGCGGGCCAGTTCCTTGGCTCCCTCGTCGAACTCGTGGTTGCCGACGCTGGTGACGTCCAGGTCCAGCTTGTTCATCGCCTGGATCGTGGGCTCGTCGTGGAAGAGGCCGGAGAGCAGCGGGCTGGCGCCGATCAGGTCGCCGGCGGCCGCGGTGACGCTGTAGGGGTTGCCCTTGCGGGCGGTGCGCAGGGACGTGGCGAGGTACTCGACACCACCGGCGTCGATCTTCTTCTCGGTCCCGTCGTGCTGCTTCTCCGTCACCTGGCCGGAGGAGCCGGCGGGCGGCTGGAGGTTCCCGTGGAAGTCGTTGAACGACAGCAGCTGCACGTCGACGGTGCGCTTCTTGCCGCCCTCGCCCCCGCCCGCGTGGTCCTGCCCCGCGCTCGCGGGAAGAGCGGCGGCCAGCGCGCCGAGGGTGGCGAGCGAGGCGGCCGCGGTGAGTACGCGCGTGGCGCGGCGTCCGGGCCGGCGACGTGGCCGGGGTGTGGCTGACACGTGTCCCCCTGGGGATGGTGTGAGAAGACTGGGACGGCGGTACCGCCGTGCGCAGCCTAGAGTCAACGCGCGTAGCGCAACAGGGGGTTACGGGTTACGAGCTGGTTGCCATCGGGGGCGTTCCGGTCACTTCGGCTCATGTCGGGAGCTGTCGCCCCGGTCGAGCGGAGGGTCCCCGCCCGTCGCCGTACCCTCGACCCATGACTGACGACCGCCCCGCCGAGGCTCCCGCGCCCCTCCGGAAGATCGATACTCTCGCCGCCCTCACCCCCGCGCAGGCCGACGCCGTGCTCGGGCTCCTCGCGGAGGCCGCCCGCACCGACGGGCAGCAGGCCGTGTCCGAGCAGGGGCGGCTGCAGCTCCGCGGCGGGGCGCGGGAGGGGGTGCGGCATCTGCTGCTCGGCGTCGGCGACCAGCGCGACCAGCTCGTGGGGTATGCGCAGCTGGAGGACACCGACCCCGTGGAGGCCCCCGCCGCCGAGCTCGTCGTGCACCCCGCGCACCGCGGGCGGGGCCACGGCCGGGCGCTCGGCGCCGCGCTGCTCGGCGACTCCGGGCGGCGCCTGCGCGTGTGGGCGCACGGCGGGCACTCCGCCGCCCGGCACCTGGCGCAGGTGCTCGGCCTCACCCTCTTCCGCGAACTGCGCCAGATGCGGCGCCCCTTGGCCGACCTCGACCTGCCCGAGCCGGTCCTCCCGGCGGGTGTCTCCGTACGCACCTTCGTGCCCGGACAGGACGACGCGGCCTGGCTCGCGGTGAACGCCGAGGCCTTCGCGCACCACCCCGAGCAGGGCTCCCTCACCCAGCGCGACCTGGACGACCGCAAGGCGGAGCCGTGGTTCGACCCGGCGGGCTTCTTCCTCGCCGAGAAGGGCGGGGAGCTGGTCGGCTTCCACTGGACGAAGGTGCACGCGCAGGAGAACCTCGGCGAGGTGTACGTCGTCGGCGTCCGCCCCGGCGCCCAGGGCGGCGGCCTCGGCAAGGCCCTCACCACGACGGGCCTTCGCCACCTCGCGCGGTCCGGCCTGCCGACCGCGATGCTGTACGTGGACGCGGACAACAAGGCGGCCGTGAGCGTCTACGAACGGCTCGGCTTCGTGACGTACGAGACGGATCTGATGTACCGCACGGAGACGTGAGCGCGCGGAGGCCCACGTAAGCGCGGAGGGCGTGGTGTTCCCAGGGGACCACCACGCCCTCCGTACGTCCTGCGTACGTCCGGCTACTTCGCCGCGACCTCCGTCAAGCACATCGAGAACTGCACCCGGCCCCGCCGGGTCTGCTCGTAACGGGACTGCCCCGGCTCGCACTCGGTCCCGTCCATGCTCGCGACCTCGTACTCGGCCTTGGCGTCGCCGCAGTCGATGACCTCCATGTCGGGGCTGCCCTCGGACCCCTTGTTCTGTACGCAGTCACCGACCTCGGCCGCCGCGGGCTGCTTCGCGCTCTCGCTGTCGGAGCCGGTGCTGTTGCCCCGGCTCGTGTACATCCACACGCCCGCGACGACCGCCGCGATGAGCAGCACCGCCACCTTCATCAGAGGCGGAAGCCCGCCGAACGCGCCGCTGCCGCCGCCCTGCGGGAGGTGTGGACGCCGGCGCGACCGGCCCTGCTGAGGCATGGACAAGGTGAGACCCCCGTATTCCGTACGTGTTCACGTCAATGCTGAGCGGCAGACCTTACAAGATCGACGCCCCCACGCCGAAACCCGCCGAACTCAACCCGCGCGGCTGGGGCATGGACTGCCGAGGTGCCGCATCCCCGGGGGGTCTTCGGTCGATGTCCCGCACGTCATGTCGCCGTAACCGCTGATTCAGACAAGCTTGCGACGCTCGCTCAATGAAGCCCGCCGTGCCCGACCCGCCCCCGGAGAACGGGAGGCTCCGCCTCACTCCCGCGCTCTCCGACGCGCCCATCGGCGTGCCCAGGCGGAAGAATGGCCTCATGAGCCAGCCGAACCCGCAGGGACAGGTCCAGCACGCCCAGCCTTCCGTCGGTTCCATCGCCGCGCACAGGCCGCACACCATCGCCGCCACCATCTCCGACCTCGCCCCGGACATCGACGCCGACCTCGACGCGTACGACGAGGACGCCCAGGTCGGGCACGACGGCGTCGAGCTGCCGCAGGGCCGCTTCCTGGACCGGGAGCGCAGTTGGCTCGCGTTCAACGAACGAGTGCTCGAACTCGCCGAGGACCCCCAGACCCCCCTCCTCGAACGGGCGAATTTCCTCGCGATCTTCGCCTCCAACCTGGACGAGTTCTTCATGGTCCGCGTGGCCGGCCTCAAGCGCCGCATCGCGACCGGCGTCGCCACCCGTTCGGCCTCCGGCCTCCAGCCCCGCGAGGTCCTCGAACTCATCTGGAACCGCTCCCGCGAGCTCATGGCCCGGCACGCCGCCTGCTACCACGACGACGTCGCGCCCGGCCTCGCCGACGAGGGCATCCAGCTGGTGCGCTGGCACGAGCTGACCGAGAAGGAGCAGTCCCGGCTCTTCACGCTCTTCCGGCAGCAGATCTTCCCCGTCCTTACCCCGCTGGCCGTGGACCCCGCGCACCCCTTCCCGTACATCTCGGGGCTCTCGCTCAACCTCGCCGTGGTCGTGCGCAACCCGATCTCCGGCCATCAGCACTTCGCACGTGTGAAGGTCCCGCCGCTGCTCTCCCGCTTCCTGGAGGCCTCCCCCCAGCGGTACGTCCCCATAGAGGACGTCATCGCCGCTCCCGCGCACCTCCAGGAGCTGTTCCCCGGCATGGAGATCCAGGAGCACCACATGTTCCGGCTCACCAGGAACGAGGACCTGGAGGTCGAGGAGGACGACGCCGAGAACCTGCTCCAGGCCCTGGAGAAGGAGCTGATGCGGCGCCGCTTCGGGCCGCCGGTGCGCCTGGAGGTCGAGGAGTCCATCGCCCCGAACGTGCTCAGCCTCCTGGTGCGCGAGCTGAAGATCAGCGAGGCCGAGGTCTACCCGCTGCCGGGCCCGCTCGACCTCACCGGCCTCTTCAGCATCGCCAAGCTGGACCGGCCCGATCTGAAGTTCCCCAAGTTCGTGGCGGGCACCCACCGCGACCTCGCCGAGGTGGAGTCGGCGTCCGCGCCCGACATCTTCGCCGCCCTTCGCGAACGCGACGTACTTCTGCACCACCCGTACGACTCCTTCTCCACGTCCGTACAGGCGTTCCTGGAGCAGGCGGCGGCCGACCCCGAAGTCCTCGCCATCAAGCAGACGCTGTACCGCACCTCGGGCGACTCCCCCATAGTCGACGCCCTGATCGACGCCGCCGAGTCCGGGAAGCAGGTCCTCGTCCTCGTCGAGATCAAGGCCCGCTTCGACGAGCAGGCCAACATCAAGTGGGCGCGCAAGCTGGAGGAGGCGGGCTGCCACGTCGTCTACGGCCTGGTCGGCCTGAAGACCCACTGCAAGCTCTCCCTCGTCGTACGCCAAGAGGGTGATTCCCTGGTCCGCTACTCGCACGTGGGCACCGGCAACTACCACCCCAAGACCGCCCGCCTCTACGAGGACCTCGGCCTGCTCACCTCCAACGCGGAGGTCGGCGCGGACCTCTCCGACCTCTTCAACCGCCTCTCCGGCTACTCGCGGCGCGAGACCTACCGCCGCCTCCTCGTGGCCCCCAAGTCCCTGCGCGACGGCCTCGTCTCACGCATCATCAAAGAGACCCAGCACCACCGCGTGGGCCGCCCCGCCTACGTCCGCATCAAGGTCAACTCGATGGTCGACGAGGCGATCATCGACGCGCTGTACCGCGCCTCGCAGGCGGGCGTCGAGGTGGACGTGTGGGTGCGCGGCATCTGCGCGGTGCGGCCGGGCGTGGCGGGACTCTCGGAGAACATCCGCGTACGCTCCGTCCTCGGCCGCTTCCTGGAGCACTCCCGCGTCTTCGCCTTCGGCAACGGCGGCGAACCGGAGGTGTGGATCGGCAGCGCCGACATGATGCACCGCAATCTCGACCGCCGCATCGAGGCGCTGGTCAGGGTCCAGGACCCGGCGCACCGAGCGGCACTCAGCCGGCTCCTGGAGACCGGCATGTCGGACACCACCGCCTCCTGGCACCTGGGCGCGGACGGCAACTGGACCCGCCACTCGGCGGATCCGGACGGCCAGCCCCTGCGGAACGTCCAGGAGATGCTCATAGACGCCCGGAGGCGCCGGCGTGGCACAGCAACACCATGAGACGACGGGTATGACCGGTACAGCGGGAACGACCGGTACGGCGGCGACGACCGGTACGGCGGACGAGGTCCTCGCGGCCCATCTGCGGGGCCAGGCCACGGAGTTCCTCCGCTCGCTGCGGCTGCACCGCGAGTCCACGACGGACGCGCAGGGCGCCGAGGAGTCCCTGGAGGCGGCCCGCTCCCTGCGCCGCGCGGCCCGCCGCATCGGCGCCACGCTGCACACGTTCCGCCCCCTCCTGGACCCGGAGTGGGCGTCGTCCCTGCGCCCCGAACTGGCCTGGCTCACGACCACCCTGGCCCAGGAACACGCGTACGCGACCCGCCTGACCCGCCTCCTGACCGCCCTGCACCGCCTCTCGGGCCCACTACCGCTCCCGGGTCCCACGACACCGGCTACGGGGCACTGCCACACCGCGGACAGCCAGGCCGCTACCGCTGTGGGCAGGCTCCCCCGAGCTCTCAAGGAGCAGGGAGGCGCCCCCATCGCACGGCGGAACGGGTGGGCGCAGCCGCTGATGCCGAGTGCCGACCAGAGGGGCGACACACCAAAAGGCCTGACGGTGGGCGCGGCCAAAGCGGCCGCCCTCCTGGAGCGGCAGCTCACCCTCGCCCGGACCCGGGCCCACTCCACCGCCCTGCAAGCCTTCGGCTCCTCCCGCTTCCACGCCGTCGCCGACAACGTCGCCGTACTGGCCAGCGAAGTCCCCCTCAGCGGAACAGCCGACGACCTGAAACCGCTGGCCGCTCGGGCCGAGTCGGACCTCGCCGAAGCCGTCGCCGCGCTCCCCCTCGGCCAGGCCGGCCACCCGTACAACGCCGGGGCCCTGGTCCACGGTCTCGCGGCCGATTCCGCGCCGGACGCCCAGGACGCCCCCTGGCTGAAGGTCCGCTCCCTGCTGCGCCTGCACAGGTACGCCCAGGAGGTCCTGCTCGGCCACACGACGCCGCAGCCCCGCGTGGCCGACGCGAGTCACGCCCTGAACGTCCACCGCGAGGCCGCCGCCGCCGCGTCCGCGGCCGCTCAGGCCGCCCGTACACCCCGTATCGCCCCGGCGACGGCGTACGCCCTTGGCGTGCTCCACGCCGACCAGCGGCACGAGGTCGAGGCGGCGCGGTTCAGCTTCCAGCAGGCATGGCAGCACGAGACGGCGCCCAGCGTTTATAACGCGCCGTAGCGGACCAGATACTTTCCGTAGCAGGATGCCTCACCAGGCCGACCGCCGAGGTTCACCCGCCGTTCACTCATGCCCTTCAGCCGCTTCACCTGTCCTGCCTAATTTCAGCCTTACAGACAGACATCGCACGCCGCCAGCAAAGGGCCGGCGGCTCCCGGAAGGAACATCCGAAAGTGAAGCTTCAGCGCAAGAACCGGCTCCGCGCCCTCTCCCTCGGCGCCCTCGCCGTCTCCGGCGCCCTGGCCCTCACGGCGTGCGGCTCCGACGACACCAGCGGTTCGGGCGACGGCGGCAAGGAGACCAACGCCAACGCCAACATCAAGTGCGACGACGCCAAGGGCCAGCTCGCGGCCTCCGGCTCCTCCGCGCAGAAGAACGCCGTCGACGCCTGGCGGAAGGTCTACACGACCAACTGCAAGGACGTGCAGCTGAACTACAACCCGACGGGTTCGGGCGCCGGCATCACCGCGTTCCTCCAGGGCCAGACCGCGTTCGCCGGCTCCGACTCGGCGCTGAAGCCCGACGAGATCGCCAAGTCGAAGAAGATCTGCAGCAACAGCCAGGCCATCGACCTGCCGATGGTCGGCGGCCCGATCGCCATCGGTTACAACGTCCCCGGCGTCGACAAGCTGAACCTGGACGCCAAGACCCTGGCCGACATCTTCAACGACAAGATCAAGAACTGGGACGACAAGGCGATCGCCGAGCTCAACCCCGACGCCAAGCTGCCCAAGACCAAGATCCAGGCCTTCCACCGCTCCGACGAGTCCGGCACCACGGACAACTTCACCAAGTACCTGAAGGGCGCCGCCCCCGACGCCTGGCCCTACGAGCCGGGCAAGTCGTGGGAGCCCAAGGGCGGCCAGTCCGCGAACGGCTCCGCCGGTGTCGCGGGCCAGGTCAAGCAGACCGCGGGCGCCATCTCGTACTTCGAGCTCTCCTACGCGGGCGACGGCATCAAGACCGTCGACCTGAAGACGGAGGCCAAGGAGCCGGTGAAGGCCACCGTCGACAACGCCTCCAAGGCGATCTCCGAGGCGAAGATCGTCGGCAAGGGCAAGGACCTCGCCCTCGAGCTGAACTACAAGCCCACCGCCGAAGGCGCCTACCCGATCACCCTGGTGACGTACGAGGTCGTCTGCGAGAAGGGCAACAAGGCCGACACGCTCGCCGCCACCAAGTCCTTCCTGACCTACATCGCCAGCGAGGACGGCCAGAACGTCCTCAAGGAGAACGACTACGCGCCGATCCCGGCCGAGATCATCACCAAGGTCCGCTCCACCGTCGCGGGCCTGAGCTAGCTCAACCGAGTGCGGCCGGCCCCGCAGGTCCGGGCCGGCCGCACCGTCCGGTGCACCGCCGCCACGGAGCTGCCGCGCCATCCGCGCGGCACCTCCGCAGACCGGAGAACCCCATGGAAATATCCAGCAACACCACCGCTCCTCCACCCGTCGACGACGTGCCGCGCCTCGCCCCCGTGAGCAAGGCCGCCGCCCGCGGCGCCACCCGCCCGGGCGACCGGATCTTCCTCGGGTTCTCCCGGGGCTCCGGCATCGCGCTCCTCGCGGTCATGGCCGCCATCGCGGCGTTCCTCACGTACCGCACGGCCCTCGCGCTCTCCGACAACACGGGCAACTTCCTCACCACCTTCGAGTGGGACCCGGCCGGCGCGTCCACCGGCGGCAAGCCGTTCTTCGGCATCGCCGTCCTGGTCTTCGGCACCGTGGTCAGCTCGCTGATCGCCCTGGTGATCGCGGTCCCCGTCGCCATCGGCATCGCGCTCTTCATCTCGCACTACGCGCCGCGCAGGCTGGCCACCCCCATCGCGTACGTGATCGACCTGCTGGCCGCCGTGCCCTCGATCGTGTACGGCCTGTGGGGCGCCCTCGTGGTCGCGCCCAACCTCACCGGCTTCTACAGCTGGCTCGACGACTACCTCGGCTGGACCGGGATCTTCGAGTACCAGGGCGGCGCCCCGCGCTCCCTGATGACCGTCGGCATCCTGCTCGCGATCATGATCCTGCCGATCATCACCAACGTGAGCCGCGAGGTCTTCCTCCAGGTCCCGAAGATGCACGAGGAGGCCGCGCTGGCCCTCGGCGCGACGCGCTGGGAGGTCATCCGCATCTCGGTGCTGCCCTTCGGCCGCTCCGGCATCATCTCCGCCTCGATGCTGGGCCTCGGCCGCGCGCTCGGCGAGACGATCGCCGTCGCCACCGTGCTCTCCCCGACCTTCCTCATCAGCGCGTCCGTGCTCGACCCCGGCGGCGGCACCTTCGCACAGAACATCGCCAGCAAGTTCAACGAGGCCAGTGAGTACGGCCAGGACGCGCTCATCGCCTCCGGCCTGGTCCTCTTCGTCATCACCCTGCTGGTCAACGGCGCGGCCCGCCTGATCATCGCGCGCCGCAAGGAGTACTCGGGGGCCAACGCATGAGCACCACGACACCCACCCCGACCACCCCGACCGGCCCGCTCGACAAGCGCCCGTCGACGCTGAAGGCCGCGAGCCTGCCCCGCTGGTCGCCCCTGGCCGTCGCCGCCGGCTCGCTCGCGGTCGCCGTGGGCATCGGCGCCGGGGCCGGACTGCACAGCCGCATCCAGTGGGGCCTGATCGCCGCTTTCCTGTTCATCGTCGGGTCGTACGTCCTCGCGGTCGCCGTCGAGGGCACCCGCCAGGCCAGGGACCGCCTCGCCACGTCGCTGGTGTGGGTGATGTTCCTGCTGGCCGTCGTCCCGCTGGCCTCGCTGATCTACGAGACGCTGCAGCGCGGCCTCAAGGTCTTCGACGGCTACTTCCTGACCCACTCCATGGGCGTCATCGCCGACGACGAGACCGGCGGCGGCATCTACCACGCCCTCGTCGGCACGCTCCAGCAGGTGCTCCTGGCCTCGGTGATCGCCGTGCCGATCGGCCTGCTCACCGCGGTGTACCTGGTCGAGTACGGGCGGGGGAAGCTCTCCAAGGTCATCACGTTCTTCGTGGACGTCATGACCGGCATCCCCTCGATCGTCGCGGGCCTGTTCGTCCTCAGCTTCTGGATCCTGATCCTCGGCTTCGGCTACTCCGGCTGGGCCGGCGCCATGGCGCTCGCCATCCTGATGATGCCGGTGATCGTCCGCTCCACCGAGGAGATGCTCAAGCTCGTCCCCAACGAGCTGCGCGAGGCCTCGCTCGCCCTCGGCGTGCCGAAGTGGCGGACCATCCTCAAGGTCGTCCTGCCCACCGCGATCGGCGGCATCACCACGGGCGTCATGCTGTCGGTGGCCCGCATCGCCGGTGAGACCGCGCCGGTCCTGCTCCTGGTCTGGGTTAACCCCCTGATCAACACGAACCCCTTCGAGGGCTCGCAGGCCTCGCTGCCGCTGTACGTCTACCAGCAGTACGCGGCAGGCACCGACGCGTCGTACGACCGCGCCTGGGCGGCGGCGCTCGCCCTCATCGGCTTCATCATGATCCTCAACCTGGCGGCCCGCGGCATCGCCCGCTGGAAGGCCCCCAAGACGGGCCGCTAAGCGTCATCGGTCGGCTCCGCCGACGGAAGGCCCATCAGCGACCCTGGTATTAAGACCCGAAAGAAGCAGTGATCCCCATGGCCAAGCGAATCGACGTATCGGGCCTTACCGCCTACTACGGCTCCCACAAGGCGATCGACGACATCTCGATGACCGTGGAGCCCCGCTCGGTGACCGCCTTCATCGGCCCGTCCGGCTGCGGCAAGTCCACGTTCCTGCGCACCCTGAACCGCATGCACGAGGTCACCCCCGGCGGCCGCGTCGAGGGCAAGGTGCTCCTGGACGACGAGGACCTCTACGGCAACGGCGTGGACCCGGTGGCCGTGCGTCGCACGATCGGCATGGTCTTCCAGCGCCCGAACCCCTTCCCCACGATGTCGATCTACGACAACGTCGCGGCGGGCCTGAAGCTCAACGGCTCGTACAAGAAGTCCGAGCTGAACGACGTCGTCGAGAAGTCCCTCAAGGGCGCGAACCTCTGGAACGAGGTCAAGGACCGCCTCAACAAGCCCGGCTCGGGCCTCTCCGGCGGCCAGCAGCAGCGCCTGTGCATCGCGCGGGCCATCGCGGTCGAGCCCGACGTCCTCCTCATGGACGAGCCGTGCTCGGCGCTCGACCCGATCTCGACCCTCGCCATCGAGGACCTGATCGGCGAGCTGAAGGAGCGCTTCACGATCGTCATCGTGACGCACAACATGCAGCAGGCGGCCCGCGTCTCGGACCGCACGGCGTTCTTCAACCTCTCCGCGGTCGGCCAGCCCGGCAAGCTCGTCGAGCTCGACGACACGGAGCGGATCTTCTCCAACCCGTCCGTGCAGGCCACCGAGGACTACATCTCGGGCCGCTTCGGCTGAGCCGACCGCCCCCCGACTCCCCGCGGTGCTGCATGGCGGTGCCACCGCAGGGACAACAAGAAAGGCCCGCCCCTGGGCTCCCGGGGGCGGGCCTTTCCTACGTGCTCTGTTTCGTACGTGTTCTGTGGGGCTACAGGAACGCGAGGTTCACGATCCAGAAGGTGACCGCGGCAACGAGCGCCGCCGCCGGCATCGTGATGAACCACCCCAGGATGATGTTCTTGGCGACACCCCACCGCACCGCGTTCACCCGCTTCGTCGCGCCCACGCCCATGATCGCGGACGTGATGACGTGCGTCGTCGAGATCGGCGCGTGGAACATGAACGCCGTGGTGAACATGATGCCCGCGCCGGTCGTCTCCGCCGCGAAGCCCTGCGGCGGGTCCAGCTCGATGATCTTGCGACCGAGGGTCCGCATGATGCGCCAGCCGCCCGCGTACGTACCGAGCGAGAGCATCAGCGCACAGGAGATCTTGACCCAGATCGGGATCGGCGCGTCCGCGCTCTGCACGTCGGAGATGACCAGGGCCATCACCACGATGCCCATGGTCTTCTGCGCGTCCTGGAGACCGTGCCCGAGGGCCATGCCGGCCGCGGACACCGTCTGGGCGATACGGAAGCCCCGCTTGGCCTTGTGCGGGTTGGACCTGCGGAACATCCACATGATCGCGCACATCACCAGATAACCGGCGACGAGACCGACGACCGGCGACA
The DNA here is from genome assembly GCF_053589195.1 of Streptomyces sp. NPDC003379. Taxonomy (NCBI): domain Bacteria; kingdom Bacillati; phylum Actinomycetota; class Actinomycetes; order Kitasatosporales; family Streptomycetaceae; genus Streptomyces; species Streptomyces sp. NPDC003379. The sequence continues at coordinate 29,449 of NZ_JBSFRK010000021.1, read as the reverse complement.
GGAACATCGGGATGACGATCTTGTCGAGGACCCCGGACCAGATGACTCCGATCCCCCCGGCGAGCGCGGCGCCGACCATGCCGCCGAACAGCGCGTGCGACGAGGACGAGGGCAGCCCGAAGTACCAGGTGATGAGGTTCCACACGATCGCGCCGATGAGGGCCGCGAAGAGGATCCACATGCCCTTGTCGCCGTGCGGGGTCTCGATGATCCCCTCGCTCACGGTCTTGGCGACCCCGCTGCCCATGAAGGCACCGGCGAGGTTCATCACCGCGGCCATGGCGAGCGCCGCGCGTGGCGTCAGCGCACGCGTGGAGACGGAGGTGGCGATGGCGTTCGCGGAGTCGTGGAAGCCATTCGTGTACGTGAATCCGAGCGCGACGCCGATGGTCACGATCAAGGCAAAGGTGTCCATGGAGGGGTCAGGACTCCTTGACCGCGATGGTCTCCACCGTGTTCGCCACGTGCTCGAAGGCGTCGGCGGCCTCCTCCAGCACATCCACGATCTGCTTGAGCTTCAGCACCTCCATGGCGTCGTACTTGCCGTTGAAGAGCTGGGCGAGGAGCTTGCGGTGAATCTGGTCGGCCTGGTTCTCCAACCGGTTCACCTCGATCCAGTACTCGGTGAGGTTCTCCATGGTCCGCAGGTTCGGCATGGCCTCGGCCGTCAGCTCGGCGGCCCGGGACAGGACCTCGATCTGCTGCTCGACGCCCTTGGGAAGTTCCTCGACCTGATAAAGGACGACCAGGTCGACGGCCTCCTCCATGAAGTCCATGATGTCGTCCAGGGACGACGCGAGGTTGTAGATGTCCTCGCGGTCGAACGGCGTGATGAACGAGGAGTTCAGCTGGTGGAAGATCGCATGCGTGGCGTCGTCTCCCGCGTGTTCCGCGGCCCGCATACGCTCTGCGATCTCGGCCCGCGCGGAAGAGTCCGCTCCGAGCAGTTCCATGAGGAGCTTCGAGCCCGTGACGATGTTGTCCGCGGATGCGGCGAACATGTCGTAGAAGCTCGTCTCCCTGGGGGTCAGACGAAAGCGCACGTGGGGTCCTCGGGGTGCTCTGGATGCGGTCAGGCTGATGCTAGGCGCATCATCCGGCCACGGCTAACCGGCCGCTCCCCAGTGTCGCCCATCAGGCACAGTGATCAGCACACCCCCCGAGAAATCGGCTAAGATATACCCGCTAGGGGTATACGGAACTGCAGAAATGCCCCGCGCCTCGCGGGGGCCCGGCCGGAACCCCCCGTAGGGGCGACCAGCGGGAAGCCCAGAGGCAATCCAGCAGGAAGTCCAGAGGAGGACGCGATGACGACCACCGACGCGGCCGTGCCGACCACGGGGGCGCCCGAAGCGCCCTCCGACGACGCCCACGGGGACCACGCCCACGGGGTGCACGGCTACCACAAGCAGAAGGACGAACACCTCAAGCGCCTGCGCCGCATCGAGGGCCAGATCCGCGGCCTGCAGCGCATGGTCGAGGAGGACGTCTACTGCATCGACATACTCACGCAGGTCTCGGCGAGCACCAAGGCCCTGCAGTCCTTCGCGCTCCAGCTCCTGGAGGAACACCTGCGGCACTGCGTGGCCGACGCGGCGGTCAAGGGCGGCACGGAGATCGACGCGAAGGTCGAAGAGGCGACGAAGGCGATCGCCCGGATGCTCCGCACGTGACGCTCCCGCGGGTGGGTGGGAGACATCGCCGCGAAGCGGCGGACGGGTCACCGCTACAGCAGCTAGGGGCGGTCGTCGCCCCGGGCCCCGGCCTCCCGCACGTCGGAGACCCTCAGCACCTCGTCGATCCGGTCAAAGCTCAACCGCTCGGCCGCCGCACTCGCCGCGATGATGAGTTCGCCGCACAGCTCGATCTCGGCGAGGGCGACGTGGTCCTGAACCGCCGTACCGCCACGCATAGGAGCCACGTTCATCACCTCTTCCTGACCCTTACCGGTATCGACTTCCTAGAGTAGGGAGCGCCCTGCACACCGCGCATGGCACGGACGGACCATTTCCTCCGGCCGTACGCGACTAGGGACCACCGGGGATCACTAGGGACCGGCGATCTTCCCGGCGAAAATGTCCTTCTCGGCCGGAAGTCGCGCCCCCACGGTCACCCCGAATCCGTAGAGCAGCGTGGTCGACGCCACGTCGGCGTTGGCCACGGTGAACTGCTGGCGCAGCTTCCGCACCCGCCCCCGCTCGTCGAGGTAGACGTCGAAGGGGACGCTCCCCTCGCTGAACCCCTTCGCCGCCGCCACCCCCAGCGCACCCCGCTGACCTGCGGAGGCCGCCTTCGCCGCGGCCCGCAGATCGGCGACCCCGCGGTAGTGCCGCACCTCCGCGCCCCCGACCCGCTCCTCCCCCACGTACGTCACTCCGCGCGCCCCGCGGAGCAGTTCCGCCGCCGCGAGGGGATCCGTCGCGCCGCCGGTGACGAGGTTCCCGTCGGAGAGCGAGCGTGTCTCGATCCGCACCCACTTGTCGGCGGGCACCCCGGCCCCGCGGTTCTTCATGTAGAGCGCGCCGGCGGACATCAGCTCGGTGATCGGCCGACGCGGGCGGCCCCCGGCGGGGTCCTGCGGGAGCACCACCCGGAACCGCCCGAGCTGGCGCCGGAAGTCGTACACGCCCTCGCCCCGGATGGTCACGCGCGTCCCGCCGCTGGCCATCTCCATGGACGTACGCGCCTCCGCGCTGCCCGCCCGGACGAGGGAGTCGGCGGACCGCCGCACCACGTCCTCGGGGTCGCCGGGGGCCCCGGCACCGCTGCCGTCGGCGGCGGCGCCGCCCGAACAGCCGGTGGCGACGGCCATCAGCCCCGCCGCCGCGACGGCGACGACCGTTCGCCCTGTGCGCCTGTGCTGCTGCACCATCGCTTGTCTACCCCCAAGCGTGTCCGCGCTCGTCGATCCCCCGTCGTTCCCCCCGTCGTTCCGGATAACGACCGGTACGTTGACCCGTCACGCCGCGCCGCCCTCGGCAAGGTCGGTACGGTGACGGCGTGGTCTACCAGGAAGTCTCAGAAGTCACCGCACCGCACCGCACGTCGACGGTCGAGAAGGGCCGTTTCATCGCGGCCCACTGCTCCTGCGGCTGGCGCGGCCCGGCCCGCAGGGCCCGCAGCAAGGCCCGCTCGGACGCCGCCGAACATGAGGAGTCCCCCTAGGGGAACCCGCCCGCCCCGCGCACCGTCTCGTTCCCCGGAAGCAACGGGAGGCGTCATGGAACGACGTACGTTCATCGGTACAACGGCCGCCACACTCGCCGGGGCCACGGTCGCGGGCTGCACGGGCGGAGGATCGGACGCGGGCGCGGCCTCCCGCACCAGCAGCACCGGGAGCCCCGGGAGCGGTGGGAGTACCCCCATCAGAACGTCCAGCGCCGCCGCCACCTCCCCCGCCACCCTCAAGGCCCTCGCCCGCGATCTGGACGGCACTCTCGTCCGGCCCGGTGAGGCGAAGTGGGCGGCGGCCCGCCAGCTGTACAACACGCGCTTCGACAATCTGAAGCCCACCGCCGTCGCCTATGTCGCGCACCCGGACGACATCCGCACCGCCCTGGCGTACGCCCGCGCCCACCGCACCCCGGTCGCGATCCGCAACGGCGGTCACTCGTACGCCGGTTGGTCCTCCGGCACCGGTCGGCTGGTCATCGACGTATCGAAGCTGAGCAGGATACGGGCGAGCGGCACCACGGCCACGATCGGCGGCGGCGCCAAGCTGATCGACGTCTACCGCTCGCTCGCCGCGAAGGGCGTCACCCTCCCCGCGGGCTCCTGCCCGACCGTCGGCATCTCGGGGCTGACCCTCGGCGGCGGCCATGGCGTGGTCTCCCGTGCGTACGGCCTGACCTGCGACAGCCTCACCTCCGCGACGCTGATCACGGCGGACGGCAAGCAGCTCACCGCCTCCAAGTCGCAGAACAGGGACCTCTTCTGGGCGCTGCGCGGCGCGGGCAACGGCAACTTCGGCGTCGTCACCGAGCTGTCCTACCGCACGCACACCGCGCCGCAGGCCGTCTCCGCGTACATGGCGTGGCCCTGGTCGAAGGCGGCGGCGGTCGTCAAGGCGTGGCAGGAGTGGGGCCCGGACCAGCCGGACGAGATCTGGTCGTCCCTCCATCTGGCGAACACCCCGGGCGGCACTCCGACCGTCTCCGTCTCCTGCTTCTCGCTGGGCACGTACGGCGAGCTGCAGAACGCCGTCGACCGCCTCGCCGACCGGATCGGCGCCTCCGCGCGCAGCGTCTCCCTGAAGCGGCGTACGTACGAGGAGGCGATGGAGGTGTACGCGGGCTGCTCGTCCTTCGCCACCGACGCCCAGTGCCATCTGCCGGGCGCGACGCCGGGCCGCAGCCCGCAGGGCGCTCTCAAGCGTGAGACATACGCGGCGAGTTCGGACTTCTTCGACCGTTCGCTGTCGGCGGCGGGCATCCGCGCGCTGCTGTCGCAGGTCGAGAACGTGACGGGCGCGAGCGCGGGCAGCGTCGCGCTGACCGCGCTCGGCGGCGCCGTCAACCGCGTCGACCCGACGGCGACGGCCTTCGTGCACCGCCGCTCGCGGATGCTGGCGCAGTACATCGCGTCGTGGCGCGCGGGGACGTCGGGCTCACCGGCGCGGGCGTGGCTGAAAAAGGCTCACGGGGCGATGGGGCGGTACGCGTCGGGTGCGGCGTACCAGAACTACACGGACCCGGAGCTGACGAACTGGCGCGAGGCGTACTACGGGGACGCGGCGCCGCGTCTGAAGAAGCTGAAGAAGCAGTACGACCCGGGCCGCTTCTTCGACTTCCCGCAGGCTCTGTGATTCTCCCGGGCTCTCTGCTCCTCCCGGGCTCTCCGAGGGGCCGGCGCTAGGCCGCGAGGTCCCGCTCGTCCGGGTCCGCCGCGGCCTGCTGCGAGGGCGCCGCGGGCTCGCTCAGGGACGCGGCCACCGGCCTAGCCCTCCGGTCCCACACCAGTCGGCCGACGTGCCGGGACCGCCCGACCGCCTTGGCGAGCGGCGTGAGCAGCGCCATGGCGAGCGGGGAGAGGAGCAGGGCGACGGCCGTGCCGAGCGCGAAGCCGCCGATGACGTCCGTGGGGTAGTGCACGCCCATGAAGACGCGGCAGAAGCCTTCCAGGGCGGCGAGTCCGAGGGCGACGAACCCGAACTTCCGGTGGGCGACGAAGAGGCCGGCGCCGATGGCCATGGCGAGCGTCGCGTGGTCGCTGACGAAGGAGAAGTCGTCCTTGCCGTCGACCAGGACATTTACCCCGCTGTGGTCACGGAAGGGGCGCGGCCGCTCCACGAAGCCCCGGATGGGGATGTTGACGAGCACCGCGATCCCGGCGGCCAGCGGCGCCCAGACGACGGCGGCGACCGACGAGGCGGCGTCGTCGAGGGCGCCCCGCTTCCGCTGGCCCCACCAGCACCACATCACGAGCAGCACGAGGGCGATCAGCAGCCCGTACTCCCCGACGAACGCCAGGGCGCGGTCGAGCCAGTGCGGGGTGTCCTGCGTCAGGCCGTTGATGTCGTAGAGCAGGCCGACATCGGGGTTCGACCCGGATTCATCGAGTCCAGCCATGGCGCTGCGGCCCCTTGTCTCCTAGCCCATGGGCGCACGTTCTGTGCGCCCTTTCCATCAACCCCCGTGGTCGGTCCAGTCAAGGGAACGCGCGGTCCCCACCCCTACGTTCCACTCTCCACCGAAAGATCACCCAGACGTTACCGAAGAGAGATACATCGCCGCAGCTCAGGAGAGTCTTTTAACGGAGAGTTCAAGCCATGTCACACGCCGCGTGCGCCTCCGTTCGCCCCCGCGCACGCTCCGCTCACGCCCCCAGCTCGGCCGGGAGCGCCTCCGCCCCCTCGTCGGTGACACGAGTCGCGCCAAAATAGTCCGGGGTGTCGATCGGGTCGAAGCGGATCACGGCACCGGCGCGCGGGGCGTTGATCATGTAGCCGCCGCCGACGTAGATGCCGACGTGCCGGATGGCGCGCGAATTGGTGAGGTCGTCCGAGAAGAAGACCAGGTCGCCGGGGAGCAGCTCCTCGCGCTTGGGGTGCGGCCCTGCGTTGTACTGGTCGTTGGCGACGCGCGGCAGCGTGATGTCGACGGTGCGGTAGGCGGCGAGGGTCAGGCCGGAACAGTCGAAGCGGCCGTTCTGCTCGGGCGTGCCGTTGCCGCCCCACAGATAGGGGGTGCCGAGTTTCTTCTGCGCGTAGTAGATCGCCCCTGCCGCCTGCCGCGACGGCTGCACGCGCCCCACGGGCCGGGCGAAGCTCTTCTGGAGGGTGGTGATGGTCTTCACGTAGTTCTGCGTCTCGCGGTAGGGCGGCACGCCGCCGTACTTGATGACGGCGTACGCGCCCGCGTTGTACGCGGCGAGCATGTTCTTCGTGGGATCTCCCGGGGCGTCCTTCACATAGCCCGCGAGATGGCAGTCGTACGAGGCCGCGGAGGGGATGGCGTCCTCGGGGTCCCAGATGTCGCGGTCGCCGTCACCGTCGCCGTCGACGCCGTGCGCGGCCCAGGTCCCGGGGATGAACTGCGCGATCCCCAGCGCCTTCGCCGGACTCTTCGCGCGCGGGTTGAACCCGCTCTCCTGGTAGAGCTGGGCGGCGAGCAGCGCGGGGTTGATGGCCTTGCAGAGATTGCCCCACTTCTGCACGAGGGGCTGATAGGTCGCGGGCACGGCTCCCTTGGCGAGCCCGACGGAACCGCCGCTCGCGCCCCCGGCGATGCTTCCCGCGGCCATGTACGTCCCGACGACGAGGAGCGCAATGAAGCTGAGGGCGCCACCGAACCCGACGGCCGCGACCAGCCACGCCTTACGCACCGTCAACCACCCCTCACCCGCCGGGAGTCCGCCGCCGCTCAGTGTAGAGGCCCCATGCGACAGCGACAGGGTGACCAGCCACTGGAATCGACCATCCCTCACCCTCATGGATAGCTTGGTTCACTCCAGCGAACGCCGGCTGGACAAGCACCCCCACACGCAACCGCACAGAGAGCTGAGCGACGACATGAGCGACCTTCGTCTCGACGGGACGGTCTTCGAGGACCTCAAGAGAACGTTCTCCTCGGTCAGCGACCGCATGGACGCCGCCCGTCGCACCCTCAAGAACACCGACGGCTCGGTGGTGGGTGCCGGGAAGCTCATCGAGGACGTCCATGAGTTCGCGGATGAGTGGGGGTACGGCGTCAAGCAGCTCGGCAAGCACACGCAGGGCGCCGTCAAGATGATCGACAAGATCGACGAGGAGTTCGGCAAGCTGGACCAGGCCCTCGCCGAATCCCTGAAGTCGGCCCGGAAGAAGGCGAAGTAACGTGGGTACGAAGCGTCCCGCGTTCCCGAACATAGGCTGGGACCCCACGCCCGGCGACGTCCAGGACACCCGGGAACTGGCCAAGAAGCTCGGCGGACTCGCGGGCGAGCTCGGAGCGGCCGTCAGGGACCTGGAGCGCATCGAATGCGGCGCCTGGAAGGGCAAGGCGGCGCTCGCGTTCACCGAGTACATCGGCGAGGACGTCACCCCGCTCATCCGCAAGAGCCACGAATCCTTCGACAAGGCCTCGCGTGCGCTGCACCGGTGGGCCAAGGAGCTGGCGGACTTCCAGGACGAGGCCGACCGGCTGGAGAAGAAGGCCGGTGACAAGCTGGACGCGCGGTCGGAGGCCAAGCCCGACAGCGAGGAGATGGGCAGGGCGTCGGGAGCCGTCACCGACCTCATCGGCGACGTCCACGACCTGGAGGACCGCTACGGCAAGGCGGCCGGGGCGATCAGCAAGGAGCTCGACAAGGCGGGCGACATCGCCCCGGACGAGCCCGGCTTCTGGGACAGACTCACGAAGGGCGTCGCCGACGCGTGGGACGCGGCGGGCAAGTGGCTCCAGGACCACGCCGACCTGATCAAACTGATCGGCGACCTGCTGAGCGACCTGACGGCCGTCCTGGGCCTCCTCGCCATCGTCACCCTTCCCTTCCCGCCACTGGCGGCGGTCTTCGGCTCGGCGGCGCTCATCACCAGCGGGCTGGCGTTGGGGGCGCATGGGCTCGCCAAGGTGGGCGGGGCGGATGTGAGTTGGGCGCAGGTGGGGCTGGATGCGGTGGGGCTTATGCCGGGGATCGGAGCGTTCGGTAAGGGAATCAAAGTGGTCGGCAAGGGCCCGGCGTTGGCCAAGGCTGCCGCGCTCGGCAAGGGGTTCAAGGCCACCCAGCTCGGCGACGCTCGCATGCTGCTGTCCATCGGTGATGCCGCGAAGGACGCCACGGGCGGGCTCAAGCTGCTCCCCGGCAAAGTGGTGCTCGGCGGCACGGCCAAGAACGTCTACGAAGTCGCGCATGCGACCAGTGGCACGATGTCACGCATGGGAGGCATCGCAAGCCAGGGCTATCACGAGGGTCAGTGGATTGGCTCCAAGGGAGCCAATCTGCTTCCAGGGGTGAACATCAACCCCTTGGGAGCCGGTATCGCCATGGACGCCGGACTGAAGATCTTCCCCAAGATCACAAGCATTCATCAGCATGTGGGAGACGCCCTCTTCCCTGGCGACCAGTTCGAGAAGTCGGCCTCGGCCGGCTGAACGTCCAGCTCGGAGGGTCAGAGTGAGTGCGTTGGCAATGGTCCGAGAAACGAAGCACAGGAAGACGGATATGCGCATCTGGAAGCCTGTCCCCGGCGAAATTCTCCTGGCCCGCACTGCGGTCACCTTTGCGACGGGCGAAGCCATGCCCGTTTCCGGTATGCGCTGGTTCCGGGACACCGAACGCAATGACATCCAGGATGAACTGCCGGGCTGGCCCGAAGGGCCCGTGTACACGGCCCGTACGACGGGCAACTCACTTGCGCGGAACATCGGCAAAGGCGGGGCCCTCGCCCTGGGCGCCGTCATCATGGGCATTCTCACCGGGGGCGGAGGCAGTGGCCCCTCCCCCTCCAAATCCGGCGAGGCGACGTCCGAGGACCGCGCCGACGAGGTCGATGACTTTCCTGTCATGTGGGCCGCGCCCGGCACCATCGCACGCACCCTGCCCTGGCAGCTGGATCCCGCCCGCTCTCCCGACCAGGAGCACTATCGCACGCACGCGATCGTCACCGATCGCCGATTGGTCATCGTCGGTCTTCCCGTCCAGAACAGAGACAGGAAAGTCATTGAGGACGAAGTCCTCTGGGAGACCCCCCGATCCACCGTCAGCCAAGTGGAGCCGAGGAACTTCCGCCACGAACGGGACGTCAAGCTGGTTTTTAGCGACGGCTCTTGGTGCAGGCTCCAATCTCCACTTCGCGAGTATCTCGTTCGGTATCTGGTTTCCACCCCGGACTTGATTCCTCTGAGATCCCTTACGCAGGCACAGCGGCAGGCCGTCGACAACTTCCTCGCCACCGCTCGCGCGCCGGACCTCTCAGAACCCATCGTCACCCGCCTGCCGTGCGGGCACTACCGCGTCGAGGCTCTCGTGCCGAGCGAACTCGACGCATTCTTCGGTGCCGGCAGTCGCGAACTGAACATGAATGCCGACGGCACCGAGTTGGACTACGCCGACTATCACCCCGAAGACTTCTGACCCTGTCTCCGCACCAGACCAGGACGCTCTCCCCCCATGACATCCCCGACCAGCCTTCCAACCACTTCGGCCGACCCGCTCGACCCCCCGCCCATCTGGTTCAACGTCCCAGACGGCTTCTACGCCCTCCCCCTCGCCGCCACGCCGGAGGAACGCTCCGAGCGCGCCCACGAGTTCGTACGCGGCCTCTACTCCCGCGGAGACGCCCGCATCTGGGAACCCGCCGCCCCCTATTACGCGGCCCTGGCCGAGCTCATGGCGGAATCCGGTGTCTCGTACTCGGCGATGGGACTCTTCTCCACGGCGGAAGAAACGAAGGAAGCGGAGGAAGCGGAGGAGGCGGAGCAGGCTGAAGGCTCCGAAGGCGTCGCCCAGTGTGCGTTCACCGTGGCGGCCGTCCCGACCGGCCAGGCCCCGGACGACCAGGCCCCGACCGACCAGGTCCCGGACGGCACGGACATCGTCGCCCAGGGAATCCTGGCCATCCTCTCCAGCACCCCGCACAACGACGCCCGCTGGCTCGACCTGCCGTGCGGCCCCGCCGTCTCCTGCGTCACCCTGACCGAGTACAAGCTGAATCCGGAGATCACCGCGACCGGCGAGGCGACGGATCTGCTCACCGGACAGATACAGGTCCATGTGCCGTTCCCCACGGGCCCGTTCACCGCCGTCTTCACGCTCCACACCGCGTCCACGGAGTACTGGACCGAGTTCTGCAACATCATGGCGGCGATCCTCCAGACGGTCTCCTTCACCGAACCGTCCGCTACGGAGAGCCCGGTGTGACCTCGGCCCACAACAGTTTCCCCGCGTCGGCCGTCCCCACGGGGTAGGCGCCCCAAGCGTCCGCGCAGGCCCGCACGAGGTGCAGCCCCCGGCCGCTCTCCGCCATGTCAGGCGGCCGGCGATCGGGCGTGCGGTCCTCTGCGAAGCCGGGCGGATCTGCGGGTCGGAGTCCCACACGGACACGCGGATCCCCTCCGGGGAGGCGGCACGGAGACGGAGGGCGTAGGGCCCGTCGGTGTGACAGTGGGCGTTGCTCAGCAGCTCGCCCGCGAGGAGCTCCGCGGTGGGGGTGAGCTGTCCGAGGCCGTACGACTCCAGTACCGCGCGGAGGGTGACGCGGGCGCTTCCTGGGGCGCGGGGATCGCGAGGGAGTTGGAGGGTGTAGGTCCAAGGCGGCGATACGGTTGCGTTCACGGAAATCTCCGTCAGGAGTGGGTAGTTGCCGGGCAGGGCCCAGTGACGTTGCCGCTCCGTCGAGCGGGGTCTTCTGGGCGGTGGTGCCACTCACAAGGTAGCGGCGCCGAGTTAAGCTGTTAATCGAAAACCTGCAAAGCTCTGCACAACCACTCGTGTGAGTGATGAAACATGAGGAGAGGCGACTGCCCGTGAGAAGCAATCCGACGGGGCGTCAACTCCGGTTGGGCAGCGAGCTACGTAAGCTCCGTGAACGTGCAGGCCTGACGTCGACCGAGGCCGGGCAGCTGCTTGGCGTCAAGCAGAACCAAGTCAGCAACATGGAGTCCGGTCGGCTCGGCGTGAGCTCCGCCAGGGTGCGTGCGCTCGCCTGTCACTACGACTGCCCGGACAAGCAACTGATCGATGCGCTGTCCGCCATGACCGGTGATCGGGTGCGCGGCTGGTGGGAGGAGTACCGAGAGATCCTGCCCGCAGTGCTGCTGGACCTCGCGGAGGTCGAACACCACGCGACATTGCTGCGCACCGCCGTGACAGTGCACATTCCCGGCCTCTTCCAGACCACGGACTACGCCCGTGAGATCTTCCGCCAAGACGTGCCGGAGCTGTCACCTCCAGACATCGAGCATCGGGTGTCGTACCGCATCAAACGCCAGGCCGTGCTCTTCCGGAAGTCACCGACGCCCCATCAGGCCATCGTTCATGAGGCCGCGCTTCGGATGCAGTTCGGCGGTGCCACCGTGACCCGGGTCCAGCTCAAGCACCTCATTGACATGAGCGAGCGGGAGCACATCGCCATCCACGTCATCCCGTTCGCTGCCGGGACGTTCCCCGGCTCAGGTCAATCGATCTACTACGCCGCAGGGCCGGTGCCCCAGCTCGACACGGTAAATCTCGACCAGTCGCACGGTCCCATCTTCCTCGACGCCGAGGCCCAACTCGACAAGTACCGCATCCTGCTCGACCGCATGGAAGCCACAGCGCTCCCGCCCGCGAAGTCTCGCGACTTTATCCACAACGTCATCCAGGACCTGTAGAGGGAGCCCAAATGCCCCAGTCGAACTGGCAGAAGTCGTCCTACTGCGCCCAGGGCAATTCCTGCGTGTACGTCGCTTCAGACACATCCGGCTCCGTCCATCTGACCGAAAGCAGCGACCCCACCGGAGCAATACTCACCGCCGCTCCCGTGGCCTTCGCGGCGCTGATCCACAACACCAAGCGCGCCGAACCGACCTTCCAGGACATGTAGAGGGAGCCCACATGCCCCAGCTGAACTGGCAGACGTCGTCCTACTGCGGGCAGGGGGACTCCTGCCTCCACGTCGCCGCCGCACCGACCGGCAAGGTCAAGCTCACCGAAAGCAGCGACCCCACCGAAGCAATACTCACCGCCACCCCCGCGGCCTTCGCGGCCTTCGCCGCGCTGATCCGCGACACCAAGCGCGCCGCAGGCGCCGAACCGACCTGAGAAGACTCACGCAACCCGTGCCCACGTCAGCCCTCACCCAGAGAAGCGGAAAGTGACCGAGACCCCCCGCCCCGAAATTCCCGCCGGCCTCGACTGGGTCCGCGCCGCCCCGGAGGACGAGCAGGGCCCCGGCCCCTGGATCGAGATCGCCTTCGGCGAGGACGACGCCGTCTATCTCCGGGAGACCAGCGACCCGGAGAACGTCGTCACGACCACCCGGAAGAAATGGGACGCCTTCGTACTCGGCGTACAAGCCGGTGAGTTCGACCACTTCGTGGAAGGCGTCGGCCAGGACTGACGACACGCCCCTGAACCCCCTGAACCCTGTCCGGGACAGCGGAACCCCCCGTCCCGGACAGGAATTTCCCTTGCCCGGCGCCCCAGCGGACTGCCAGCCTCAGGCCGTGCCCGGCGAGGGGTGCTTCGGGGGGACCCTCGCCGGGACGACGAAGAACCGCTGCGCGTCCGCGCCACCGCACCGCCCGAGCACCGCCTCCACCCCCGCGACAGCACGTCCGTTCACCGCTACGCACCGCCCGTCCGCGAGCCGCAGCACATAAGCCCCGCTCCGCTGCTCCACCGACAGCCGCGCCGCCGCCCCACAGTCGGTGAACGGTTCCAGGAACCCCTTCGCCCCGCCCTTCGACGGGGCGGCGAGGCAGCCCTCGCCGTGCTCGGGGTGGTCCCAGCGGACGCGGTACACGCCACCGCCGAGCGGCTCGAGCTCGGTCGTCGGCGGCACCGCCTCCCCGCACGGCCGGAACACCGCGATATGGCTCCCGTACCGCCCTTTCCTGTCCCGCCCGTCGGTGAGACAGAGCCCGGACGCCCGTAAGGGCTGCACCTGTACGACGCCGGACGGCACGTTCGCCGCCTTCGCGGAGGCGGACGGCGAGGGATCGCGCGGCTCGTCCGAGGCGTTCAGCGCCGACGCGCCGACCGCCGCGACGGCCACGACAGCGACCACGCCCGCAACCAGGGTGAACGCCCGCGGCCGCTTACGTAAGGGGGCGGAAGCGGGGGCGGAGGCGTCGACCGGAGCAGGGTCAGCGGCGGAGGGAGGAGGAAGGGAGGGCGAGGGCTCGTCCGAGGCGATGCGGTCGCGCGCCGCGAGCCACGCCCCGACCCGCTCCTCCCCCTCGCACACCCGGACCAACGCCGCGACCAGCTCCCCCTTCGGCAACACCCCACGGGACAGCGCGCCCGCGACCGTGCTCCGGGGCAGCAGGTCCCCACGCTCGGCGGCACGCAGTTCCAATTGGCGGTACGTGAGGCCGGACGCCTCCTTCATCTGCCGCAGCAGCACGACGAACTCGGCCGCGGTACGGGCCCGCTCGGGTCCCGAACCGCCCTGGTTGTCCATGCTCGACTGTCCCCTTCCGGCCACCGCACGACTGTCCGGGACAAGCCCCCGCCCGGAAAAGATCGAGTGTCGCCGCAGCCCGGCACCACCACAAGAGCGCTTCCCGTCAGTTGCTACCGTCCGGCCATGCCTGACACCGGAGAATCAGCAGCCCCCTTGACCCCCACCACCCCCGTGACCGCCGACGACGTCACCCGCGCCGTCCGCCTCGCCGTCGCCACCCTGCGCGGCGCGCCGGACGACGCCGACTGGAGCGCCAAGGCGGGCGGCCTCGAGTGGGACTGCTGGGAGACGGGCGAGCACCTCGCCGACGACCTCTTCGCGTACGCCGCCCAACTCGGCCCGGAACACCCTCCTCTGGATGGTGTCGTCCCCTTCCACTGGGTGAGCCGGACGCCCGGCGGTCCCGCCAACGTCACCCTCGCCGACCCGGCGGCCGGACCGGCGGGGCTGCTCATGGTCGTGGAGGCGTGCGGTGCCCTGCTGACCGCCATGGTCGCCACCACCCCGCCGACCGTCCGCTCCCACCACGGCTTCGGCGCCTCGGACCCCGAGGGCTTCGCCGCGATGGGGGTGGTGGAGACCCTCGTCCACACGTACGACATAGCGAACGGACTCGGCATCGGCGACGCGTGGACCCCGCCCGCCGACCTCTGCGCCCGCGTCCTGTACCGCCTCTTCCCCGACGTCCCGACGGACACGGACCCCTGGGCCACGCTCCTGTGGGCCACGGGCCGCGGCGAGCTCCCTGACCGGGAGCGGCGGACCCAGTGGCGGTGGTACGGGGCGCCCAGGGTCTGACAGGGCCGTCCGTCCCAGACCGGCGTTCCATACGTACATCATCTCCGCAGGTCAGAGCCCCTGGAAGCGTTCCAGCGTCCCTGATCCCCCGGCGCTCCTTGCCCCCGTCGGCCAGGGACGGCTTCGCTGTTGATCGAGCCGGACACCACAGCCTCGTACGGCCTCGTACCGACACCAGTTCGCACCTCACGGGGGACCCCATGAAGCTCACGCACCTCTCGAAGACCCTGCTCGCCGGACTCACGCTGGCCGGTGCGCTGGCGCTCACCGCCTGCAACAACAACGACGACGGTTCGAACGCCGGGGGATCGCCGAGCGGCGCAAAGCCGACCGCGTCCGCCGAGTCCAGCGACTCCGTTGGGTCCGCCGGGTCCGCCGGGTCCGCCGGGTCCGCCGGGTCCGGGACGGACGGTAACAGCGGCAGTGAAAGCGGGGGCGACAACAGCAACGGCAGCGGCGAAGGCACCGTCGCCGGTACCGGCTCCAACGACAACGGCAAAATCGGCATCTGCCGCAGCGACGAGCTGGAGGTGACCGCCGCCGACAACACCACCGGCAAGACGGAAGGCGTCGTCACCGTCAGCTTCCGGAACGGCGGCGGCCGCGACTGCGCCGTCAACGGCTACGCGGGCGTCGACCTGAAGACGGCCACGGGCGACACGCTCTCCGTCGACCGCAACGGCGACCAGCCCCACCCCGGGGTCCTCAAGGACGGCGAGTCCGCCGCGTTCAACATCACGTTCCCGGTCAACAACACCGGCGGCTCCGGCATCCGCGTCGCCAAGATCCTGGTGACCCCGCCGAACGAGACGAAGACCGTCACCATCGCCTGGCCCGCCGGTTCTCTCCCGGTGAGCGGCGAGGACTCCTCGGGCAGCGGCCCGAAGCTGGCCATCGGCCCGGTCGGCAAGGTCAGCGACTCTCCCGCGGGCTGAGACGGGGGAAGCGGGGGAAGTGGGGGAAGCCCTCCCCCGCCCGATTGACGTGCACCCAACCATCCCCGATGGTTGGGCAATTGGGCGTTATGCGGTCGGCCGTCGGGTCCGGCATGACGCGGCGTCACGGCCGGGGGGAAGCCGAAGAATATGGAACCAAGAGATCAGCATGCCGCCGGGCCCGGTGACGAGAACGACAGCCCGGGCCGGTTCGGACCACCACCCTCGTTCCCGCCCCAGCCGCCACCGCCGTCGCCATCGCAGCCACCGCCGCAGCCGCCACCCCAGTTCCCGTTCCCGCCCCCACAGCCGCCCACCCAGTCCACGCACCTGCCGCACCTACCACCGCCGCCCACCCAGCCGCCTGCCAGTGCCCCGTACGCCCACGGACCCGACACTCCCGGCCCCGACACCTCCGGCCCCGCCCGGCAAGGCCCCCTGCGCCCCCTGGCCGTCGCCCTCCTCAACCTCACCGGTCTCGGCCTCGGCTACCTCCTCATCCGGCATTGGCTCTTCGCCCTGCTCTGCTGCGGCGCGACCGCCGCGCTGCTCCTCCTCGCGCTGCCCGCCGACGTCGACGGCGTACCCGGCGGCATCCTCATCGGCTATGTCGCCCTCCTGCTCCTGGCCGCCGCCCACGGCGCGTTCCGGGCCGTCCGCGACCGGGGCCACTGGCCGCTGCGCGCACCGCTGGCCGTCGCGCTCGGCGTCGTCCTGCTCGCCGTACCCTCCGGCGGCACCTTCGCCTACGAGAACGCACGGGACGAGGCCGTCGAGCAGATGCTCCTCGACCGCCTCGACAGGGCCGACCGCATCGTCGCGGGCCTCGACGGGCAGCCCTTCGGGGGCGCCGCCGAGACGAAGTACAAGAAGGCCATGGGCATCTACCGCGGCCTCGCCGACGACCACCCGGATTCGAAGGCCGCCGACCGCCTGCCGAAGAGCCTCACGACCTACTACGAGACCGTCGCCGCCCCCTACACCGCGAAGCGGTACTGCGAGGCCGTCACCCCGCTCAAACACCTGCGCACCGTCCCCGGCACCCTCGGCGAGGACCATCTCGGCACCCTCACCACCTGGCCCGACGACCGCCTCGCCACCTCGCTCTACGAGTGCGGCGTCGAAGGGCTCGGCCGCTCGTCGGCCGCCGACGCCCCGCTCACGGACCTCCTGCGCACCTTCCCCGCCTCCGACCAGGCCGACAAGGTCGAACCGGCCCTCCGCGACGCCATCGACGCCCGGACAGCCGCGCTCAAGGGCCCCGCCCCCTGCCCCGCCGTCGACGAACTGCGCGCCATCGCCGCCACCACGGCCGCGCTGCCCGGTGACAAGGTCGACGCCGAGGCCGTACGCGGTGACAGCGACCGTGCCCTGGAGCGCGGCGTCTACGCCTGCGGCATGGACGAGTTCAAGGACGCCCACTTCGCGAAGGCCGCCGCGTCCCTGAACGGGTTCGCCAAGACGTACCCCTCCAGCAAGAAGCGCGACCGCGCCAAGGACGTCGCCATCGCCGCGGAGATCGCCGAGGAACGCCCGAGCGCGGGCCGCCGCCTGCCCCCGTCCGGCTCCCCCGGCGGCGGCAACGTCGAATTCGTCCTCGCCAACCTCGGCCCCGGCGAGCTGGAACTCCTCTACACCGGCCCCACCACCGGCCGCGTCAAGCTCAAGGACTGCGCGACCTGCCGAATTTTCGCCGGCAAGTCCGAGGGCGACAAGGCCTGCCGGGCGGGCGTCACCAAGTACCCGAAGACCACCCTCGGACTGCCCGCCGGCGAGTACCACTTCCTCTACAAGCGGGGCACCGTACGCGATCGAGCCGACGGCGCCAGGCTCAGCCCGTCCTACCGCTACACCGACTGCTCCTTCGTGACCCGCGCGACCGCCGGTCTCGGACTCGGCTGAGTCCCGGTCAGAAGTCCTGGTCAGAGGCACGCCGGGCCGTCATTGCCCGGCGTCCTACCGCGTGATACACAGAGTGACCAGACCTCACCCACGAGGAAACGCACGAAGTCGGCCAACGAATGGCGCCAAGGAGCCATCCGCGGGCCCGATTGTCGGCGAGAATGAGCTGTCCTCTGCACCGAGGTAGGCAGAGGTGGCAGAACAACCCACTAGGGGCGGTGAGTTACACATGCTTATGGCAGCCGAAAAGGGCGACATCACCACCATCATCGGCGGGATCGCCCCCGACTGGGGTCCCTTCGGGAGCCTGGGCAACGAGGCACGCGTGATGATCGAGGTCGTGATGGCGATCGCTATCCTCCTCTGTCTCGGCATTGCCATCTGGGGCGCGGCGAAGCAACGCATCGGCGCGACGGCGCTGCGGGACACCTTCAGCGCGGAACAGGGCAAGGGCCTGATCATCGCGGGGCTGACCGGCGTCTTCATCATCGGTTCGCTCGGCACGCTGTTCACCATCGTGTACGGCATGGCGGTCTGACGCCCCTCCCACCCGCCCCCAGCCCCCCAGTCCCCAGCCCTCCAGCCAGCCCCCACGTCCCTCGTCCCCCTCCCCCTTGTCCCCTCTCCCCCACGTCCCCTCTCCCCACCCGTCCGTCGTGCCCACCGGCTGAGGTTGCAACTCCCTGATGTCGAGTCACCACACCGCGCCCGCGCGGGAACCAGCACGGCTACCGTCATACGTGTCCTACGTGACGGTTCAGCGAGAGGTTGAGGGGGCGGTCGCGGCATGAGTCCCGACGACGAGCGGAACGACGGCCTCTTCGGCGGCTCGGGAGAGACCAGGACGCGGCTTCCCGAGGGGGAGGGCGGCGACGACGTCTACGGCGGCGCGCGCAGATCCGCCCGGACCGGGCGGACGTCCTCCCGCAGCCTGGTGACGGTGGTCGGCGTCGTGGTCCTGCTGATCGCGGCGATCGCCTTCGCCAATCGGGGCGGTGAGAGTGGTTCGGCGGGGGGTGACGACGCCGCGAAGCCGGACGCGACGTCGACGGCCCCTTCGGGGAAGAAGCCGGTCGGCGGCAAGACCGCGGGCATCGCGACCGGCTTCGCCAAGACCGAGCAGGGCGCCCAGAGCGCGGCGGCGAACTTCGCGGTGCCGCTCGGCTCTGCCGAGATGTTCGACAAGGGCAAACGCGACCCCATCCTCAGGGCCGTCATGGCACCACAGAGCGTGAACAAGTTCCGGGATGAACTCGACAAGGCGTACACCGCACCGTTCTTCAGGAACGTGGGCCTGAACGAGGACGGTTCGACGCCGAGCGGTTATCAGTTCATCTCGCGCACGACCCCGATCGGCACCAAGGTCACCGACTTCTCGGACGGCAAGGCCACCGTCGAAGTCTGGTGCAGTGGTCTGCTCGGCCTGGCCGGTGAGAAGTCCACCAAGCCGGTCACCAACAGCTGGTTCACGATCACCATGGAACTGGCGTGGATCGACGGCGATTGGAAGACCGTCACCCACACCCAGAAGAGCGGTCCCGCCCCTGTTCCGGGCGATGACCGCGCGTCCAGCTCCGACGAGATCGCGAAGGCGGTCGAAGGGTACGGAGGGTTCACGTATGCCCGGTAGCCGCCGTGTACTCCGCCTCAGCGCCACCGTCGCGACCGTGCAGACCGCGGCGTTCCTGTTCGCGAAGCGCGCCTTCGCCGCGCCGGAACCCAAGGACGATGCCTGCGATCTGATCCACGGCCCCGCCAAAAAGTACTGCGAAAAAGGCGAAGAAGGCGGAGGCAGCAGCAGCGAGGGAAAGTACCCCACCGACGACCCCATCAGCTCCAACCTCGACCCCCTCAGCTCCCTGGCAAAGGGCTGCGCCGAAGCCGCCTCCTGGACCGTCGGCAAGCTCTCCGACGCCGTCAAGGAGACCGCCAACGTCGACTTCACGAACCCCAAGTTCCTCCAGCAGTACGCCGTCGTCTTCGCGGCGTCCACCATCCTCACCCTCCTCCTCTGGCTGCTCGCCGTGGCGAAGAGGGCCGTGCGCGGCGTGCCGCTGACGACCGCTGTCTCCGAGGCCATCGGGTTCCTGTGGCTCACCGTGCTCGCCTCCGCCTTCACGCCGCTGATCCTCTACACCGTCGTCTCGGCGACCGACGGCGTCTCGGACGTCATCGCGAAGGCGACGGGCGGTCAGACGGACGAGTTCTTCGGGACGTTCTCGGGCGCCCTGAAGAAGGGCGAGGACATCGGCGGCGGCCCGATCATGCTGATCGTCGTCTCGCTCGTGTCGATCCTCGCCGCCGGCGTGCTCTGGCTGGAGCTGGTGATCAGGGCGGCGCTCCTGTACGTAGGAGCGCTCCTCGGCACCGTCGTGTACGCGGGCCTCGTCGACAAGAACCTGTGGTCGCACGTCCGCCGCTGGGCGGGCATCATGATCGCCGTCATCCTGGTCAAACCGATCATCGTCATCGTGCTCGGTCTCGCCGGGGCGCTCTCCGCCGACGACGGGCCCGACGCGTTCTCCGCCGTCGTCTCCGGGCTCTCGATCATCCTGCTCGCCATCTTCGCGAGCGCCATGATCTACCGCTTCGTACCGGGCTTCGGTGACGAGATCGCCGGCTCCCGCAACAACCGCATCATGCGCGGCGCCGAGAACAAGGCCGCCGCCGTGATCAGCTCCCCCGCCTCCCTCGTCTCCCAGGGCATCAAGGCCCACAGCAGCCGGGGCAACGGCTCAGGCGGTGGCGGCGGGAGCAGCCAGCCCCGGCCCGCCAACCCCGCCAGCGGCGGCGTCGCCGCCCACAGCGGCCGCCCCTCCGGCGGCGGCTCATCGAACGGCGGCGGATCTGTCCCCTCCGCCGCACCCCCGCCGCGCGGCAGCGCGACGAACACGCCGCACGCGGGCAACCGCGGCGGCTCCCGCACCAGCAGTACCAACCGCACGGGAGGTGAAGGGCGTTGACGACCCAGCCCCACGTGTCCCAGCCGGTCGCGCCCCGCCGCACATATCTGATCGGCCGCGCCCGGCCGAACGCGATCGTCGGCAAGAACCGCGAGACCGGGGAGATCGCCCTGATCATCGTGGGGGCGTTCCTCGGCATGATGTGCGGACTCCTCGTCCCCGTCCTCTCCCTGCGCATCGTGCTGCTCACCGGCCTCCCGATGCTCGCCATCGCGGCGGTGTACGTCCCGTACAAGGGCCGGACGTTCTACAAGTGGTTCGAGATCAACCGCAGTTACAAGCGTTCCCTGAAGCGCGGCACCGCCTACCGGTCCACCGCCCCGGAGGCCGGGGTCAGGATCGACGGCCGCGAGGTCGAGGTCGGGCCGCCACCCGGCATCGGCCGCATCAACTGGCTCGCCGCGCCCTTCGGCCCGGACGAGATCGCCGTACTGCTCCACGCGGACCGGCGCACCGTCACCGCCGCCATCGAGATCGAGGGCCCCGGCGTCGGTCTGCGTGACAGCGAGGACCAGGAGGCCCTCGTGGACCGCTTCGGGACGCTGCTGAAGCACGTCGCCAATGGCGACGGCTTCGTCACCCGTCTCCAGATGCTCGCCCGCACCCTCCCCGCCGACCCCGACGCCCACGCCAAGGACGTCAGCACGCGCGGCGACCACCGCGCGCTGCCGTGGCTCCAGGAGTCGTACGACCAGCTCCAGTCGATGGTGTCGACCAGCAGCGAACAGCACCGCGCCTACCTCGTCGCCTGCATGCACTACTCCCGCGAGCTGGCCGCAGAGGCGCAGGCGATGGCCCGCGCGGCCCGTCCGCAGGGCGGCAGGAGGCTCGACAAGGACGCCGGGCTCGCCGTCGTCATGGCCCGTGAGCTGACCGACATCTGCTCGCGGCTCCAGGAAGCCGACATCCGCGTACGGCAGCCGCTCGGGCAGGGCCGACTCGCGTCCCTGGTCCACTCCATGTACGACCCGGACCACCCCATCGACCACCTCCAGGCGATGACGAAGCGCAACGCCTGGCCCGCCGAGCTCGACGCCATGGAGCCCACCTACCTCCAGGCCAAGACCCGCGAGTCCTCCACCCGCGCCCCCTGGTGCCACGCCACGGCCTGGGTGAAGGAGTGGCCGATGACGCCCGTCGGCGTCAACTTCCTCGCGCCGCTGCTGGTCCACACCCCGGACGTGATCCGCACGGTGGCCGTGACGATGGACCTCGAACCCACCGAGGTCGCCATCGAGCGGATGCTGACCGAGAAGACGAACGACGAGGCGGAGGCCAGCCGCCAGGCCAAGATGAACCGCACGGTCGACCCCCGCGACATCGCCTCGCACTCCCGCCTCGACCAGCGCGGCGAGGACCTGGCGAGCGGCGCGGCGGGTGTCAACCTCGTCGGCTACATCACGGTGTCGTCCCGTTCCCCGGAGGCGCTCGCGCGCGACAAGCGCACCATCCGCGCCTCCGCCGGCAAGTCGTATCTCAAGCTGGAGTGGTGCGACCGCGAGCACCACAGGGCCTTCGTCAACACGCTGCCGTTCGCGACCGGCATCCGACGCTAGACGGTATCGACGTAGAGGCAGGCTGTTGCGATGCGGGATCCGCTGACCGTCCTCACGGACGCCTTCACGTCCTTCCTCTTCGGGAAGGTCGAGACGACCAGGCTTCCGGTGCGTACGTCGACGGGGCAGGCCCAGGCGGTCTACCTCCCGACGGCCGCGCCGGGCCTCGGCGACTCGGGCGTGATCATCGGGCGTGAGGTGTACTCCGGCAAGGGTTACATCTACGACCCCTTCCAGCTGTACGGGCAGCAGCTGCCCGCGCCGCACTGGCTGGTGCTCGGCGAGTCCGGCAACGGCAAGTCGGCGCTGGAGAAGACGTACGTACTGCGGCAGCTGCGCTTCAAGGACCGGCAGGTCGTGGTCCTGGACGCGCAGGGCGAGGACGGCGTCGGCGAGTGGAACCTCATCGCGCAGGAGCTGGGGATAACTCCCATCCGGCTCGACCCGACGGCCGCCCTGGACATGGGCATCCGCCTCAACCCGCTGGACCCGGCGATCACGACGACGGGTCAGCTGGCGCTCCTGAGGACCATCATCGAGGTCGCGATGGGGCACGGCCTCGACGAGCGCTCGGGCTTCGCGCTCAAAGTCGCACACGCGTACGTCAACGAGACGATCGTGGAGCGGCAGCCGGTCCTGATGGACATCGTGGAGCAGCTGCGCCACCCCGAGCCGGAGTCGGCCGAGGCCATGAACGTGGCCATAGACGACGTACGGGCGTGGGGCCTGGACGTGGCGCTGGTCCTGGACCGCCTGGTCGACGGTGACCTGCGGGGCATGTTCGACGGCCCCACGACGGTCGGCGTCGACCTCGACGCGCCCCTGACCGTCTTCGACCTCTCCCACATCGACCGGAACTCCATCGCGATGCCGATCCTGATGGCGATCGTGGGCGTCTGGCTCGAACACACGTGGATCCGGCCCGACCGCAAGAAACGCATCTTCCTGGTGGAGGAGGCGTGGCACATCATCAACTCGCCGTTCGTGGCACAGCTGTTCCAGCGCCTCCTGAAGTTCGGCCGACGCCTCGGCCTGTCGTTCGTGGCGGTGGTGCACCACCTGAGCGACGTGGTGGACGGCGCGGCGGCGAAGGAGGCGGCGGCGATCCTGAAAATGGCGTCCACGCGGACGATCTACGCCCAGAAGGCCGACGAGGCGCGGGCCACCGGGCGGGTGCTCGGGCTGCCCAGGTGGGCGGTGGAGATCATCCCCACCCTCACGCCG
The DNA here is from genome assembly GCF_053589195.1 of Streptomyces sp. NPDC003379. Classification (NCBI taxonomy): domain Bacteria; kingdom Bacillati; phylum Actinomycetota; class Actinomycetes; order Kitasatosporales; family Streptomycetaceae; genus Streptomyces; species Streptomyces sp. NPDC003379. The sequence goes on along the minus strand of NZ_JBSFRK010000021.1, from coordinate 6,486 downwards.
GGCATCGCGGTCTGGGACGTCAACGGCAACGTCCAGGTCGTCAAGCACCTCATCACGGAGACGGAGCGGCCGCTGGTCTTCACGGACCGCGCCATGACCGAGTCGTCGTCCGACCTCGCCGCCGCCGGTATGTCGGCCGACGAGGCGATGCGGGCGGCCGAGCTGGAGGCGGAGCAGCGGGCGGCGTACATGGAGCAGCATGCGGGATGACTGGGAGCGGGGCCGCTCTTCCTATGGGCGCGGCCCCGAACGGCGTACGGGCGCCGGGGGCGTACCGGACGGGCTGCTGCTGGGCGTGCTCGGTTTCCTGCTGGGCTCGACGGTCCTCGTCTGGTCGGCGACGGGCCTCGCGGCGCGTTTCGCGCAGGGGGCCTGGCCGGAGAACGTGGCCTTCGGCCATACGCCACTGGCGGTACGTCACTTGATCGGCGCCCCCAAGGACCTGGCGGGCGCCTGGCCCGACACGCCGGCTGCGCAGCTTTCGGGGTACGGGCTGTTCTGGGGCCTGTTCATCGGCCAGCTGATGGTGGTGGTCGTCTTGACGGTGTTCGTGCTGGGGACGGTTACGCGGTGGCGTGCGGTGAGGAGGGCGGGGCGCGCCGAAGGCGCACCGGGGATGGACGGGTCGGTGCGGCCGGGCGGGTGGGAAACCCGTGCTGGAGGCGCACCAGGGGCAGACGGGCCTGTGCGGCCGGGCGGCTGGGAAACCCGCGCTGGAGGCGTGGAGATCGGCACGAGTACGCCGGTCCCGCCCTGTGAGGGGCCTCGCGCCGACGGCGCGGAGATCGGCACGAGTACCCCGCTCAAGCGCCCCGAGGGGCCCCGCGCGCAGAGCGGCACGGACACCCCGCCCCCGCCCCCCGAGGGACCCACGGTGAACCCCTCGTACCCCCTCCCCACCCCACGCACCCCCCTGATCCTCGGCACCCCGGAGACCAGAAGACCCCACGCCCTGAAGGCCGTCCAGGACGCCGAGGGCGCCGCCCTGGTCCTGACCTCCGACCCCACCCTGTGGGAAGAGACGAAGGACGCCCGCGCCAAGCTGGGCCCGGTCCTCCTCTACGACCCCCTCCACCTCTGCGACACCCCCGCCCGCCTGCACTGGTCCCCCACCTCCGGCTGCCAGGACAAGGCGACGGCCGCCCAGCGCGCCGCCGCGCTCCTCGCCCCGATACGGCCGAGCGCCCGGCTGGACGCCGCCGTGGCCGACACGGCGGAGCTCCTGATGCGCAGCTTCCTGCACGCCGCCGCGGTGGCCGACAAGCCGATGAAGAACGTCCACCGCTGGTCCCAGGGCACCCAGGTCCAGGAGGCGGTACGCATCCTCCGTACGCACCCCAAGGCCGCGTCCGGCGCCGCCGGCGAGCTGGAGGCGGCCCTGACCGCGTACGCGGAGCGACGCGACGTGGCCCAGGAGTTGACGGCCCGCGCCCTCTCCGCGCTCTTCACGGTGCACGTCCGTGAGTCCTGCACACCAAACCGAACTGATGCGCTGACCCTGGATTCCTTTGTGCATGAAGGGGGCACGCTTTTTGTGGTGGGTGAGGCGATCGAGGATCCCAAGTCCCGCCAAGGCCCGGGTGCCATGCCTCTGCTGACGGCGCTCGCCTCCAGCGTGGTCGAGCACGGCCGGCGCATGGCCGAACGGTCATCCTCCGGTCGGCTCGACCCACCAATGACGCTCGTCCTGGACGACGCCGCCGCGGTGGCGCCCCTGCCCCAGCTCCCCGGCCTGCTCGCGACGGGCACCGACCTTGGCCTGCCCACCCTGGCCCTGCTCCGCTCACGCGAACAGGGCAGATCCCGCTGGCCGAACAGCGAGCTACCGGTCTGACCGACCGTTCTGACCGACCGATCTCACCCACCGACCTCACCCACCGACCTCACCGACCTGTACGGCCGAGAACCGCCCCACACACCCACACTCAACGCTTACCCCCATCCACATCCAGCGTCGTCCCGGTGGTGAACGAGTTCTCCATCAGGTAAGCCGCCGCGTGCGCGACCTCCTCCGCCGTCCCGGGCCGCCCCACCGGTAGCCGCCCCGCGGCCTCCTCCCGGTAGGCGCGGTGCTCCTCGGGGCTCATGAGATGCGCGTGCGTATCGGTCGGGCCCGGCGCGATACCCCGAGACGAGCGTGACCGACCCCGTTCCGCTCGGCATGTACGGCAGCGCGGCCCGGACACACCAGATCGTCGACGAGGTCCGCCGCGCGGTGATGCAGCTGCTCGTCTCGGGCCTCACGGACGACGCGATCGCGCGGCGCCTCGGGGTGTCACGGCGTACGGTCGCGGGTCATGTGGCCGCGATCTCCGACGCCTTGGGCTCCCGCTCCCGCGCCCAACTCGGCTACCTGATAGCCCGCACCGACCCCACACTCCACCCCACTCCTTAGCCGACGCCTCAGCCCACGCCTTGGCCTTGGCCTTGGCCTTGGCCTTGGTCCACGCCTACCGCTGAGCACCCCGAGAGAGGGCACCGGCCCGGGAAGGGCGCCCCCGGTCTCAGGGGCACCGTCGTACCCCGGTACTACCCCCGGCCCCCACGTCCCGCCCCCGGTCCGACGATCCGCGCCCCCACGCACGCCAGCATCGAAGGCATGACGATAAGGGCATACGGACTGACCAAACGCTACGGAGACAAGACCGTCGTCGACGACCTCGGCTTCGAGGTCCTCCCCGGCACCGTCACCGGCTTCCTCGGCCCCAACGGCGCGGGCAAATCCACCACCATGCGGATGCTCCTCGGCCTCGACGCCCCCACCCGCGGCCGCGCCACCATCGGCGACCGCACCTACGCGGAGCACCCCGCGCCCCTGCACGAAGTGGGCGCGCTCCTCGAAGCCCGCTCCGTCCACCCGGGCCGCACCGCCTTCCACCACCTGATGGCGCTCGCCCACACCCACTCCATCCCGAAGAGCCGCGTCGAAGCGGTCCTCCGGCTCGCCGGCATCGACGAGGTCGCCCGCAGACGCGTCAAGGGTTTCTCCCTCGGCATGGGCCAGCGCCTCGGCATCGCGGCCGCCCTGCTCGGCGACCCCGCCACGGTCATCCTCGACGAACCGGTCAACGGCCTCGACCCCGAGGGCGTCCTGTGGATCCGCAACCTCCTCAAGTCCCTCGCCGCCGAAGGCCGTACGGTCCTCGTCTCCTCGCACCTCATGAGCGAGATGGCGCTGACCGCCGAGCACCTGATCATCATCGGCCGCGGCAAGCTTCTCGCCGACACCACCGTCGAACGCTTCGTACGCGAGTCGGGCACCGGCGCCGTCAAGGTCGTCACCCCCGAGGCAGGCCACCTGACCGAACGGCTCGCCGGACCCGGCATCCAGATCACCGGCAGCGCCCCCGGCGTCCTCGACGTACGCGGCACCGACGCCGAGCACATCGGCCGCACCGCCGCCGCCCACGGCATCCCGCTCTACGAACTCACCCCGCACGCCGCGTCGTTGGAGCAGGCGTTCATGGACCTCACCCGCGACTCCGTCGAGTACGTCGCCTCGACGACCGCTCCTCACCCGGAAGGAGCCACGGCATGAGCACCGGCACTCTCACCCCGGCCAGGCCCGCCGCCACGTCCACGTACCGCCTGAGCACCAAGGGCGTCCTGCGCTCCGAGTGGCACAAGCTGTGGACGCTCCGCTCGACATGGATCACGCTCCTCACGGCGTCCGCCCTGGTCATCGCCGTCGGCATCACGATGGGCTCCACCTACGACGGGGACGACGCCGAAATCGACACGGTCGTCTTCACCCTCTTCGGCACCCAGCTCTCCCAGATCTGCCTCGCCGTCCTCGGCATCCTCGTCACCGCGGGCGAGTACTCGACGGGCATGATCCGGGCGTCGCTCGCCGCCGTACCGCACCGCCTGCCCGTCCTGTGGTCCAAGGCCGCCATCTTCACGGCCGTCGCCTTCACGGTGTGCCTCGTGACGAACGTCGTCACGTTCCTCACCGCCCAGGTCTGGCTCTCCGGCACCGACAAGGAACTCTCCCTCACCGAGACCGGCGTCCTCGGCGCCCTCACCACCAGCGCCGCCGCCATCACCCTGCTCAGCCTCATCGCGCTCGGCCTCGGCGCCCTGCTGCGCTCCGTGCCCGGCGCCATCGGCGCGTTCGTCGGCTGCGTGCTGATCCTGCCCGAGGTCCTGTCGATGCTGCCCTTCAGCGCCGTGGAGAGCGCCATCCGCTACTTCCCCGCCCAGGCGGCGAGCTCGCTCGGCTCGGTGGCCCGGGTGGAGAACACCATCGCCCCCGCCGCCGCCCTGCTCACGCTCGCCCTCTGGTCGGCCGCGATCATCGCCGCGGCGTCCGTGCTGCTCAAGCGGCGGGACGTATGACGGGCATCGGGCCCCTGTTCCCACGGCAGCGCCGTGACCGAGGATGAGGCCGTGACCGAGCCGCACCCCCTCACCCAGTACCTCCAGCGCTCGGCCCAGCGGGTGCGCGCCTTCGACAGACGCCACCCGCTGGTCTGGGACGTGCACATGACGGCGTTCTTCGTCATCGCCGCCCTCACGGACGGCACCGGCGGCGGCTGGCGCGGCACCGCGGCCAACTCCGAGGTGCCGCAGGGGCAGGTCCTCCTGATGAGCGTGGCCCTCTCCGCCCCGTTGCTGTGGCGCCGCCGTCACCCGCTGGCGGTCCTCGCGGTGATGACGGCGACGACCGCGGTCAGCAACTGGACGGGCGCCTGGCTCCAGGCCGCCCTGATCCAGTTCATCGTGGTCTTCAACATCGCGCTGCGGCTGCCCCTGAGAACCCTGGGCAAGGCCGCCGCGATGACCGTCGCCCCCATGACGGTCTGCGTCGTCGCCTACCCCGAGAACAGCTGGGACGAGCTGATCGTCCCCCAGATCTGGTCCTTCGTGGTCGTCGCGCTCGCGGGCATAGCCGTCCGCTCCCGCCAGGACCACACCCAGGCCCTCGTGGACCGCGCCCGCCGACTGGAGGTCGAGCGCGACCAGCAGGCCCAGCTCGCCACGGCCGCCGAACGCACCCGCATCGCCCGCGAGATGCACGACATCATCGGCCACAACCTCTCCGTCATCACCGGTCTCGCGGACGGCGGTTCGTACGCCGCCGCCAAGTCCCCCGAGCGCGCCGCCCAGGCCCTCGAAGCCATCGGCACGACGAGTCGGCAGGCCCTTTCCGAACTCCGCCGCCTCCTGGACGTCCTGCGCGACGACGCCCCCGCCACGGCCGAACGCTCCCCGCAGCCCGCCCTGACCGACCTGGACCAACTCATCGACGGCGTACGGGCCGCGGGCCTTCCCGTACGCAGCACCGTGCGCGGCCGCCCCGAGTCGGTCCCCGCGGGCCGCCAACTCACCGTCTACCGCGTCGTGCAGGAAGCCCTCACCAACACCCTCAAGCACGGCGGTCCGCACGCGACCGCCACCGTCGACGTCTCCTACTCCGAGCGGGGCGTCACGGTGGAGATCACAGACACGGGCGCGGGTGCGGGCTCGGGCTCCGGCTCGGGCTCCGGCTCGGGTGGCACCCCTGCCTCCGTCAAGGGTCGTGGTCTGACGGGAATGCGCGAGCGAACTTCCCTGTACGACGGCACACTTGAGGCAGGGCCGCTCCCCGATCCGCCGGGTGGCTGGCGGGTCCACCTCCACCTCCCGAAGGACGACAAAACTCTGTGACGACCGTGCTCATCGTCGACGACCAGCCCATGCAGCGCTTCGGCTTCCGCATGCTCCTGGAGAGCCAGGACGACATGGCAGTGGCCGGCGAGGCCGGCAACGGCAGCGAGGCCATCCGCATGACCGCCGAGCTCCACCCGGACGTGGTCCTCATGGACATCCGCATGCCGGGCCTGGACGGCATCGAGGCCACCCGCCGCATCGTCGCGTCGGGCGCCCGCACCCGCGTCCTCATCCTCACGACGTTCGACCTCGACGAGTACGCGTACGACGGTCTGCGCGCCGGCGCCTCCGGCTTCCTCATCAAGGACGCCCTCCCCGAGGAACTCCTCTCCGGCATCCGCGCGGTCGCCTCGGGCGACGCGGTGGTGGCCCCGAGCCTGACCCGCCGTCTCCTCGACGCCTACGCGGACCATCTCCCGTCGGCCGGCTCCACTCCCGCCGACCCGGCGGACCATCCGCGCCTCGCCTCCCTCACGGACCGGGAACGGGAAATCCTGACGGTCATCGGCCAGGGCTGGACGAACGCGGAGATCGCGGCCCGCCTGCACCTCGCGGAATCCACGGTGAAAACCCACGTGGGCCGCATCCTCGCGAAGACGGGGGCGAGGGACAGGGTGCAGGCGGTGATTCTCGCGTACGACACGAAATTGGTGAACCCGGCGTAAACGCATGTGAAGACAGAAAATCCCCGCTGAACGCAGAAAACCCCCGCACCGAAGGGTGCGGGGGTTTTCTCTACAATTAGTTCGGCGGCGTCCTACTCTCCCACAGGGTCCCCCCTGCAGTACCATCGGCGCTATGAGGCTTAGCTTCCGGGTTCGGAATGTAACCGGG
>NZ_JBSFRK010000020.1:112427-138677 GCF_053589195.1 Streptomyces sp. NPDC003379 | reverse complement strand
TTTCCCTTTCCGGCGGTTCCGACTCTATCAGATCCTTTCGGGCCTGATTCCCAGTCAGCGGGAGTTGTCTTCGCGGCTGTTGGGCCGTTCCGACGTCTCAAACTCTAGCGGGTTTTCCCGGCGACTCATAATCGAGCCTTGGAATTGAATTCGGGCATGCCGAATGCGTTCCGTTGGGAGGTCGTGCAGAGTTTGGTTTGCCGCTCGACAGCGGCGGGAGGTGCTGTCGCAGAACCGTTACGGCTCTGTGGCAACCCGAAGAACCTTACGGGTCGGGCGGGTGACTGTCAACCTCCGCCCTGCGACCTTCAGTCCAGGTCGTTGAGGCGTCCGCCGGCGTCCGGCTGAGCGTGCTCCACACGACGTAGAAGACGGGTCAGCACCTCGCCCAGGACGCCGCGCTCCTCGGCGGACAGGTCCTGGAGGAGGTCCTCCTCGAAGACCGTGGCCAGGCGCATCGCCTCCAGCCACTTCTCGCGGCCCTCCGAGGTCAGCTCCACGATGACGCGGACGCGGTTGTTCTCGTCGCGGTCGCGGGTGACCAGGCCCTCCCCCACCATGCGGTCGATGCGATGGGTCATGGCGGCGGGCGTGAGGCCCAGGCGCTTGGCCAGATCCCCCGGGCCCATTTGGTACGGGGCGCCGGAGAGGACGAGGGCCTTGAGGACCTCCCACTCGGCGTTGCTGATGCCGAGGGTCGCGGTCTGGCGGCCGTAGGCGACGTTCATGCGGCGGTTCAGGCGGCCGAGGGCCGAGACGATCTTCTCGACCTGGGGGTCGAGGTCCCGAAACTCGCGCTGGTACGCGGCGATCTGTTCTTCAAGTGTCGGCTCACTTGGGCCGGGGGTGTCACCCATGGCCGCAGTATGGCACGCCCGCACTTGGCGTCGAAGTCCTTCGGTGTGTATTGTTTAGCTCCTAACTTTAGCTTCGAAGTCTTCACTTCTAACTCCTAAGGCAGGTGAAAGTGACCAGGGCGATGGGCGCGGCGATGCGTCGTATCCAGGCAGGCAGCGCGCTGAGCGCGTTCGGCATCGGTTTCACGGTCCCGTTCCTCTACGTCTACGTGGCGCAGGTGCGGGGACTCGGGGCCAGTACGGCGGGCATCGTGCTGGCCGCCTTCGCCATGGCCGCGTTGATCGTCCTGCCCATCACCGGCCGCGTCATCGATCGGCGCGGCCCCCTTCCGGTGCTGGTGGGCGCGGCGGTCGTCGCCTCCGTGGGCGCGGTCGCGCTCGGCCTCGCCGGCGGTGAGACGACGGCGATCCTGTCCGCGGCCCTGCTCGGCGCGGGTACGGCCGTCATGCAGCCCGCGCTCGCGACGATGATCGTCTGGTCCTCGACGCCGGCGACCCGTACGCGGTCGTTCGCGACGCAGTTCTTCCTGCAGAACCTGGGCCTGGGCATCGGTGGTCTCATCGGCGGCCAGATCGTCGACGAGGACCGCCCCGGCAGCTTCATACTGCTGTTCTCCATCGAGGCCGTGATGTTCCTGGTGCTCGCGGCGATCGCGCTGAGCGTGCGGCTGCCGCACGCGCCGTCCATCCAGGACGCGATGCCCAAGGACGCCTCGGCCCCGCGGGGCGGGATGCGCGCGCTCCTGAAGCACAAGGCCATGGTGCAGCTGTGCGTGCTCGGCTTCGTGATCTTCTTCGCCTGCTACGGACAGTTCGAGTCGGGGCTCTCGGCGTACGGCGTGGAGGCCGCGGGCATCTCGGCCTCGACGCTCGGCATCGCGCTCGCCGCCAACACGGCGATGATCGTGATCGCGCAGTTCGCGGTCCTGAAGTTCGTCGAGCGGCGCAAGCGGTCCCGGGTGATCGCGGCCGTCGGTCTGATCTGGGCCTTCGCGTGGCTCCTCGCGGGGTACGCCGGCGTCGGGCACGGCAGCCAGGCGATGGCCACCGCCGCGTTCATCTCGACGTACGCGCTGTTCGGGCTCGGTGAGGCGATGCTGTCGCCGACCGTCGCTCCGCTGGTCGCGGATCTGGCGCCGGGCGGCATGGTCGGTCAGTACAACTCGGCCTTCGCCCTGGTGAAGCAGCTGGCCCTCGCGGTCGGTCCGGCCGTGGGCGGGCCGATGGGTGCCGCGCTGCACGTTCCGTACATCGTGACGTTCGTGCTGTTCTCGCTGGGCATCACGGTGCTCGCGGTGCGCATGGGACGTCAGCTCACTCCGGTGCAGAACCAGCCTTCGCTGGCCAAGAGCCCGGTGGTGGCGCAGGGCGGTCCGGCCGCCACCGAGCCGGCGAGGGCCAACGCGTAACCCGCGCTACTTGGGGAGCGCGAACTCGCACCAGACGGCTTTGCCGCCGCCCGGTGTGCGGCGCGAGCCCCAGTTCGACGCGATCGTGGCGACGATGGCGATGCCGCGTCCCGCCTCGTCGGCCGGTTCGGCGTGGCGGCGGCGCGGCAGGTGGTCGTCGCCGTCGGTGACTTCGATGATCAGTCGGCGGTCGGTGCGGCGCAGGCGAAGCCGCATCGGGGGTGTGCCGTGCTGGAGGGAGTTGGCGACCAGTTCGCTGGCCGCGAGGACGCCCAGGTCGTGCAGGTCCGGTGCGAAGCGCCAGCTGGCGAGGACGCCCGTGGCGAAGGCACGCGCGCGTGGCGCCGCTTCCACGCCGCCGAGCAGCTCCAGGGCGGCGTTGCGGAACAGCTCGGCCTCGGAGCCGGTGCGGGCGGGGTGCTGCAGGACCAGGACGGCGACGTCGTCGTCGTGGTCGGCGGTCACCCCGAGGGCGCGGATCAGGCGGTCGCACACCACCTGGGGGGTGCCGGTGGCGCCGGCCAGGGCGCGCTCCAGGGAGGCCACGCCCTCGTCGATGTCCTCGCTGCGCCGCTCGACGAGGCCGTCCGTATAGAGGACGGCGGTCGAGCCGGGGCTCAGCGGCATGGAGCCCGAGGTGTGCATCCAGCCGCCGGTGCCGAGCGGGGGCCCGGTGGGCTCCTCGGCGCGGTGGATGGTGCCGTGTTCGTCGCGTACGAGGATGGGCAGGTGCCCCGCGGACGCGTAGACGAGGCTTCCTTCGTTCGGGTCGTGCACCGCGTAGACGCAGGTGGCGATCTGGCTGGCGTCGATCTCGGCGGCGAGGCCGTCCAGGAGCTGCAGGACCTCGTGCGGGGGCAGGTCCAGACGGGCGTAGGCGCGCACGGCCGTGCGGAGCTGGCCCATGACAGCCGCCGCGCGCACGCCGCGGCCCATCACGTCGCCGATGACGAGCGCGGTGCGGCCGCCGCCGAGCGTGATCACGTCGTACCAGTCGCCGCCTACCGCGGCCTCGGTGCCGCCCGGCTGGTAGGTGGCGGCGATGCGCAGGTCGTCGGGCTGCTCCAGCTCCTGGGGCAGCAGGGACTTCTGGAGGGTGACGGCCGTCTCGCGCTGTGCGCGCTCGCTGGCGCGCAGGCGCTCGGCGGCCTCGGCGTGGTCGGTGACGTCGGCGGCGAAGATCAGGACGCCGCCGCCTTCCTGCGGGCTCGCCGCGGAGCCGCCGAGCGGCAGCGTCACGGGGGTGCAGGTGAAGGTGTACGAGCGGCCGCCGGGCGCCTTGCGGGACTTGACGGTGCGCGGCTTCGCGCTGCGCAGGACCTGGTCCAGGAGGGGCAGCAGGCCCAGCTCGGCCAGTTCGGGCAGCGCCACGCGCGCGGGCTCCCCGATGGGCCGGGGGCCAAAGGCGGCCGTGTACGCGTCGTTGACGTACGCGACGCGGTGCTCGGCGCCGTGCACGAGGGCGACGAGGGCCGGGACGCGGTCGAGCACCTCGCGGACCGGCAGGTCGTCGATGCCGTCGGCGGGGGCGGGTCGCTCTCCGTCGGAGAGCTGCTCGGCGCGGGCCGCGGGGACGGAGCCGTCTCCGCGCGGTGCCGTGGCGATCGTCTGTTCGGTCCGCGCTGCTGCGCGGCGCTGCGTTCCGGGGAGCCGGGCGCTCCAGCGCGTGAAGTTCACTGCGGTAGGCCTCGTGGTGTCGCTTCTGGATCGGGAACACAGCATGTCGAGGGCGGACGTCCCTGGTGTCGGCCGCGCGGCCGGACCATGGTCACACGAACAGTCTCGCCGACCCGACTGACATCCGTGGGTCCGGACGGACATCCGTCAGACGTGGGTCCTGTGCGGGGAGTTCCTGACTCCGGTCAGGAGGACTCCTTCGGGCGCTCACCTCCGGCCGCGAGTTCGAACTCCGCACGGGGGTGCTCCAGCGATCCGAGGGAGACGATCTCGCGTTTGAACAGGCCGGAGAGGGTCCATTCGGCGAGCACACGGGACTTGCGGTTGACGGTCGGCACTCTGCTCAGGTGGTAGACGCGGTGCATGAACCAGGCAGGGTAGCCCTTCAGCTTGCGTCCGTAGACGTGTGCGACACCTTTGTGCAGTCCCAGGGACGCCACGGAGCCGACGTATTTGTGCCGGTACTCCTGAAGAGGCTGCTTCCGCAGGGTCGCCACGATGTTGTCGCCGAGGACCTTGGCCTGGCGCACCGCGTGCTGGGCGTTGGGCGCGCACTCCTTGCCGGGCTCCTCCGTGGTGACGTCGGGAACGGCGGCGGCGTCTCCCGCGGCCCACGCGTGCGTGGCGCCGTCCACCGCGAGCTGCGGGGTGCACTTGAGGCGGCCGCGTTCGTTCAGCGGCAGGTCGGAGGCGGCGAGGACGGGGTGCGGTCTGACGCCCGCCGTCCATACGACGGTGCGGGTGGGGAAGCGGGCGCCGTCGCTCAGGACGGCGACGCGGTCCTCGCAGGAGTCAAGGCGGGTCTCCAGGCGTACGTCGATATTGCGCCGACGCAGCTCACCCACCGTGTACTTGCCCATCTTCTCGCCGACCTCGGGCAGGATCCGCCCCGATGCCTCGACGAGGATCCACTTCATGTCCTGGGCCTTGACGTTGTGGTAGTACCGCGTGGCGTAGCGCGCCATGTCCTCCAGCTCGCCGAGCGCCTCTACGCCTGCGTAACCGCCGCCCACGAAGACGAAGGTCAGGGCCGCGTCGCGGATCGAGGGGTCGCGGGTGGACGAGGCGATGTCCATCTGTTCGATGACGTGGTTGCGCAGGCCGATGGCCTCTTCGACGGTCTTGAAGCCGATGGCGTACTCGGCGAGGCCGGGGATGGGCAGGGTGCGCGAGATGGAGCCGGGGGCCAGGACCAGTTCGTCGTACGTGATGTCGACGGCGCCGGTGCCCTCCTCCTCGGTGGCGAGCGTGGTGAAGGTCGCGGTGCGCTTGGCGTGTTCGATGGACTCGACCTCGCCGATGACGATGCGGCACTTGTCGAGGACGCGGCGCAGCGGCACGACGACGTGGCGCGGCGAGATGTTGCCGGCCGCCGCCTCGGGCAGGAACGGCTGATAGGTCATGTACGGGTCGGGCGTGATCATCACGATCTCGGCCTCACCCCGCTTGAGCTCCGGCTTCAGCTCCCGCTGGAGCCGCAGGGCGGTGTACATGCCGACGTAGCCACCGCCGACGACGAGAATGCGCACAGGTTCCGTCACCATCCCATGACGCACCCGGCTCCTGAGTTTGTCCACAGGCCCGGCAATTTGTATGACTGGTCGTGGTGCGCCGCGGGCGCCCGGCGGATTGCGCGGGCGCGCGGTAGGTACGCAGGTCAGTGGGGGTGCGGGGGGTATGCACATGGGGTGCAATAAGGCCTGAAACGGTGCGTACTCCGATCGGGGGGTGGTCCGTGCGGAACCCACCCCTTCTGAATTGACTCAGGCTCAACTATGTTCGTGGGAGGTCGGGGTGTCGGGGGATGCGCTCGTCGAGCCGAGTTTCCGGGCTCACGGAAGGGCTCGCTCCTCACACGCCGGTTGCCAATGGCGGGGAGTGTCTCCGGGGGGAGACGTCATTACCGGGGGAACGTATATGCACATTCAGGAGACTCACTGGACTTCCGCTGTCGCGTCGGCATCAGCCGTCGGCCCCAGCGGGAACGGACGCGACATGGGGGAAGGAGCGCGCACGACACCACTGCGTGTCGACGCACAGCGCAATCTCGAACATGTACTTCGCGCGGCACGCGAAGTCTTCGGCGAGCTGGGGTACGGCGCGCCGATGGAAGACGTGGCGCGCCGCGCGCGGGTCGGTGTCGGCACCGTCTACCGCCGCTTCTCGAGCAAGGACGTGCTGGTCCGGCGCATCGCCGAGGAGGAGACCTCCCGGCTGACCGACCAGGCGCGTGCCGCACTCGGGCAGGAGGACGAGCCGTGGTCGGCGCTCTCGCGCTTCCTGCGGACGTCCGTGGCGTCGGGCGCGGGGCGGCTGCTGCCGCCGCAGGTGCTGCGGGTGGGCGTCGAGGAAGGCGCCGCCCCGGGGGACGAGGCGAGGGTGCCGCAGCAGCGGCAGCCGGTCTCGGACTCCGCCGAGCTGCGTTTCGTGGAACAGCGCCAGGCGCCGGCCGACGAGTCGGCTTCGGTGGTCGACGACGCGGGGGCGGCCACGCTCCTCGATGTCGTCGGGCGCCTCGTGGAGCGGGCCCGCGCGGCGGGTGAGCTGCGTCCGGACGTGACCGTGTCGGACGTCTTGCTGGTGATAGCGACGGCGGCGCCCTCGCTGCCGGACGCCGCGCAGCAGGCCGCCGCCTCGTCGCGGCTGCTCGACATCCTGCTCGAAGGGCTGCGGTCGCGGCCCGCGTAGCGCTCCGTACGGCGGAAGGCTCAACTCCGTTTATCTGCGGGCGGATTGAGCCTTCCCCGGACGGGTGAAGGGTAGTGCTCGGTTCCGGGAAGTCACCCCGGACGAGTGGTTGCCCGTCATCACCACTGGCCGGAGCACGGCCGTGTGTCACTCTTTCCCGGTGTTCGGGTCAGAGTGGGCAACCGGGGGCGTTCCGCGATGAGTGTTGACGGTCGGGACGAGCCCTCCGCAGGCTTCGGCGAAGAGACGCGCTCTGCGCCCCGCCCCAGCGTGCCCCCGCAGCGTGAAGGTGGCACGGGGGTGCCCGTCGGCGGGGAAGCGGCGCCGTCCGACGCCGACCTGATCGCACGGATGCGGGCGGGCGACGACTCCGCGTACGAGGAGCTGTACCGCAGGCACGCCGAAGCGGTCCGCCGCTATGCGTGCACCTGCTGCCGTGACGCCCATACCGCCGACGATCTCACCGCCGAGGTCTTCGCCCGCATGCTCCAGGCCGTGCGTGGCGGCAGCGGGCCCGAGCACGCGGTGCGCGCCTATCTGCTGACCACGGTCAGGCGCGTCGCCGCCGGGTGGACGAAGTCGGCGAAGCGGGAGCAGCTGGTCGACGACTTCGCGGTGTTCGCCGCCCAGGCGGCGCGCGGCTCCGAGCTCTCCGACGACGACACACTGAACCTGGGCGCGGACGTCCGCGCGATGCACGAGGCCGAGCAGTCGATGGCCATGCAGGCCTTCCGGAGCCTGCCCGAGCGCTGGCAGGCCGTGCTGTGGCACACGGAGATCGAGGACGAGTCGCCGAGCGAGGTCGCCACGCTCTTCGGCCTCGACGCGAATGGCACGCGCGTGCTCGCGAGCCGCGCCCGCGAGGGCCTCAAGCAGGCCTACCTCCAGGCGCACGTGAGCGCCACGCTCACCGAGAGCGAGGAGTGCGCGCGCTACGCCGACCGCCTCGGCGCCTACGCCCGCGGTGGCCTGCGCACCCGCGCCGAGCGAGGACTGCGCAAGCATCTGGAGGAGTGCGCCAAGTGCCGCCTGGCCGCCGGTCAGATCAAGGAAGTCGCCAGCGGCATCCCCGCGGTCGTGCCGATCGCCGTCATCGGCTGGTTCGGTGCCGCCGGGTACGCGAAGGTGGCCGCGCTCGTCGGGGGCGGCGCCGCGAGCGCGGGTGCCGCGGGAGCCGCGGGCGCGGCCGCCGCGAGCGGGTCCGCCGGAGGGTCCGCGGCGGGCGGGGCCGCAGCCGAGGGGCTCGGCGCCCCCGCCAAGGCCGGCATCGCGGCGGGCGTCGTCGTGGCGGCCGGGGTCGCCGCGGCGATCGCCCTCAGCGGTGGTGAGGGCGAGCCCAAGGAGGACCGCCCGCCGAAGGCCAAGGAGCCCGCAGTCGCCGAGTCGGTCGTGCCGCAGAAACCGCCGCCCTCGAAGCCCGGGCCGACACCGCCGCCGCCCGCACCGAAGCAGACCCCTGCCGCCAAGCCGCCGCCCGCGAAGGCGGAGCCGAAGCCGCCCGCCAAGGCGAAGCCCCAGCCAGAGCCGAAGCCGACCTCGCCGGCCCCCCCGGCCCCGAAACCCAAGCCCACCCCCCCGAAGCCGAGGCCGACCCCGCCGCCGAAGCCGCCGCCCCCGCCACCGGCCCCGGCGGTCTACCAGTGGAGCGAGCTCCAGTACGACACCGTGGGCGACGGCACCAAGCCCGAGATGCGGCTCGGCGGGAGCAGCTGGGTGTGGCAGCGCAAGGGCCTGTCGATCGCCGACCGGCGGTACTCCCACGGCGTGACCGTGCACGGCGAGTCCTCCGTGACGATCGACCTGAACCGCAGCTGCACGACGTACGACGCCGTTGTCGGCATCGACGACATCACGATGGGCCTCGGCAAGGTGCGCTTCGCCGTGTACGCGGACGGGGCGCGGCTGTGGCGGTCGCCCCTGCTGAAGGGCGGCGACCCGGCGCTGCCCGTGCAGGTGAACCTGACCGGGCGCAGGACCATCCGGCTGGTCGTCGAACCGCACACGCCCTTCCACGCGGTGACGCTCGCGGACTGGGCGCAGTCGCGGATGCGCTGCACCTGACGCGGCGCTAGGCCGTGTCCCGCGGCCCCGCCTCGACCGGTTCCGCGAGCGGTTCGCCGGTCAGCTCACCGGTCAGCTCGTCAGCCCTGAGCGTGCTGCCCGCGGCGCGCGCCGCCTCGTACCGCCGCACGCCGAGCGCGGCCGTGGCGGCGGCCACCACGCGGTCGGCGACCGTCGACTCGGGCCGGGGACGCGGGCGACCGCCCCGAAGGCGCGTGGCGACCGCGAGCAGTCGTGCGGCGCGCGCGTGGTCGCCGAGTTCGCTGACGAGCGCGGCGCCGTAATCCACGAGCGAGGCGACGATCACCTCGGAGCACTGGGCGGTCAGGGCCTCCCGCAGCGCGTCAACCAGCTCGGGCAGACCCGCCTCGGGACCGGACTCGGCGGCGATGACGCGGGCCTCCACACCGCGCATGGCCGCGCTGAACTGCGGCGGCGGCGTGCCGTACGTCGACTCGCTGCGGGCCGCGTCGCACCATCTGCGGGCCGCTGCCGTATCGCCGTCGTCCAGCGCCATCAGCGCGCGCAGCAGCCGTACGTACGCCCTTGAGTCGGTCACCCCGTGGCGGTCGGCCTCGGTGCTCGCCTCGTCGAGGGTCTTCACCGCCGCCGCCCGGTCGCCCTCCCGGTAGGCGATCTCGGCGAGCCGCGCCATGAGGAACGGCGTCTCCGCGTACGCCCCCACTTCGTAGGCCAGGCGGAGCCCTTCCTCGTAGGCGGCGCGGGCCTCCTCGTGGCGGCTGCGGGCCATCGCGGCCTCGCCCACGGCGCTGCTCACCTGGGCGGTCATCCACCGGTCGCCGACGCGCCTGCTCAGCGTCCGCAGCTCGGCCAGGTCCTCGTCGACGCCCGAGAAGTTGCCGTTCATGTCGATGGCCATGTGCGCGCGGAACATCAGGATGACGCAGAGGTCCCAGTCGCCGCCGTACCGACGGCAGTTCTCGACCGTCGCGTCCACCGCGGGGCGGGTCTCGTCGAACGTGCCACCGATGAAGAAGGCCGTGAACGGCCAGATCAGCCCCGGGAACCGGGCGGAGTGCGGGGTGGGCCGCGCGAAGACGGCGCGCACCCGCTCGACGTACCTGTCCTTGGTCCAGTCGTCCTGGGCCACCGTCTCGTCCCCGGGCCGGGACTCGGTCAGCATGAAGAGGTGTAGCAGCCGGAGCTTCATCCACGGCCAGTACAGCGGGTCGTCCTCGTCGGGCAGGGTCTGGGCGCCGGACGACTCGTGACCCGGGGCCAGCTCCAGGATGCGGCCCATCCAGTCGCGGCCCTCCCGGTGGAGATTGCGCAGCCACCAGAACCAGCCGGTGTGCAGGGCGAGCGCGATCGCCGTCGGGGTGTCGCGGGCCTCGATGGAGTGCTGCAGGGCCGCGCGGATGTTGTCGAGCTCCGTCTCCAGGCGCCTGATCCACGGCAGTTGCTCGGCGGTGCGGAGCATGGGCTCGGCCTGCTCGACCAGCGCGTGGAAGTACGCGGTGTGGCGCCGGGCGGCGGCCGTGAGCAGGTCGGGGGTCTCGGCGGCGCGCTCGGCGGCGTACTCGTGGATGGTCTCCAGGAGGCGGTAGCGCATGCCGCCGTCCTCGGGCCTGGCGCACGGGACGGCCACGACCAGGGACTTGTCGACCAGGGCGCCGATCAGCTCCGGGGCGGGGCCGGTGCAGATCGCCTCGGCGGCGGGCAGGTCCCAGCTGCCGGCGAAGACGGACACCTCGCGCAGCACGGTCCGCTCGGGCTCGTCGAGCAGGCCCCAGGACCAGTCGACGACGGCGCGCAGGGTCTGCTGGCGGGGCAGGGCCGTGCGGCTGCCGCTGGTCAGGAGGCGGAAGCGGTCGTCGAGGCGGTCGGCGATCTGGCGTGGGGCGAGCAGCCTGAGGCGGGCGGCGGCCAGTTCGATGGCGAGCGGCAGTCCGTCGAGGCGGCGGCAGATCTCGGCGACCGCCTCGGCGTCCTCGTCCGGGGCGAAGCCGGGGCGCACCGCCGTGCCCCGCTCGGCGAAGAGGCGGTGCGCCGGGTCGGGCGGGAGCGGCTCGACGGGGCGCACGGACTCGCCGGGCACGCCGAGGGGTTCGCGGCTGGTGGCGAGGATGGTGAGGCCGGGGCAGTGCGTGAGGAGGGTCTCGGCGAGCTGGGCGGCGGCGCCGATCACGTGTTCGCAGTTGTCAAGGATCAGGAGCAGGGCGCGCGTGGCGCAGTACTCGACGAGCAGGGCGACCGGGTCGTCCTGCGGGGCGGTCAACTCGCTGGTCATCAGCACGGTCTCGCGCAGACCGAGCGCGCTGACGACAGCGCCTGGCACCGCCTCGGGGTGGTCGAGCGGGGCCAGCTCGGCCAGCCATGCCTGCGGATGCCCGGCGGCGGCTTCCTCGGCGAGGCGGGTCTTTCCTGAGCCGCCCGGTCCGGTGAGGGTGACGAGGCGGGCCCTGTGCAGATCTGAACGGATGGCGGCGAGCTCGGGTTCCCGCCCGACGAAAGACGTCAAACGGTTACGGATGTTCCCCTTCCGTGGATGCTGTTCGGGGCGCGAAAGGCCTGGCGCCGCCTGAGGTTCTGCGGCCTGGGGTTCTGCGGCCCGGGGTTCTGCGGCCTGGGGCGGGCGTGGCGCCGCTCCGGGCGGGGCGAGCAGCTCCTTGTGCAGCGCCCGCAGTTCCGGTCCGGGATCGGTGCCGAGGCCGTCGGCCAGGGCGCGGCGCGCGTCCTCGTAGGCGGCGAGCGCGTCGGCGCCGCGTCCGGCGTCACGCAGGGCGCGGATCAGGAGGGCGCGCAGCGTCTCGTCGTACGGCTGGGCCGCGGTCAGCTCCCGTAGCTCCGGTACGACGTCGGGGGCGCGGCCCAGCAGCAGGTCCGCCTCGATTCGCGCGCGGACCGCCTCGGCGCGCGCGGCCTCGGGGCGTGCCGCGGCGGTCCCGTCGGGCAGGTCGGCGAGGGCCGGGCCGCGCCACAGGGCGAGCGCGTCGCGCAGGGTGCGGGCGGCGGGGGCCGGGTCGTCACGGTCCAGGGCCGCCCTGCCCTCGCGCACGAGGCGCTCGAAGCGGTGCAGGTCGACGTCTTCGGAGGCGACGGCGAGGCGGTAGCCACCGGGGGCCGAGGCGACGGCGTCCTTGCCGAGGACGCGGCGCAGGCGGCCGACGAGGGCCTGCAGGGCGGCGGTCGCGTCGGCCGGTGGGGCGTCGCCCCAGACCTCGTCGATGAGGGCGCCGACGGTGACCGTGCGGTTCGCGTACAACGCCAGCGCGGCAAGCAGGGCACGCAGCCGCTGGCCCCCTACGGGCAGAGGGACGCCATGTTCGTCGTACGCCTCGGTGGCGCCCAGGATTCCGTACCGCACCGGGTCATTCTCCCTGGCGGGCCGCCGCGAGGCGCGGGGTTTACGGGCGGGGGCGAGTTGACGTGGCGTGGACGTTGCCTGGCGGGGCGCTTGACCGACGGGGCCCTTGGCTGGCGGGCTCTTGCCTGGCGGGGACGGCTCAGCCCGTGGGGGCGGCTTGGCGGACCCCCGCTTGACCTGGCGCGGAGGGCCTGACCAGCGGGGACAGCTTGACCCGGCCGGGGCGGATTGAACGGCGGGGACGGCTCAACCCGTAGGGGCGGCTTGGCGGGCCCCGCTTGACCGGCGCGGAGCGCTTGACCAGCGGGGACAGCTTGACCCGGCCGGGGCGGATTGAACGGCGGGGACGGCTCAACCCGTGGGGGCGGCTTGGCGGGCCCCCGCTTGACCGGCGCGGAGGGCCTGACCAGCGGGGGCAGCTTGACCGGCCCGGACGGGATTGATCGGCAGGGACGCCCTATCGCCCCGCTCCTAGTGCGCCCCTCTGCGGAACCACGCTCCCCGTAGGGACGGCTCGTTGGCGTGCTGGAGTGCCCGTCCAGCACGTTCCTCTTCGCGACAGCAGGCGGCGCAGCCATAGTTCCGTGGAGACCAGGTCGGCGAGGCCGTCCAGGGGGAGCGGTTCTCCCTCGGCGGCCTCGCGCAGCGCCTTGCGGACGACACGGGCCTCGACCAGGCCCGCCTGGGCGAGCAGCGGCGTGTCGAAGAGGGCGATCAGGTCGTCGACCGCCACGCGCAGACCGGTGCGGGCGGCGGCCGCGTTCGAGGCGTGGGACGGGGCGCCCCAGCCGGGCGGCAGATCGGCCACCCCGGCGCCCTCCAGGACCGTGCGCAAAATCGCCGCCCGCGCCCCCGGCTGGACGCGCAGGGCCTCGGGGAGCGCCCGGCACGCGCGTACGACCTGGTTGTCCAGGAAGGGCGCGTGCAGGCGCTGGAAGCGGACCTCGGCGGC
This sequence comes from Streptomyces sp. NPDC003379, assembly GCF_053589195.1. Lineage (NCBI taxonomy): Bacteria > Bacillati > Actinomycetota > Actinomycetes > Kitasatosporales > Streptomycetaceae > Streptomyces > Streptomyces sp. NPDC003379. The sequence goes on along the minus strand of NZ_JBSFRK010000020.1, from coordinate 125,705 downwards.
CTGTTCGAGGATGCGGAGGTCCGCGGCGTGCCGGGCGAGGGCCGCCCGCGCGCGGAACTCGCCGGGGCGCTGGCCTGGCCCGCCCGGGCGCATCGTCGTGTCGTTCAGGCGAACCGATACTTCAGCGAGGGCCTCACCGGTCAGCCAGCGCGCGGCGGGGCCGGGTCTCGCCCAGGCGAGGGCGGCGAGCGACGCCGCCACGGCTCCGCCCGGTTCGTCGAAGCGGCGGTGCATCAGCCGGTCGGCGAGCGATTCGACGCCCGCGCGGTGCGGCATGCGGGCCAGCTTGCGCGCCGCGCCGTACACGCGCGCGGGGACCATCACCGAACCGTCGGCCTTCGCCAGCGCGGCCACCGGACGCACCAGATGGCGGCGCTTGCGGTCCATCAGAAGATCGGCGAGGCGGGCCGGATGGGCGTCCAGGACCTGCCGCGCGCCGTGGCCCGTGAAGTGGTCGGCGCTGCCCGAGGAGAGCCGGGCGCGGTGGCGCTGGGCGGTCACCAGGGTGCTGCTCGGCTCGTCCGTCAGAGGCCCTTCCAGGTCGGCGTAGGGCAGGGCGTCCTCGCCCGCGGCGACGACCACGTGGTGCAGGCGCGGGTTGGCGGCGATGGCGCCGGCCCGCTCCAGTTCCGCCTCGCGGCCGTCGACGGCGAGGTCGTTGAAGGTGACGGCGAGGAGCCGCTCCCCCGCGCCCGTGCCGTGGCCGAGGACCGTGCCGGGCATGCCGGGCAGACCGGCCGCAAGGAGAGCGAGGGTTCCCGAGGCGGGCCCTCCGGAGAGGTCCGCTCCGATGCCGGGCACCGGCATGCCGCGCGCCGCACGCCGCTCGGCGGGCCCCATGCCGGGCACCGGGCCGGGGTCGACGTCCGTGCCGGGCACATGGCGAGGGGCGGTGAGGCGGGCGCGTACCGCCTCGACGAGGGCGTCACGGACGCCGTCCACCGCGCTGTCGGCGTCGGCGGCGGGGGCCGCGACGGCGAGCGAGGCCACGGGTTCGTACCCGGCGACCTCCCGTGCGCCCGCGCGCAGGATCAGCGCATGCCCCGGGGGCACACGCCGCACGCCCTGGTAGGGCGTCGAGTCGTGCAGCGCCTCGGGGACGTCGGGGGCCGCCAGCAGCGCCGCCAGGTGGCCGATGTCCAGGTGGGCCTCGACGAGGTCGGCCAGCGGAAGCGCGGCGGTGGCGTAGGCCGTACCGCCCGCCCACGGGGTGTAGAAGACGGGGCGCGCGCCCGCGAGGTCACCGGCGATCATGACGCGGCGGCCGACCTGGACGACGGCCGTGTAACTGCCGGACCAGGCGGTCAGATGGCGCAGGGCCCCGCCGCGCGCGGCGAAGAGGCCGACTCGCAGCTCTTCGTCGGAGGCCCCGCACGTGCCGAGGACCGCGACGCGCGTCTGCTCGTCGACCTTCACGGTCCGCACCTCGTCGGCGCGCCAGTCGCCGACGGCCCAGAGCGGATCCGGGTCGCCCCATAGGAGTTGGGAGCCCACGGGGTGCACGGATTCGCCGTCGTCACCGGTGGTCCCGGCCGAGCCCACCGCCGAGGGCCTCGCGGCGGTACTGCTCCACCCCACCAACCACCGCATCGCTGCCTCCACAGGCTGTGGACGGACCGTCGGCGAGGCGCCGAGAGGCACGGCCGACCGGTGCACCGAAGGACTGGGGTCCCATGCTGCCACGAAGGAGGCGCACGGGAGGGGCCGCGGGGCCGCTTGTGCGGCGGTGAATACGCCCCGGGTTGGGGGTGGTTGAAGGGCGGAGGATGCCCTTCTCCTTGTGCATGCTTCGCACAGGTCCTTGCCCGCGCCGCGTGCAGGCCCACGCGCAGGTGCCTGAATGAGCGAAATGCCCGTTCAGTCTTGTGGGTGGTTTTCGGCCAAATCGGCCAGGGATGAGCCCAGGACGGAACCGCTCGAAGGCACCGCACAGCCCGGGAGGCGGTGCCGCCTCCCGGACCGGTCCGCCGCCCGCGGGGATGGAGGCGGCGGTGTCCCCCAGCCCACTGACTCCAGCGCAGCGGGCCGACCCACGCACGTTCAATGGAAGCGCTCCCGCCATGGCCGGAGAAGAGCGCACAGACGGGCGCACGGCCACACACCGGGAGCACGCCACGAGTGCGCCGTACTTCCGTACGGACAACAATCTCGCCATACGGAACTGCGCCTCTTAACGCTTGGGATGCGGCGAACTACGCTGTGTGTGCTGATGTTTTCGCGGAGGCATATACCTGGAGGATCGGCCAAACGCTCTTGCGGCCGGGATTCCGGCCACGGTGTCCGGGGCCCACGCCTCGGCGCGTGGCGGCGGGTACCCCTGCCCCCGGGGAACGCAGCACGAATGCCGCGCGGTCCAACCACTGCCCGGCAGCCGTCTGTGTCGAGGGGTGGCGCATGTCCAGGGAGCAACGCGGGCCGAACGAAAAGCTCGGCACCGTTCTCGCCCTCGCGGGAATCAGCAACGCGGGACTCGCACGCCGGGTCAACGACCTCGGCGCACAACGCGGGTTGACGCTTCGATACGACAAGACGTCCGTGGCCCGCTGGGTGTCCAAGGGCATGGTGCCGCAGGGTGCCGCCCCCCACCTGATCGCGGCGGCCATCGGACAGAAACTCGGCCGCCCGGTGCCACTGCACGAGATCGGCCTCGCCGACGCCGACCCGGCGCCCGAAGTCGGCCTCGCCTTCCCGCGCGACGTGGGAGCCGCCGTGAAGTCGGCCACCGAGCTGTACCGCCTCGACCTGGCGGGCCGGCGCGCGGGCAGCGGCGGCATCTGGCAGTCCCTCGCAGGATCCTTCGCCGTCAGCGCCTACGCGACGCCCGCCTCGCGCTGGCTGATAACCCCGGCCGACAGCTCCGTCGCGCGCGACGCCTCCCGCGATGTGCCACGCGACGTGGCACAGCCCGACGACGGCGGCGCTCCGATGAAGGTCGGCCACAGCGACGTACTGAAACTGCGGGAGGCCGCGGAGGACGCGCGGCGCTGGGACTCCAAGTACGGGGGCGGCGACTGGCGCTCCTCGATGGTCCCGGAGTGCCTGCGGGTCGAAGCGGCGCCGCTGCTCCTCGGCTCCTACTCCGACGAAGTGGGACGTGCCCTCTTCGGAGCCTCCGCCGAACTCACCCGCCTCGCCGGGTGGATGGCCTTCGACACCGGTCAGCAGGAGGCCGCCCAGCGCTACTACATCCAGGCGCTGCGGCTCGCCCGCGCGGCGGCCGACGTCCCCTTAGGGGGGTACGTACTCGCTTCCATGTCCCTCCAGGCGACCTACCGCGGCTTTGGGGACGAGGGGGTCGACCTCGCGCAGGCCGCCCTGGAGCGGAACCGGGGCCTGGCCACCGCGCGCACCATGAGCTTCTTCCGCCTCGTCGAGGCGCGGGCACACGCGCGTGCCCATGACGCGCAGGCCGCGGGGGCGGCGCTGCGGGCCGCCGAAGGGTGGCTGGAGCGGGCCCGCGACGGCGACAACGACCCCACCTGGCTCGGCTTCTACTCCTACGACCGCTTCGCCGCCGACGCCGCCGAGTGCTACCGCGACCTGAAGGCGCCCCGGCAGGTCCGGCGCTTCACGGAACAGGCGCTGTCCCGGCCCACCGAGGAGTTCGTACGCTCGCACGGCCTGCGTCTCGTCGTCTCGGCGGTCGCCGAGCTGGAGTCGGGGAATCTCGACGCGGCGTGCGAGCAGGGGACGCGGGCGCTGGAGGTCGCCGGGCGCATCTCCTCCGCGAGGACCACGGAGTACGTGCGGGACCTTCTGCACCGGCTGGAGCCGTACGGGGATGAGCCTCGGGTGGTGGAGTTGCGGGAGCGGGCTCGGCCTCTGCTCATGGCTCCCGCGTAGCGCGGGCGGGCCTTTGTCTCCCACCCATCCGCCTTTTTGCGCCGCGTTGATCCGTGCCGAACGGTCCGAAGGATCGGCCTCGCAGGTTTGAGGGCGTTGTCAGTGGCGCAGGGCAGTATTTGGGGTGGGAGGTGAGGCGCGGTGGAGAAGGTCGCGTATGACAGCGGCGGATCGTACGACGGGGGCGGACCACATGACGGTGGTGGGCCGTACGACGGTGGACCGTACGGCTGTGGGCCGTACGACTGCGACGTGCTGGTGATCGGCGGCGGAATCGTCGGGCTCGCGACGGCCTACGCCCTCACCCGCACCGTCCCCGGCACCAGCGTCACCGTCCTGGAGAAGGAGCCGGGCCCCGCCCGGCACCAGACGGGCCGGAACAGCGGCGTGATCCACAGCGGGATCTACTACCGCCCCGGCTCGCTGAAGGCGAGATACGCGGTCCGCGGCGCCGCCGAGATGATCAAATTCTGCGCGGAGTACGGCATTCCGCACGAGGTCACCGGCAAGCTGATCGTCGCCACGGAGCGCGCCGAGCTGCCCCGCCTGCACGGCCTTGTCCAGCGCGGCAGGGAGAACGGCATCCCGGTGCGCGAGCTCGGCCCCGCCCAGATCACCGAGTACGAGCCGGAGGTCCGCGGCCTCGCCGCCATCCACGTCGGGACGACCGGCGTCTGCGACTACGGCGCGGTGGCGCGGCACCTGGCCCGCGCGTCGGGCGCCGAGATCCGCTACGGCGCGGGCGGGCACGTCGTCCGTGTGGACCGCCGCCCCGACCGCGGCGTCGCCGTCCGCACCGCCGACGGCGCCGTCGTGCGCGGCAAGGTCCTGGTGAACTGCGCGGGGCTGCACTGCGACGAGATCGCGCGGCTCACGGGCGACGACCCGGGTATGCGGATCGTCCCGTTCCGCGGTGAGTACTTCGAGCTGGTCCGCCCCGAGCTGGTCCGCGGCCTCGTCTATCCCGTGCCCGACCCGGCCTTCCCCTTCCTCGGCGTCCACCTCACCCGGGGCATCGACGGCGGCGTCCACGTGGGGCCGAACGCGGTCCCGGCCCTGGCCCGCGAGGGCTACGCCTGGTCGGTCGTCCGCCCCCGCGAGCTCGCCGGCACCCTCGGCTGGCCGGGATCGTGGCGCATAGCCCGCCGCCACTGGCGTTACGGGGCGGGTGAGCTGCGCCGCTCCGCCTCCAAGTCCGCGTTCACCGAAGCGGTGCGCAGGCTGCTGCCCGGGATCGGGCCGGACGACCTGATGCCGGCCCCGGCCGGGGTCCGCGCCCAGGCGGTGCTGCGGGATGGCACGTTGGTCGACGACTTCCTGATACGGGAGGGCGCCCGCACGGTCCACGTCCTGAACGCGCCCTCGCCTGCGGCGACCGCGTCCCTGCCGATTGGCCGCGAGGTCGCCCGCCGGGCGCTGGCCGCGCTGCGGGGGCCGGACTGACCTCCCGGCACCCTGCGGGCGGGCATCGCTGTCCCTCCCCGCGGACCGGGTGCGGCTCATCCCGGCTCGCCGCGTGCCGATGCGGCTGTCCCTCCCGGTGCTGGTGCGTGGTGCCCTGCGGGCCGCATATGGCTGAGCGCGCAGTTCCCCGCGCCCCTGACGGGGCACGACCCCCAAGCCCCTTCACGGCACGCGCCGCTCCCCGCACCCGCACCCCGCCGACCGGGTGCGGCGCACTGCGGGCCGTATACCGCTGAGCGCGCAGCTCCCCGCACCCTCGCCCACCGCGTAAAATTGCCGCACTGTGTCTGAGTCACCCCACACCCCCGAAGCCCCCGAAGCCCCCGAGGCTCCAAAAGCTCCCGAAGCCGGTGCCGCTCCGGCCCGGCCAGGGCGGCCGCAAGTCGGACCCCGCTTTCCCGGTGGGCCCTCCCCCGACCCCGCCGGGTCGCACCACGAGCGGCGGATCCGTAGTTTTCAGCCGCGGCGGAGCCGGGTGACCGCCGGCCAGGAGGATGCGCTGCGGCGGCTCTGGCCCAAGTGGGGGCTGGATATCGACGGGCTGCGGACGCTGGACCTCGCCGAGCTGTTCGCGGACGAGAAGGGGCCACGCCCCGGTCTTCCCGTCGTCCTGGAGATCGGCTTCGGCATGGGCGAGGCCACCGCGCGGATGGCCGCCGACGACCCCGACACCGGCATCCTCGCCGTCGACGTGCACACCCCCGGCCAGGGCAACCTCCTCGGCCTCGCCGAGCGCGCCGGCCTGTCGAACGTCCGCGTGGCCAACGGCGACGCGATCATCCTGCTCCGCGAGATGCTGCCGCCCGAGTCCCTCGACGGGCTCCGCGTCTACTTCCCCGACCCCTGGCCCAAGCCCCGCCACCACAAGCGCCGCCTGATCCAGCCGGAGTTCCTGACGCTGGCCGCGCCCTCGCTGAAGCCGGGCGCGCTCCTGCACTGCGCGACCGACTGGGTGCCGTACGCCGAGCAGATGCTGGAGGTGCTCACCGCGCACCCCGACTTCGAGAACACCCAGGCCGACGGCGGATACGCGCCGCGCCCGGCGTTCCGCCCCCGGACCCGCTTCGAGGGCCAGGGCCTTGCCAAGGGCCACGTCGTGCATGACCTGCTGTTCCGTCGTGTCGTACGGGCCGAGTCGGCGCCCCAGGACTGAGGCACCGTCGCGGCCGCCCCCATCCCTCGTTAGGGTCAACGACGTGGCCACCAGTCCTCCGTATCCGTATCCGGTACCTCCCGAGGCGCCCGCCCCGGGGGAGCTCCGCCGAGCCCGCTGGTGGCAGCGGCGCGCGATACGCGCGGCCGGGCTCGTCACGCTGCTCGCCCTCTCGGGCCTGGTGATCCTCGCCCTGGTGAGGGAGCAGACCGGCACCGAGGGCTTCCTCGTCGGGCTCGGCCTCGCGACGGTTCCGGTGCCGCTGCTCGTCGCCGCGTTCCGCTGGCTGGACCGGGTCGCGCCGGGGCCCTGGCGGAACCTCCTCTTCTCCTTCTCCTGGGGCGCCTGCGCGGCCGCGCTCATCGCGATCGTCGCGAACAGCTTCGCGATCCGCTGGATAGCCACCGCCACCGCCGACCCGCACAGCGCCGACACTCTCGGCGCCACGGTCATCGCGCCGATCGTCGAGGAGTCCGCGAAGGCCGCCGCCATCCTGCTCGTCTTCCTCTTCCGCAGACGGGACTTCACCGGCATCGTCGACGGCGTGGTGATCGCCGGCGTGACCGCGACCGGCTTCGCGTTCACCGAGAACATCCTCTACCTCGGCAACGCCTTCGTCACCGACCAGCTCAGCCGCGAGAGCGGCCTCGCCTCGGTGACGGCGGCGACGTTCTTCGTACGCGTGGTCATGTCGCCGTTCGCGCACCCGCTGTTCACGGTCCTGACCGGCATCGGCTTCGGCCTCGCCGCGTTCTCCGCCGAGCGCCAGCACCTGCGCCGCGTGCTGCTCCCGCTCGCCGGGCTGCTGCTCGCGATGGGCGTGCACGCCCTGTGGAACGGCTCCGCGGTCTTCGGTCAGTACGGGTTCTTCACCGTGTACGCGCTCTTCATGCTGCCCTCCTTCGGCCTGCTGACCTGGCTGGCCATCTGGACGCGGCAGCGCGAACTGCGCATCATCCGCGCCGAGCTGCCCCTGTACACGGCGGCGGGCTGGCTCACCCCGCCCGAGCCGTACGCGCTCGGCTCGATGCGCGCCCGCGCGCTGGCCCGCGACTACGCCTCGTACACCTGGGGGAAGGCCGCGGCCCGCACGGTCATGGAGTACGAGATGTACGCGACGTCACTGGCGTTCCTGCGCCACCGGGGGCGCCGGGGCCGGGCGGGCGCCGACTTCGTCGTACGCGAACGTGAGCTGCTCGACAAGCTCTGGGAGCGCCGCGAACCGGCCCGCCCCGCCCTGGCCTACGCGGCCCGCGCGACGGCCCCGGTCATGCCGCTGCCTCCGCTGCCTCCCATGCCGTACGCGTACGCCGGGTACGGCCACCCGCAGACCCCGTACGCCCCCGCGCCATACGCCCCCGTCCCGTACGGACAGCCGCAGCCCTACCCCTACCCGGCCCCGGCCCCGACGTACAACCCGTACCGCTCCTGAAAGCCCTGCCCGTCCTAGGCCGAAGCCGAGGTGAGCGCCGCCAGCTCCGTCCCGGTCAGCTCCACGTCCGCGACGGCCAGCAGCGCCGGCAGCTGCTCGACCGTGCGCGCGGAGGCGATCGGCGCCGCGACGGTGGGCTGTGCCGCCAGCCAGGCGAGCGCCACGGTCGCGACCTGGACACCACGCGCCGCCGCGATCCCGTCGAGCGCGGCAAGGACACGGTCGCCCCGCTCGCTCCCCACGTACGCCTCGACGCGTCCGCTGCGCGCGCTCTCGACGCGCGCGCCCGCGCGGTACTTGCCGGTGAGGAAGCCGGACGCGAGCGCGTAGTAGGGGACGGCCGCGAGGCCGGAGCGGGAGGCGATCTCCTGGAGCGGGCCCTCGTAGGTGTCGCGGGAGACGAGGTTGTAGTGCGGCTGCAGTGCCACGTAGCGCGCGAGGCCCTCGCGGTCGGAGAAGTCGAGCGACTCCTGGAGCCGCTCGGGGGTGATGTTGGAGGCGGCGATCGCGCGCACCTTGCCGGCCCGCACCAGTTCGTCGAGCGCCCCGATGATCTCCTCCACCGGGACCGACGGGTCGTCGAAGTGGGTGTAGTAGAGGTCGATGTAGTCGGTGCCGAGGCGGCGCAGGGACGCGTCGGCGGCGCCCTTGATGGTGCTCGCGGCCAGGCCCTTGTACTCGGGGTGGGAGCCGGCCTTCGTCGCGACGACCACGTCCGAACGGTTGCCGCGCTCGGCCAGCCACTCGCCGATGAGGGTCTCGGACTCGCCGCCCTTGTTGCCTTCCACCCAGGCCGAGTAGGCGTCGGCGGTGTCGATGAAGTTGCCGCCCGCTTCGGTGTAGGCGTCGAGGACGGCGAAGGACGCGGTGCGGTCGGCGGTCCAGCCGAAGACGTTGCCGCCGAGGGAGAGCGGGAAGACTTCGAGGTCGGATGAGCCGAGGGGACGAAGAGGAGTCATACGTTCCTCAACGTCCCTTCCGGAAACCGAATTCCGGCAATCCCCGAACTTCCCCCGAACTCTCTCAGGGATTGAGGCCCTTGCTCTGGAGCCAGCCCAGCGGGTCGACGGTGGCGCCGCCCGGCGTGTGGACCTCCAGGTGAAGGTGCGGCCCGGTGACGTTGCCGGTCGCGCCGACGCGGCCGATGACGTCGCCCGTGCTGACCTTCTGCCCGGCGCTGACGTTGAGCGAGGACTGGTGGCAGTACCAGATCTCGGTGCCGTCCGACAGCTCCAGGACGGTGCGGTAGCCGTACGCGCCCGCCCAGCCGGCCTCCTTGACGGTGCCGGTGTGCACGGCCTTGAGCGGGGTACCCGTCGGAGCGGCGAAGTCCAGACCGGTGTGCTGCCCGGAGGACCACATGGATCCGGAGTCACCGAAGTGCGAGGTCAGGGTGTACGAGGAGGTGGGGATCGCATAGCTCTTCGCGAGCTTGGCGCGGCGCTCGGCCAGGGCCTTGGCCTCGCGGGCCTCCTCCTCCTTCTTCTTCTTGGCGGCGGCCTTGGCGGCCGTCTTGGCGTCGGCCTTCTGCTCGGCCTGCTTCTGCTGGGCGGCGGCCTCTTCGGCGGCCCGCTTCACGGCAGCCTGCTCGGTCGCGGTGCGCACGGCGTCGTCCGCCTGGTCCTGCTGGTTCTCGGCCTGCTGCATGATGCGGGCGCGCAGCGCCTCGCCCGCGTCGGTGGTGCCCTGCTCGGCGTCGGCGGTGCTGACACCGGCGGCGGTGAGCGGAGCGGCCTCGGCGACGGCCTCGGAACCCGTGGGGTCCGCGGAGTCCGACGCGTCGCCGTCGGATATCAGGGAGCCCACGCCGGGCAGGGACCCGGCCTCGGGCAGCGAGTCCGTGACGGCGCCCAGGTCGGGCATCGAGATGGAGACGGGCGGCTTGCCGTCCTGCGCGGTGGCGATGCCGCCCGCGCCGACGGCGGCGATGACGCCGACGCCAAGGACGGTGGAGCTGCGGGCGAGCCCGCCGCCGCCCTTCTTGTGCACACGGTGCCTGCCGCGGACGGGACGGACGGAGTCCTCAGTGGGATTCCATTCCTCCCAGGTCTCCTCGTCGTACCCACCGAATTCGTCGTCGTTCGGTACGTACACCGCTTGGGGGCCAGGCCGGTTGGACGCCACTGGGGCGCACTCCTTTCCTTCCTTCTCGCCTACCGGGTTAGCTGACGGGTTCGGAGCAGGAAGGTCTCCTACGAACATCTGGCACGGATGCACAGATGCCCGATTCACCCCAATTTGGTGGTTCCCCGGCTCCCTTGCGGGATTAGGCGTGTGCGCGCGGAGCCATCTCTAGTGACGGCTGGGACGACCGCGCTGCGTTATCGAACGTTAATAGAAGGGGATGCCGTATTCCAAGCCGTTCCAGTTGATCGTTAACGCTCCCCGTCCGTACTTAATGGGACACGGGCGTCTGAAACGGGGCGAGTTGACCTCTCGTCAGCGCGCTGCCGCCCCCTGTTAGCACTCCGTCAGCTCTGCGTCCGCTCTCCGTCCGCCCTCCGTCCGCTCCCCACCGACGACCTCTGTTGCATTTCAGTCACGCGCGGTGACCACCGCGTCCCCGCCCGCCGGCCGCCGCACCGCGAGCAGCGCCATGTCGTCCGTCGCCGCGCCGCCCGTGTGTCGCCGGACCTCCTGCGTGAGCGTGGCGAGCAGCGCGTGCGGTCCCTCGCGGCCGGGGAAGATCCGCCCGCCGAGCCGGGTCGCGGGGTCGTAGAACTCCCCCGCCGCGTCCCGTGCCTCCGAGAGGCCGTCCGTATAGAAGAGCAGCATCGCGCCGGGCGGGAAGTCCGACTCGTCCGCCCGGTCCGGCCAGACCCCCAGGTCACCCATGCCGAGCGGCAGCGCGGGGTCGCTCCCGGAGAGCACGCACAGCCGACCGTCGCCGCGCAGCAGCAGCGGAGCCGGATGCCCCCGGTTGACCAGCCGTACGACGCCCTCGCCGTGCCGGATCTCCGCGAGGACGGCCGTGGTGAACCCCTCGAAGGCATCGAGCCCGTCACGCCGGGTGCCCTCGCGCGCCAGCGCCCGCTCCAGGCGCTGCGCCACCGCCTCCAGGGTGGCCTCCTGCTCGGCGGCCTCCCGGAAGGCACCGATGACGACGGCGACGGCGGCCACCGCGCCCATGCCCTTCCCGCGTACGTCGCCGACGATGAGCCGCACACCGTGCGGGGTGTCCTGTACGGCGTACAGGTCGCCGCCGATGAACGCGTCGGCCTGCGCCGCCTCGTACCGCGCCGCGATGTCGAGCCCGCCGATCCGGGGGTCCGGCTGCGGCAGCACGGCGCGCTGGGTGGCCTCGGCGATGGAGCGGGCGGTGGCGAGCCGGTCGTTGCCGCGGCAGACGACGCGGTTGATGACGGTCGCGAGGGCGGCGACGGTCACCACGGTGAAAAGTTCGGTGATGGCCTCGACATGGCTGGTGACGGCGTTGCCGTAGTGCAGCACGAGTACGGCGGCGGAGGCCGCGGCGCCCGTCAGGGCGGTGTTGAGCAGCGAGTAGAAGGGGGCGGCGATCAGCGGGGCGGCCGCGAAGAGCGGGGCGGCGGTGAACTCGGCCGGGGTCGCGACGTCGTACCCGACCCCGACGACCAGGAGCAGGACGGGCAGGGCCCGGACGAAGGCCCGCTCGTGCGCGGTGGTTCCGCTGCCGCCGGTTCCTCCACGCTGCCCCACCGCTTGTCTCCCGCCGAGTCCGCGACCCATCACCGCGCTGCACCCAGGCTTCCCGCAGCGGGGGGCGGGTGCGACCTGGTGCGGGCCGAGCGGGTTACGGGACGGGAGGGGTGAGGGGGATGAGCGAACCCAGTGGGGGGCGGGAAACACCGAGAGCCGGAAGCGATGAACGCTTCCGGCCCTCGGCCTTCAGTAGCGGGGACAGGATTTGAACCTGCGACCTCTGGGTTATGAGCCCAGCGAGCTACCGAGCTGCTCCACCCCGCGTCGGTAAACCCAACTCTACGTCATCCGGAGGGGTGAAGCGAACCAGTACCGGGCCGACGGCGTACGCGGCTCAGATCACCGGCGGGCGCCCCAGCCGCGTCAGCCGCCACACGGTGCGCCAGCGCATGGGCCGGCGCTCGCCGCAGGAGGTCCGCATCCCTTCCGCGAAGCCGCCCGCCCAGGCGCGCAGGCCCGGCAGGGAGCGGGTGCGGGCGAGGGTGAGGAGGGTCCAGATGCCGAGGTGGACGGGGATGAGCGGGAGCGGGAGGCGGCGGCGGACCAGCCAGACGCGGTTGCGGGCGGTGTTGCGGTAGTAGACGGCGTGCCGGGCCGGGGAGGTCTTGGGGTGCTGGAGGAGCAGCGCGGGCTCGTAGAGGATCTTCCAGCCGGCGTCCACGGCCCGCCAGGCGAGGTCGGTCTCCTCGTGCCCGAAGAAGAACTGGGCGGGCCAGGTACCGGTCTGCCCCAGCATTTCGGCGGAGAAGGCGTGCCCGCCGCCGAGGAAGGCGGTGACCGGGCCGCGCCGCATCGGGTCGGTGGCGCGCAGCCGGGGGATGTGGCGGCGCTGGGTCTCGCCGTGCTCGTCGGCGATGCGGAAGCCGACGATGCCGAGGCGCGGGTCGTCGGTGAAGAGGTCCCGCACCTTGCGGAAGACGTCGTTGTCCACGAGGAGTCCGTCGTCGTCCAGTTCGATGACGACGTCCACGTCGCCGAGGTCCATGAGGCGCTCGATCGCCACGTTGCGGCCGCCGGGGCAGCCGAGGTTCTCGTCGAGCTCGATGGCCGTCACCTTGCCCGGCAGCGCGGGGAGTTCCGGCAACGGTGAGCCGTTGCCGACGAGCACGATCCGGTCCGCCGACACGTCCTGCCCGGCCACGGACGCGAGCAGCGCGTCGAGCTCTCTGGGCCGGTTGCCCATCGTGATGACGACGACACCGAGACGTGGCGGCTGAGACACGGAGGGACTCCCATGGTCGGGGCTTGCGGGGCAAGTGTTGCGTACGGAAATGGACGGCCCGCGTGCGCGGCGACAGGCGTACGCGGAAGTGAACCAGGTCGGTCGGGGGTGGCTGGAGGCGGAAGGGGGGCGGTTTGCGTGGGGGGGGGCGGTGCGTGGGTGCGGGCCGGTCTGCTGGGGGGGGGGTGGCTGTGCGTGGAGGCGGGGTCGGTTCGCTTACGGGCAGCTGTACGCAGGGGCGGGTCGGCCGCTTGCGGGCGGCTGTACGCAGGGGCGGGGCCGGTCCGCTTGCGGGCGGCCGCGCGCGGAACTGGGCCAGCCCGCACGCGGGCCGCCACACGCCCAACCGGGCCAGTCCGCATGCGGGCGGCTGCACGTGGAACCGAGGCCAGTCCGCATGCAGGCAGGCGTACGCAGAAGCGGACCAGGCCACATGCCGACCGCCACACGCCCAACCGGGCCAGTCCGCCTGCAAGCGGCTGC